>CP064979.1:2879495-3199439 GCA_016699575.1 Flavobacteriales bacterium | reverse complement strand
CGAACCGCCGCACGCAATGAGGAGAATTGATATGGTCAGGATCGGCGCAAGCGACGCCAATTGATCCTTGATTTTCTTGAGCTTAAGGGAGACGGGCATGTGAGATGTTTTTTTGGGGGGTCCACAAACCAACCCGCTTTTCCCATCCGCTCAACCGTGGTTTTCCACGGTATGCACCAACGCATTTTGCCCAGCGGGTCCTCTTCGCCCTCCGCTGGGGGCTATTGGGCAAGCCCTGAGCGTATCACCCCAAGTGGGTATTGTCCGTTCGGTCCGTCCTCTGCCTCTTTGTTGCACAGAACACACGACCCCATGTTGCCCACGGACCCCACACCCTGCTCACGTTCGTTGCCGGGCGCCGCGCGCGGTCGCCGGCACTGGGCCCGCGCTGGCCAAGAGTTCATGCACCGCCTGATCCTGCTCCTGTTCACGCTCTGCATGGTGCTGGGCGCAGCCGCGTAAACAGGACAGGCCGCGGCCCAGGTGAAGGACATTGCACCGCAGGTGCTGAAGGACCGGTTGGAGCAGGTGCACATCATTGATGTGAACGAGGCCGACAACTATGCGTTCGCGCACGTGCCCGGCGCCAAGCTGCTGCTGTATGACGCCATCACCGCCGAGCTGCTCCCGGCCGACAAGTCGAGTACGCTGGTGTTCTACTGCTGGAGCCCTGAGTGCCCTGCTGCGGGCATGGCCGCCGGAACCGCCGTGGGCCTGGGCTTCACCGATGTGTACTGCATGCAAGCGGGCATCACCGGCTGGCAGGATGCCGGGCTGCCCACGGAGCCGTGAAGCGCGTTGTGAACGCGTAGGATCAGTGCCGCACCACCAAACGCTGCGCTTGTTGCGCGTTGCCGTGCTGCAAGCTCACCGTGTAGACGCCCGGCGTCAGGAAGGACAAGTCGATCTCGGCCATGCCGCTGGACATGCGCAACGGCAGCGGCACCGTTCGGCCGAGTTCATCCACAAGGCGCAGCGCGGTTGTGGCATCCATGCCGGCAAAGACCACCGTTAGGCGGTCGTTCGCGGGATTGGGGTACATGACGAAAGGTGCATCGCTCCCGTTCCTGTTCACGGCCACTGCGGGGAAGACCTCCACGGAGCCGTCCGTGTCCGTCTGTACCAAGCGGTAGTAGGAAAGCCCTGGAAGCGGGGCGGGATCAAGAACGGCATAACGCAGCTCGGCTGAACTGTTGATGGCTCCGGGCACTTGTACCACGGTTTCCCAGAACTCGAGATCGCGCGAGCGTTCCACGGTGAAGTGGTCGTTGTTGCGTTCGGTGGCCGTGGCCCATTGTACGTGCACGTGCTCTCCTTCGGGGCGTGCGGCGAAGTCGAGCAGTTCGATGGGCAACGGACCGGAGCTGCTCGGCACAATGCCCGCACCGTTGGTGCCCGATCCGTTGCCGGCGCGGCTGCTGCAGCCCGATTGATCGCATCCGCCAGTTCCGTTGTTCGTTTGCACGACCACGTTCGTGGTGGGCACAGGGCCGGAAAAGACGATGGCTCCTTGCCCGCCACCGCCACCGCCGCCGTGCGTGCTGGAGTTCACGCTGCCGCCGTTGCCGCCGTTGGCGCGTATGGTGAGCGGACATGCAGCGGAGAACGAATAGGAAGGCACCTGGAGCACGATGCTGCCACCGGCCCCACCGGCACCTGCCCCGTCATTGCCCGAATTGGCAGCGGTACCGCCATCGGCCGAGATGCGCACGGAGCATGTGCCCGTTGTCACCATTTGTGCCGCATCGATGAGGATGATGCCACCACCGTTGGCACCGTTGGTCGATACATCGTCGTTGCCCTCGCCGCCCCCGCCACCGCCGCCCATGAACACACGGCCAGCGGACACGTGCCCGCCCAACGCCACGCCACCGATGCCACCGGCATCGCCCGTGCAGCTCCAGCCCAAAGGAGCGCTGCCGCCTGCAGTGAAATTGCCGCCACCGCCGCCGCCGGCGTTGATCTGGTTGGCACCGCCCCCACCGTTGATCATCTTGCCCCGACCGTCGTCCAGCGCGGTGTTGGTATTGCGGTAAATGCCTTCGCCCTTCGATGCGAAGAACTCGGTGCCGGCCGCTGTACTGCTCCACACATAATCCGTGGTGTTGCACGGGGAGGTGTAGCTGAAGCGATCACGTGCACCGCCACGGAACCCGACCGCATCGGCCGTGATGTTCGCCGCAACGGTGAGCGTACCACCGACCTGGAAGGCCAGCACACCGCCCAAGGTGCCGTTCCACGCCAATGCGGGGGCCAATGGGGAGGATACCGTGTGGTTGCCGCCGCCACCGAGCAGTTCGAACGTGATGGCCTGCACCCTGCAGTTGGCGCACGTATTGAAGCTCACCCCTGGGACTGCCGTGAGCGTTATGGACATCAGGGTGGGACCCGTACGGGCCACGGAAGCGATCTCTCGCACCGTGTAAAGCCCAGCCTGCTGGATGGCGCTGAGGTTGCCGAAGCTCGCGTTGTTGGCCGTGTTCGCGCCGATCACATTGTCCTGCATCTGCATGATCACAATGTCCTTGCCCGCCGCGAACGACGTGACCGTTTCATAGGAACTACCCACGGTGAGCGTCGTACCGCTCACGGCCGTGATCTCCGCGTAGGCATTGATCCCCTGGGCCATCACGGCGCTCGGCAGGGCCAGAACGAGCAGGAAAAGGTTTCTCATGATCGACGGATGTGGCCGCTCATACGTCGGAACGCTTTTCTTGTTCCGCGGAAGCCCCTGACGGACGGACATGATCCGGACCACCGGTCCGATGGGAGCGAGGGATCGATCCGGCTTGCACCATGACCCCGGTCAGTCGAGTGCCGAGCTAGCTTCGCGCCCCCAACAATGAGCACCACCCCCGAGCACGTCAAATGCCTGATCATCGGATCGGGCCCCGCCGCCTATTCAGCAGCCATCTACGCCGCCCGCGCCGACCTGAAGCCCGTGATGATCGAAGGCCCCCTGCCCGGAGGCCAGCTGACGCAGACCACCGAGGTGGACAATTACCCCGGCTACCCCAACGGCCGCAGCGGCCCGGAGATGATGGAAGACCTGAAAGCGCAGGCCAAGCGCTTCGACACCGACATCCGCAGCGGCTGGGTGACCAAGGTGGACCTTACCGGACCGGTGCACAAGGTGTGGGTGGACGAGAAGACCGAGATCCACGCCGATACCATCATCATCAGCACCGGCGCCAGCGCCAAGTGGCTGGGCCTGCCCAACGAGCTGCGCCTGCGCGACATGGGCGGCGGCGTTACCGCCTGCGCCGTCTGCGACGGTTTCTTCTTCCGTGGCCAGACCGTTGCTCTTGTGGGTGCGGGCGATACCGCCTGCGAAGAGGCCACCTACCTGGCCAAGCTCTGTCCCAAGGTGTACATGCTGGTGCGCAAGGGCGAGTTCCGCGCCAGCAAAGCCATGGTGCACCGTGTGGAGCACACGCCAAACATCGAGGTGCTCTTCAACACCGAGGTAAAGGACGTGCTGGGCGCCAACGCCGTGGAGGGCCTCATCGCCATCAACAACAAGACCGGCGCGGAGCGCAAGCTCGATGTCACCGGCCTCTTCGTGGCCATCGGGCACAAACCCGCCACCGACCTCTTCACCGGCTGGCTCGATATGGACGACGCCGGCTACCTGAAGCACGATCCCGACCGCACCAGCACGAAGATCCCTGGCGTGTTCGTGGCCGGCGATGCGGCGGACAAGGTGTACCGCCAAGCGGTGACCAGCGCCGGCACGGGCTGCATGGCCGCGTTGGACGCCGAGCGTTTCCTAGCGGCGAGCGGCAGGCACTGAACAGCAAAGGTGCACCCGCCTGACAAGTCGCCCATTGCCATGCGGTTGATGTGGCCTTGCTGCCCTTCGTACGTCAGACCGCGGTGCGTGCACTGATCATGCGCACATTCGCACCGCCCTTGCCCCATGCCCCAGTCGAAGCCCCACACGCACCCGCTCACTTGGGCGGGCATGCTCGTTACCCTTGGCATCATCTTCGGCGATATCGGCACGTCGCCGCTTTACGTGTTCAAAGCCATCGTGGGCGAGCACACCCCCATCAGCAGGTTGCTGGTGCTGGGCTCGCTGAGCTGCATCATCTGGACGCTCACGCTGCAGACCACGCTGAAGTACATCATCATCACGCTGCGCGCCGACAACAAGGGTGAAGGCGGGATCTTCTCGCTCTACACCTTGGTGCGGCGTTACGGCAAGTGGGCTTACATCCCTGCGATGATCGGCGCGGCCACCTTGCTGGCCGATGGCATCCTTACACCCCCCATCTCCGTGGCCTCGGCCATCGAGGGTCTCGGCGGGGTGAAGGCCTTCGAAGGCATCATCGCGCCGGGCAACGCCACCACCATCGGCGTGGTGATGGGCATCATCAGCTTCCTCTTCTTCTTCCAGCGTTTCGGCACCAAGGTGGTGGGCTATGCTTTCGGGCCCATCATGCTGGTGTGGTTCAGCATGCTGCTCATCCTGGGGCTCTCCCAAGTGGTGCA
Source organism: Flavobacteriales bacterium (assembly GCA_016699575.1). Classification (NCBI taxonomy): domain Bacteria; kingdom Pseudomonadati; phylum Bacteroidota; class Flavobacteriia; order Flavobacteriales; species Flavobacteriales bacterium. The sequence goes on along the minus strand of CP064979.1, from coordinate 3,194,945 downwards.
GGTTCCCGAAGTGCTGCACAGCCTCAACCCCGTGTGGGCCGTGAGGCTGCTCACCGAATATCCCGAAGGGTTCTGGTTGCTGGGGGCTGTTTTCCTGTGCACCACCGGAGCCGAGGGGCTGTACAATGACATGGGCCATTGCGGCCGCCAGAACATCCAGGCCACCTGGACGTTCGTGAAGACCGCTTTGGTGCTGAACTACATGGGGCAGGCTGGCTGGCTGCTCCAGCACGAAGGGCAGGTGCTGGGCCACAACAACCCGTTCTATGAACTGATGCCGCAGTGGTTCCTGCTGGTGGGCGTGGCCATTGCCACCATGGCCGCTGTAGTGGCATGCCAGGCGGTCATCAGCGGATCGTTCACGCTGATCAACGAAGCCATCTCGCTCAACTTCTGGCCGCGCGTCATGGTGAAGTTCCCCACGGAGGTGCGCGGGCAGATCTACATCCCCAGCATCAACTGGATCCTGTGGGCGGGCTGCATGGGCGTCATGCTCTACTTCAAGAGCAGTGGTAACATGGAAGCGGCATACGGCTTCTTCATCGTGGTGGCCATGATCATGACCACACTGCTCTTGTTCGGCTACCTGCGCTTCAACCGCAAGTGGCACATGGCACTGGTGCTCGCGGCCATGGCGCTCTTCCTCACCATGGAGGGCGCCAACTTCGTGGCCAATGGCCGGAAGATCATCCACAGCCCGTACCTCATCATCGCCGTGGCCGCACTGTTGCTCGTCATGTTCATCTGGTACCGTGGCCGAAAGATCACCAACCGCTTCCTGGACTTCACCCCGCTGGCCGACCATGCCCAGGCGCTGCGCGACCTGAGCGATGACAAGGACATCACGAAGTACGCCACGCACCTGGTCTATCTCACCAAGGCCAACTCCACGGCCGAGGTGGAGAAGCACATCATCGATTCCATCCTGGCGCGGAAAGTGAAGCGCGCCGACATCTACTGGTTCGTGCACGTCAACTACACCGACGCGCCGTACACCATGGAATACCAGGTGCGCGAGCTCATCGACGATAAGGTGATCCGCGTGGACTTCAACCTGGGCTTCCGCGTGCAACCGCGCATCAACATGCTCTTCAAGCGCGTGCTGGAGGAGATGGAACGGGACCACGAACTGGAGTTCCGCAGCAAGTACGAGAGCATCAAGAAGGGCGACTTCCACACCGATATCTGCTACGTGCTCACGGAGCGCATCCTGAGCGTGGAGAACGAGTTCAATTTCCGCAAGGATGCGGTGCTGGACATCTACTACTTCCTGAAGGGCATCGCGCTCAACGACCGCGATGCTTTCGGGCTGGAGCCGAACAATACCGTGGTGGAGCAAGTGCCGCTGGTGCTGGCCGCCGTCCGCGAGTTCCCGCTAAAGCGTGTGGGCAAACGGCAGGACGGCTCCGACTACGGCACCACCGCCCAGTGATCCATCGCCAGGTCGAAGCGTACGATCTCGCGCTTCTTGAACGGGATGTCCCACACACCGTCGTAGTGGACGGTAACGGGCAATAACGTCTCCTGCATCCACGTGTTCTCCACCTTGATGGTGATGTCGAACTCCAGGAAGACAGCGTCGTGCGCAATGCGGTATTCGCGCGCGAGCACCTGCATGGTTTCCTGATCGAACCAGGTGGCCATGCGCTTGATGACGGTATCGTCCTCATCGGCGCGTTTGCCTGCAACACTGTCGCGCGCAGCGGCCGTGAAGAGCCAGCACGAGCGCCCGTTGCGGAAACCGATGTCGAGCGTGTAGTGGTAGAACGGCACCATGGTGCTGTCGAACAAGGCCATCTTGTCGCCGATGAAGGGCACGCTGCCGATCTCCTGCCCCGGGTTGAACATGAACTTCTTCAGTTCGCTCTTGTACTTGTTGAACTTGCTGCTGCGGTCGATGTTCTGTTCGTGCCGCGCGATACGATTGCTGGCGCGATAAGGACCTTTGTGGAAGAAGACGTCATCGTACATCTCCGCTGTGAGGTAGCGGAAGGTGCTGTCGCGGTGGCGCAGCTTGCCGATCTCCACCACACTGTCCAGCACCAGTTCGGCCATCGCACCATCTCGCACCAACCGGCCCTTGCGGAAGAGCGTGGCGGTTTCCTTTTCGTCCTTGTTCTTCACCCGCAGCAACGATGTCAGCTGGTGCGGGTGGTACTTCGTGTTGAGGAAGGCCTGATGGAAGGTGGTGTCGGCCATCACCTGCCGCATGATGCCTTCGTAAGGACGTGTCTTGCCGGTGGCCTTCACCACCGCCTCGGTGAGCGTTACACTGTGGATGACGAGCGAGTCGGATTGTGCGCTGGACAACGTTCGCACCACCAGCAGGAAGAACACGGCCCGGGTTCTCAGCATGGGCATTTGAACGTTGCGCTCTTCGCGCCGCTGCGGTCCACCACCCTCAATGCCTGCGTGTGGGCCCAAGGCTGCTGTACAACTCGTACTTCTTCTTGATGTGCATGAGGAAGTCGTATTGGCTGAGGCCCTTGATCACCTCATCGGGCACGGCGCAGAAGTCGATGAAGTCGTCGAACGAATCGTTGCTGAGATTGATGATGTCGTACTCCACGTAGCGCTTGAGCAGCTCCTTCAGCAGGGCGCGCTTGCGGTCCTCGTTGCGCAGCTCGGCCACCCGGCGTTTGCTTTCCTCACGCTTGCTGAAGGACTGGTAGAGGAAGGTGATGGGGCTCTCCAACGCATTGACGCCATTGAGCATGTAGTCCTCCTCTTTGTAACCCAGCTCCGAGATCTCCTTCTGGATGTCCTCCAGATCGCGCTTGGGCACCACTTGGAACTCGCGCAAGCGGATGACGTTCTGCATCAGGCGCACGTTCACGGTGTACGCCTCCTTCGGCGTGCTGTCGGTCATGCACACGAACACGCTCTGGTGCCCGGCCGATCCGATGATGAGGGTGTCGGACTTCAAGGCCTTCACGCTGAAGCTGCCGTCCACCTTGCCGAAGGCACCTACGCGGGTGCGCTTGTTCACCACCATCAGGTCGTAGAGCGTGCGCTCCGGGTCGCTGCTGATGACTTTCCCTGCAATGGTGACTTCCTGAGCGACGGCACCAGCGGTTGCCAGGAGCAATGTTGAAAGGATGATCGAACGCATCGGCACCAAAGAAACACCTGGCCAACGGCAGTTACCGTACCGTATTGCGATCATTGGCTTTCGTGCTGGGCCGTGCGCCGCTTCCCTTTCCTTTGCTTCGGGCGCCGAAATCTTGATGAAGGCGACCTCCAATGGCCCTCAGCTCACAACTCCTGGAGAACGCGGTGGACCAGCTCGCCACGCTGCCGGGCATCGGCCGCCGCACGGCCATGCGCCTGGCCCTGGACCTGTTGCGCCGCGAACCGCACGAGGTGTACCGCTTCGCCGATGCGGTGCGTTCACTGCGCGAGCATGTGCAGTACTGCACCGAGTGCTGCAACATCAGCGACCGTCCTACTTGCGAGATCTGCGCGAACCCCGCCCGCGAGCGCAGCGTGCTATGCGTGGTGGAGGACATCCGCGACGTGATCGCCATCGAGAACACCCGCCAGTTCAAAGGCCTGTACCACGTGCTCGGCGGCATCATCAGCCCCATGGACGGCATCGGGCCCGACGACCTGAACACACGGCAGCTCTTCGCGCGCCTCATCAACGGCGAAGTGACGGAGGTGGTACTGGCGCTGCCCGCAACATTGGAAGGCGACACCACCAGCTTCTACATCAACCGCAAGGTGGCGGAGCACAGCCCCGTAGTGCGGGTGAGCATGATCGCGCGTGGCATCAGTGTGGGCGGTGAGCTGGAAAACGTGGATGAACTCACACTGGGCCGTAGTATCGCCGACCGCAAACCGTATGAGCAGAGCGTGAGAAGGTGAAGCCATGTGCCCATATGTCCATGTGCCCACGCGGCCATGAGCAGATGGTCCCATGAACAAATAAGCACATGAAGCTTTCGGTCATCATCGTCAACTACAATGTGCGGGCCTACCTGGAGCAGTGCCTGCGCACCACGTTGAAGGCGTTGGAGGGCACCGATGGCGAGGTGTTCGTGGTGGACAATCTGAGCACCGACGGCAGCGTGGAGATGGTGCGCGACAAGTTCCCGCAGGTGCGCCTCATCGCCAACACGGAGAACGTCGGCTTCAGCCGCGCGAACAACCAGGCCATCCGCGAGAGCAAGGCCGAATACGTCGTGCTGCTGAACCCCGACACGGTGGTGGGCGAAGACGTCTTCCACAAAGTGCTCGCGTTCATGGACGCGCACCCGAAAGCCGGTGGGCTCGGCGTGAAGATGATCGATGGCACGGGCACCTTCCTCCCGGAAAGCAAGCGCGGACTTCCCACGCCGGCCGTGGCCTTCTACAAGATCATCGGCCTCACGCGCCTCTTCCCACGCAGCAAGGTCTTCGGGCGCTACCACCTGGGCCATCTGAAGGAGAACGAAGCCGCTCGCATCGAGATCCTCAGCGGAGCGTGCATGTTCTTGCGCAAGGAAACGCTGGACAAAGTGGGCCTGCTCGACGAGAGCTTCTTCATGTACGGGGAGGACATCGACCTCAGCTACCGTATTACGCTCGGCGGCTACGAGAACTGGTACTTCCCCGACGCGCGCATCATCCACTACAAGGGCGAGAGCACGAAGAAGAGCAGCGTGAACTACGTGTTCGTGTTCTACAACGCCATGGCCATCTTCGCGCAGAAGCACTTCACGCGGCGGCGCACGGATTTCTTCAGCCTGCTCATCAATGGCAGCATCTACCTGAGCGCGGCGGCGGCCATCGTGGCGAGGTTCCTCAGGCGCATGCTGTTGCCGATGTTGGACTTCGCAGTGATCATCGGATCCGCTTTCGCGATCTTCTACCGCCCATGGGGCTGGTTCAACGACCCAGCGGAATTGCTGATCGGCCTCGCATGGCCAACGGCCCTGACCCAATGCGTTCTCGCCTGCTTCGGAGGGTACGACCGGCCCGTCCGGCTCCTGAACGTGGCCAAGGGAATGGGCGCTGTTTTCGTGATCTCCATGTTCGTGGTGCTTCCGGAACTGGAGCACAGGTGGTCCTTCCTGCTTATGGCGACCGCTTGGCTCACGTTCTGTTTCTGCGCTGTCCGGATAATGCTGCACTTCATCTCACTCCGCGGCTACAGCCTTCGCGATCGCAAGCGCCAGCGCATCCTTGCCATCGGTTCACCGGAGGAGACGAAACATGCGCTGGCCCTGCTCTGGCAAACGCACTTCGGCCTGGGCCGCCAGAAACAAGTGGAAGCTTCCATGGCCAACCTGCCCGAGGCCGATAAGGAACTGCGGCGCCGCATCCGCAAGCATGGCATCGATGAAGTGGTGTTCTGCGCCAAGGACCTGAAGTGGGGCCGCATCATCGAGCTGATGGAGCAGTTGCGCCGCACGGGAGCCATGTTCAAGATCGCGCAACCGGCCCGTGAGTTCATCATAGGCCCCAGCAGCATTGAGAGCATCCACGACCTCAACATCCTGGAGGAGCACGCGGTGAGCAGCAGCGCCGCCCGCCGTCGCAAGCGCACGTTGGACATCGCGTTGTCCATGCTCCTTCTCCTCTTGTTGCCGGTCACCGTCTGGTTCGTGAAGGAGAAGACCGGGTTCGTCCGCAACTGCTTCGGCGTTCTGTTCGGCCAGCGCACCTGGGTGGGATACCATCCGTTGGGCGCCGCCAAGTTGCCCAAGCTGCTACAGGGCGTCATCGACCCGGTGGTGGCGCGCCACCTGAGGCCTGACCCGCTCACGGTGCAGCGCGTCAACATCACCTATGCCAAGGACTACCGGCCATGGCAAGACGTGAAGCTGGTGTGGAAAGGCTTCGACCTGTTGGGCAGCTGACCGGTCCTGCATGGGCACATGGACCCATGACCACATGAGCACATGCCGGGACGGGTACATTCGCGCCGCACAACCGACCCATGTCGCACATCGAGATCCTGCTGCCCAAAATGGGCGAGAGCGTGGCCGAAGCCACCATCATCAAATGGTTGAAGAACGAAGGCGAGGCCGTGAAGGCCGATGAGCCCATCGTGGAGATCGCCACCGACAAGGTGGACAGTGAAGTGCCCGTGCCCCAGGACGGCATCCTACTGAAGAAGCTGGTGAACGACGGCGATGTGGTGAAGGTAGGCCAGCCCATAGCCCATGTGGGAACAGCAGAAAGTGCAGCAGCAACCACAAGCGCCCCCGCAAAAGCACCAACCGCAGCTTCCAACGGTAGCCCGAAGGTTGTTCCTGCATCCGCTCCCGCAGCGGCCCATGCCCCAGTGGCCAAGACCTGCGCCAGCGGCAAGTTCTACAGCCCCTTGGTGCGCAACATCGCCGAAAGCGAGGGCGTGAGCATGGCCGAACTGGAAGCCATCAACGGCACTGGCGAAGGCGGCCGCGTGACCAAGAAGGACCTGCTCGACTACTTGCCGAACCGTGGTGCCCAGGCCGCGAGCCCGGAGCCGCGAGCTGCGAGCGCACCGTTGGGGCCTGCTGCTGCTGTCACTTCGAGCGCAGTCGAGAAGGCAGCCGAGAAGCCCGCGCCCAAGCTCATCCCCGCCCCTGGCGACGAGCTCATCGAGATGGACCGCATGCGCAAGCTCATCGCCGACCACATGGTGATGAGCAAGCGCACCAGCCCGCACGTCACCAGCTTCGTGGAGGCCGATGTGACCAACTTGGTGCTCTGGCGCGACAAGGTGAAGAACGCCTTCGAAAAGCGCGAGGGCGAGAAGCTCACCTTCACGCCGCTCTTCATCATGGCGCTGGTGCAGGCCATAAAGGAGATGCCACTGATCAACGTGCAGGTGGACGGTCAAACGATCATCAAGAAAAAGGACATCAACATCGGCATGGCGGCAGCGCTGCCCAGCGGCAACCTCATCGTGCCCGTTATCAAACAGGCCGATCGCTTCAACTTGGTGGGCCTGGCCAAAACCGTGAACGATCTGGCCAGTCGTGCCCGCGAAGGGAAACTGAGCCCGGACGAGATCAGCGGAGGCACCTATACGCTCACCAACGTGGGAACCTTCGGCAACGTGCTCGGCACACCCATAATCAACCAACCGCAGGTGGCCATCATGGCCGCGGGTGCCATCAAGAAGAAACCCGCCGTGCTGGAGACCCCCACCGGCGATGTGATCGCCATACGGCACATGATGTTCCTCAGCCACAGCTACGACCACCGCGTGGTGGACGGCGCGCTGGGCGGGCGCTTCGTGAGGCGTGTGGCCGACCTGTTGGAACAATGGCCGATCGATAGGGAATTCTGACCCGTTCGCCACTGGACCGGATTTCTACATTTAGCCCGCATCCTGCCCTCACTTCCGCTCCCCACGGAACGAACCGGAAACCGATGATGAGACACTCCTACACTTCCCTGCTTGCCGCCACACTTTTGTTGTCAGCCCCTGCGGCGATCGCCCAAGGCGACAACACCTCCTTCAACTGGAAGTTCGAAGAGGGCGCCAAGCTGATGGAAGAGAAATTCTTCAATCAGGCCGCGGAGATCTGGAACGAGCTCGTGCAGCAGCAGCCCGAGAACGCCAACCTGAACTGGAAACTGGGGTACAGCTACGCCAACAGTTACAACCAGAAAGCCAAGGCCCTTCCTTACCTGGAGAAGGCCGCGGCCTTGCGCACCGAGAAATACGGTGGCTTCAACACGGCCGGCTACGATCCGTTCGACCCCAAGGAGACCAACTGCCCGGCGGAAGTGGACTACTGGCTCGGCCGGGCGTACCACCTGAAAGGCGACTTCGACAAAGCCGACGCCCAGTACACGAAGTTCAAGAACGCCGCCGGCGACAAGAACGACCTCTACCAAAGCGCCGTGCGCGGGTTGGAGCAGACCGCCAATGCGCGGGCCCTGATGAAGGATCCCAAGCCGTACATGGTGAGCAACGTCGGCCCGGTCATCAATGGCGACCACCCCGATTTCAGCCCGGTGGTGAGCGTTGACGGCAACGCCATGTTCTACACCAGCCGCCGCATCCGTCCCGATAGCAGCAACCTGGACATCATCGATGAACTCGCCGGCCTGCCGTTCGAGGCCATTTTCGTGAGCTATAAGGACCGCAATGGGAACTGGCAAGCGCCCGAACTGCTCAACATCAACACGCTCGGCCACTTGGCCACCATCAACGTGAGCGCTGATGGACAGACGCTGCTCATGTACCGCGACGATGGCGGCGATGGCAATATCTACGAAAGCAAGCTGGTGGGTGAATTGTGGAGCGATCCCGTGCTCGTTGGCAGCGACGTGAACACCAAGGCCTGGGAGACGCACGCGGCCCTCACCGCCGACGGCAGCACATTGTATTTCGTCAGTGATCGCAAAGGCGGCACGGGCGGGCGCGACATCTACCGGGTGACCAAGCTGCCCACGGGCGAATGGAGCAAGGCGCAGAGCCTGGGCGCTCCCATCAACACGATCTATGACGATGATGCGCCCTTCATCCACCCCAACGGCCGCGACCTCTACTTCGCCAGCAAGGGCCACAACAGCATGGGCGGCTTCGACATTTTCAAGAGCGAGTTGAAGGACGACGGCACGTGGAGCACCCCCGAGAACATCGGCTACCCGCTCAACACGGTGGACGACGATGTGTTCTTCGTGACCACCGCCGACGGCCGTCGAGGCTACTTCAGCAGCGACAAGATCGGTGGCTACGGTGAGAAGGACATCTACTTCGTGGACCTTCCGGCAGACATGGAGGCCGAAGGGCTCACGGTGCTGAAAGGGTTCATCGTTCCCCCACCGGGACAGACCCTTCCGCCCAGCACCGTGCTTTACGTGACGGACAAGGCCACCGGGGAAGTGAAAACCTACAAGCCCCGCCTGCGCGATGGTGTCTATGTGGTGATCCTGCCGCCCTGCAAGGAGTACAACCTCGATTACCGGGTGGACGACAAGACCATCCACACCGAGGACGTTTTCGTGGAATGCGAAAGCGCATACCAGGAGATCAACAAGGAGATCTACCTGAGCCCCGTAGCGCTCACCGACCCGGCCAGCGTGGTGGACCTGCCACCGGGCGCGCCTCCCGGCAAGAAGGAGAAGGGCAAGGAAGTGAAGCCGGATGAACTCATTGCCGGCACTGGTGGCGACCCGAAAAAAGGCGGTACCGACGGCACGGCCCCCGGCGGCAACAAGACCGACGCCACCAAAAAGACCGACGGCGAGAAGCATGTTACCCCCGATGCGACCTACGCCGGCGAGTACTCGAAGTACTACGCCTACAACATGAAGGACATCGAGCAGAACGAGGCCGATTGGAAGAAGTACATCGATGCCGTGGTGGCCGCCATAGACAAGGACGGCAAGGCCAGTGTTGTCATTGAGGCGAGCGCCTCGAAGGTGCCCACCAAGACCTTCGGCACGAACGAGAACCTGAGCCGTCAGCGGATGGAAGACGCCCGCAAGCGCCTCATCGAAGCCATTACAGCGCGCGGCAAGAACGCTGACAACGTTTACATCGAAGCCATCAACAACAAGGTGCAGGGGCCCAAGTACCTCGGCGATTACCAGAACACGGAGAAGTACGGCAAGTACCAGTACGTGAAGTTGAAGGTGCGGTAAGGTCCGTCGGATCGTGAAGAACTTGAGTGCCCTCCGACCTGTCGGGGGGCACTTTCGTTACCACCTTAGCTGGGCATTCAATTGCTCCTCATGGCGCTCCAACTTTCACGGCCCCTCGCCTTCTTCGACCTGGAAACCACAGGGCTGCGCATAGGCAAGGACCGCATCGTGCAGATCGGCATCGTAACGCTCCATCCTGATGGCAGTCGCGAAGCTTGGGAAAGCCTCATCGACCCGGGCATGCCCATTCCGCCGGATGCCACGCGCATCCATGGCATCCGCGATGAGGATGTGGCCGGTGCACCATCGTTGGAAGCGTTGGCCAGTACCATCCACGACCGGCTGAGCGGTTGCGACCTGAGCGGTTTCAATTGCATGCGCTTCGATGTGCCGTTCCTTACCGAGGAACTGGCGCGTGTGGGCTGCACATGGGACACTACCGAAGCCCACATCGTGGATGTGGCACGCATCTACCATAAGATGGAGCCGCGCGACCTCAGTGCGGCCGTGCGCTACTACCTGGGCCAGGAACACGGTGGCGCGCACAACGCTTTGGCCGACGTGGAGGCCACCGCCGATGTGCTCATTGCGCAACTGGCCAAGTACGAGGCTTTGAAAGGTGATGTGGATTTCCTCGGCGAACTCAGCGGCGATGCACAACGCCCACCGGACGCCGGTGGAAAACTCGGTCGCGACGACAAGGGCCGGATCACCATCAACTTCGGCAAGCACCAGGGCCGCGCCATCGAAGACCTGATGCGCAGCGAACCCGGCTACCTGCAATGGATGCTGGGCAGCGATTTCCCGCCAAGCACCAAGGCCGTCATCCGCTCGGTCATCGACCGCATACATGCTTGAACCATGAAGGTGATCTGTATCGGCCGCAACTATGCCGACCATGCCATGGAACTCGGCAATGCGGTGCCTTCAGAGCCGGTGTTCTTCCTGAAGCCGGAGACGGCGGTTGTCTATCCCGGCAAGGACTTGAAGCTCCCCACGAACCTTGGCGTCATACATCACGAGCTTGAAGTGGTGGTGGCCATCGACGGCTACGGCAAGGACATACCGGCGAACATGGCGTTAGGCTTCGTGGGCTGGTACACCCTCGGCCTCGACCTGACCGCCCGGACTGTTCAGGATGAAATGAAGGCCAAAGGGCTGCCTTGGGAAAAGGCCAAAGCGTTCGATGGCAGTGCGGTGGTGGGCGATGTGGCGCTGCCTCTCGCAGCCGGTATGGACCTCCTCACCCACACGATCGAACTGAACCGCAACGGACAGACCGTGCAGGAAGGCCGCACGCGGGACATGATCTTCCCGGTGGCTGAACTGATCAGCTATGTATCGCGCTACATGACCTTGGAGCCCGGTGACCTGCTTTACACGGGCACTCCTGCAGGCGTGGGACCGGTCGAGCCGGGTGATACCCTGGAAGGATACATGGACGGCAAGCGCTTGCTGAACGTGGCCGTGGCGAAAGGGTAAGTTTGCGCCCCAATCATGACCAGGATCATCAACGTCGGCAACATCAAGTGCGGCAGCGACCAGCTCTTCCTCATCTCCGGTCCCTGTGTGATCGAGACCGAGGACGTGATGCTGCGCACCGCCGAGAAGCTCAAGGAGGTGAGCGAGCGCATGAAGGTGCCCGTGATCTACAAGAGCAGCTTCACCAAGGACAACCGCAGCAGCGTGGACTTCTATCAAGGTCCCGGCCTGGATGAAGGATTGAAAGTGCTCGCGCGCATCAAGAAGGACTTCGGCTTCCCCATCCTCACCGACATCCACTACCCCAGCCAGGCCAAGCCCGCCGCGGAAGTTGTGGACGTGCTGCAGATCCCGGCCTACTTGGTGATGCAGACCACCTTGGTGACCGAGGCCGCGAGGACCGGCGCGGTGATCAACCTGAAGCACGCGCAATTCCTGGCACCGGACAACATGATCAAGCCGGCCGAGAAGTGCAAGAGCGTCGGCAACGACAAGATCATCCTCACCGAGCGCGGCTACACCTTCGGCTACAACGACCTGATCGTCGATCCCCGCGCGTTCTACCACATGCGCAGAACCGGCTATCCGGTGGTCTTCGACATTACGCACAGCATCCGCAAGTACGGCATCCCCAGTGCCGACCCGCGCGGCGGCAACCGCGATGTGATGCCCACCATCGCCCGTGCCGGCGTGGCCGCAGGCGTGGACGGTGTGTTCATTGAAACGCATCCCGACCCGAGCAAAGCGCTCTGCGACGCGGCCAGCCAGCTCGGCGTGTACGACCTGGAGGAATTCCTCAAGCCCCTGCTCGATCTCCACGCCGTGGAATTGAAGCACCGCCAAACACCAGTAACTGCATAGGCCCGCGCGTCAGGCCTTTCATTTTTCCACTTTCACCTTTCAGTTTTTCCAATGGAGCTCTACCTCGACAGCGCCGACATCAAGGAGATCGACGAAGCCTTCAAGCTCGGATTCCTCACCGGCCTCACCACCACGCCCACCTTCATGCACCGGGGCGGGGTCACCAACATCGACAAGATGATCCTCGACCTCGCCAAGAAGGTCCCCATCCTGCAGGTGGAGGCCCTGGGCGAGACCGCCGAGGAGGTGGTGAAGGAGGCCAAGCGCCAGCTGAAGATGGGCCTGAAGAAGGAGACCACCGTCTTCAAGATCCCCGTGAGCCTGGAGGGCCTGCGCGCCTGCAAGATGCTGCGCAACGAAGGCATCATGGTGAACGTGCACTTGGTGTACACGCTGCAGCAGGCCTACATGGCCATGCAAGCCGGAGCCTCGTACGTGTGCCCGTTGGTCGGTCGCTTGCAGGACCAAGGCCATGATGCGCTCAGCTTGGTGAAGCAGTGCGTTGACGCCGTGAACTACTACGGGTACAACACCAAGATCATGTTCAGCAGCGTGCGCACCGTGGAGCACGTGCGCAACGCCGTGGAACTCGGTGTGCACACCATCACCGTGCCTTGGAAGCTGATGAAACAGCTCACCGACAACCACTTCACGGCCATCGGCACCAAGCAGTTCTACGTGGACACGCGCCTCATCACCATGAAGGTGAAGGACGTGCTCACGCGTACCAACCCGACCGTGAAGGACAGCGCCACAGTGAGCGAAGCTCTGGTGGAGATGACCAAGCATGGCTTCGGTGCGGTGATGGTCACGGACGCCAAAGGCAAGAACGTTGGTGTCTTTACCGACGGTGGTTTGCGCCGTGGTCTGGAGAAAGAAGGCAACAAGTTCCTGGCGAAGAAGCTCGGCACGCTGAAGTTCAACGCGCCCTTCACCATCAGCCCTGAAGCCCTGCTCGACGAGGCCCAGAAGGCATTCAAGGAGCACAAGGTGGACACGTTGAGCGTGAGTGAGAACGGCAAGCAGCTCGGCATGCTCGACATCCAGGACCTGATGAAGGCGATAGCGGGCTGACGGGCCATGCACCAGCATCCCATCGACCGCGACCCTTTCCTGGAGCTGGGCACTGAAGTCCTGCTCGGGCAACCGGAAATGGTGGAGCGCCTTTCCGCAGTGCGCGCCGTGCTCTTCGACTGGGACGGCGTGTTCAACGACGGGTGGAAAGACCTGGAAGGCGGCAGCCCCTTCAGCGAGGTGGGCAGCATGGGTGTGAACATGCTCCGATTCGGCCTGTGGTTGCAGAACAAGGAGCAGCTACCGTTCGCCGGCATCATCACCGGTCAGCACAACCCCCATGCTGAGCGCTTTGCGCAACGTGAGAAGCTGCACGGGCTCTACATGGGCTTCATCGACAAGCGCGAGGCCTTCGATGCCTTCCTGAAGAAGCACCGGCTGCGCGACGAAGAAGTGGCGTTCTTCTTCGATGATGCCATCGACCTTCCCGTCGCGGCGCGTTGCGGGCTGCGTATCCTTATGCGGGGCCAGGCAGGTGAGTTCTTCGTGAAGCACGCGGTGACCAGCGGATGCGCAGACGTGATCACGGCGCTCAGCGGCGGACAGAATGGCTTGCGGGAAGCCACCGATGCGCTGCTCACGATCATGGGGCGCTACGGCGAGACCATCGATAACCGGGCCGGGTACAGTGCCGTCTACCAACGGTACCTGGCCCAGCGCCAGGCCGTGCAGTCCGAAGTGATCCGAAGCACGCGGCCTTGAGCCGCCTACTTCGAGCCTCCACGCATCTTCACCTTGATGGAGTTCGCACCGGCACGGACCGCGAAAGTCGCCTCGTTGAAACCAGGTGGGCCCATACGGCCCATCGCATCGTTACTGAAAGCGAACGGCTCGATCGGCAAGCCCAGCTTGTTCACGTCGATATCGCCGTTGGCATTGATGTCGTGAACAGCCCGCAACGCGTAGGTCCCCGGCTTCAACCCGGTGAACGCCAACTTCACCACAGTGCCGACGGCATCGGCTTTCTGCAAGTGGCAACCTTCTTCAGCCTCGTAACTGGCGCTGTCAGGGCAGAGCATCAGCATAAGCTGCCCACCCGCGGCTTTGTTGAGCGTCACTTCCACTTCCAAGGTGGCTGTGCCTTGTGCAGCGGCCCGGCAAACGATCCACATCAACAGGGCAAGGGTCACTGATCGCATGGTCCAAATGTCGCGCACCGAACGCCCAATGCAACGTTGATGCCTCGAGGGTGTGGCAATTCAAGATCGCACTGACTTCCGTGAAAAGAACGCTCAGCGCCAGATGGCGGAGTGGACAAGACCGTCAGCAAGGGCGTGCGCGCGGTACATGCCGCTGCAGTTGAAGTCGAGCACCACGTTCCCGCTGCGGTCGATGGCGATGAGGCCCCCGTCGCCGTCGAGCGGTGGCAGCTTGTCGTGCACCACGGTGCGCACGGCCTCGGAGAGCGATAGGCCTTTGTAGTCCATGAGGCAGTGCACGTCGTGCGCCACCACCGCGCGCAGGAAACTCTCGCCATGCCCCGTGCAGCTGATGGCGCAGGTGCGGTCGTTGGCGTAAGTGCCACTCCCTATCACGGGACTGTCGCCAATGCGGCCGAAGCGTTTGTTCGTCATGCCGCCCGTGCTGGTGGCCGCGGCCAAGTGCCCGTGGGTATCAAGGGCCACTGCCCCCACCGTACCGAACTTCTTGCCGTCGCTGTGATCGAGCTGCACGACCTCGGTGCCTTTCACATCCTGCCACTGATCATAGCGAAAGCGATCAAAGAAGTACTCATCATCCTCCAGTTCCACGCGCTGCTGGTGCGCGAACTCGAAGGCACCGCGCCCGCTCAGTAGCACATGCGGACTGTGGAGCATCACACGGCGCGCGAGCACGATGGGGTTCTTGACGTTGTGCACACAGGCCACGGCACCGGCGGCCAGGTTGCTGCCGTCCATGATGCTGGCATCCAACTCGTGCGTGCCGTCCGCCGTGAAGACGGCACCGCGCCCGGCGTTGAAGAGCGGACAATCCTCCAGGGCCACCACAGCGACTTCCACGGCGTCCATGGCAGTGCCGCCTTCCTTGAGCATGGCATAGCCGCGGCGCACGGCGAGCTCCAATCCCGCACGGTACTCCTTCTCCCGTTCGGGCGACATGCTCTCGCGCGGTATGGTGCCCGCCCCACCGTGCACGGCTATGGCAATGTTCGTCATGGCGCGAAGGTCAGGAAAGAAGTGTGCTCAGGCAGGACGGTCGGCCGGGGTTTTCAGCAATGGAATACGGCTTGTTGTGTTCTCTCCGCATACATTCGGAACGACCAATATCCGTTGCGATGATGAGAACCCCAACCCTGCTCCGAACCGTTTGCAGCGTCCTCACCTTCTCGGCCCTCACCGCGGCGCATGCGCTGCAGGGCGGCCCCGACACCTACGGCTATACCTGGAAGGACAGCAACGAGCCCGGCGGTCCGGTGTACAACTGGTTCGACATCACGCAGATCGGCACGCCTGTGACCGGTCTTGCGGACGACAACGTGGTGGGTCCTTTCGTGATGCAGACCAACATGCCCTTCTATTGGTACGCACCCAAGAAGATCTGGATCGGCAGCAACGGCTACATCGCCTTCAATAGCGTGAACATCGCCTCGCTGTTCCCGCTCATACCGCAAGCTGGCGGCGCCAACGACTACGTGGCCTGCATGATGGCCGACCTCAACTTCTTCGGTGCGGGCAACCCGGCACAGTGCTACCTCTACGACGATGTGACGGTGACCGTCGTGAGCTGGATCAACGTACCGTTCTGGAGCCCTCTGCCGCCGAGCTATACGGGCAGCAACACCTTCCAGGTGATCCTCAACAAACAGGACAGCACCATCACCGTGCAGATACAGGACCAGCAGGGCTTCACCCAGAACAACGACCTGAGCCTGGGCATCGAGAGCATCACGGGTGACATCGGCCTCGCGCACAGCGCCGACCAATATCCCGTAGCAGGCCATGCCATCCGCTACTACAACCCGGCCGTGCCACTCCTACAAGTGCCCGACGCCAGTGTTGAATGGAACACCGAGGAAACCACGGCCGGCCTCATGCTGAAGCGCTATGGTCCGGACTTCCCGCTCACCGCCAACTACCGCAACACCGGCAACGTCGATGTGGGGCCGTTCGCCACGGACATCAGCGTCATCAACACGCTGGGCCAGGTGGTAGCCAGTTCATCGCAAGGCATCAGCTTGCTGCAGCCGGGCATCGATACTACCATCACGTACAGCGCGGCATTCACCCCGAACCCTGCTGGCACGTACAGCTACCGCGCTGAGCTGAGCGGTATTCCGAACGAACTGGTGGGCAGCAACAACATCCGGGTGCAGGAGCTTCAGGTGTATGACACCACCCTCGCGACCATCAACCTCGATTGGGCCGGTCCCGCCGATGACGGCATCGGAATCGGTTGGAACGGCGGCAATGGTGGCGTGGGAACACACATTGTTCCACCGTGGTACCCGATCTACTTCAACGCAACCACCTGCCGCATCGCCAGCAACGCGGGGCTTGTCGGTTTCTACATGCGCGTGTACGATGACGACGGCCCGAACGGTGGTCCCGGCACGCTCCTCGACAGTGTGTTCGTTCCACCGGCGAACGCAACCGCTGGGGATAAGGTGATCCCGCTGGCCAACCCCATCACACTCAACGATGGCGGACTGTATGTGCAGTGGTACATGGGCGGTGCCAACATCAACATCGCGCAGGACCCGCAGCTGCCGATAAGCCTCCGCAGCTACGAGTGCCTGGACAACGTGTGGGCCGAGTACCGCGATCGCACATTGTTCGACTTCCACCTCGGCCTACAAGCCGTGCAACCACCCGTGTACGACCTGGGCTGTACGGGCTTCTTCGGCCTCATCGATGGCATCGACGTGGGCAGCCCCGTGAGCGTGCGCGCTTGGGTGAAGAACCTCGGCAACCAAACGATGAACAACTTCCCGATGAGCTACCAATACGAGAGCGACCCGGCGGTGACCCAGAACTACACCGGTCCTGCGCTCGCGCCGGGCGATAGCTCGCTCTTCACCTTCTCGCAGATGTTCACTCCTGCCGAAACGGAAACAGGCGACATCTGCGCGTGGCCCACCTACGCCGGCGATGCTGATGCGACCAACGACACGGTGTGCGTGAGCATTAACGGGTTCGTGGGCGTTAACGAATTGAACGCCGCCCAGCTAACCGTGATGCCTGTGCCCGCCAACGACCGATTGACCATCTTAGGACTTCCCGCCGGTGATCTCACGCTTCGCTTGGTGGACGTGAACGGCAAAGTGGTACTGGAGCAATTGCTCGTGGTCAACGGCGCGGTGAACGTGGACGTGGCCACGCTTGCACCGGGCGCCTATTCGCTGATGCTGATGGCGGCGGATGCTGCGCGCACGGAGCGGGTGGTGATCGCGCGGTAGGAATACAGACCTCACGCAGAGACGCGGGGGACGCGGAGACCGAGGAGGTTGCGAGCTCCGCGCTCTCCGCGTCTCTGCGTGAAGGCATCAATACCTTCGCCGCCTTCAAACCCCGCCCATGTCGAAGAACACCTCCATCCTGCTCATCATCTGGAACGCTCTGTTGACGGCACTTGTGGTCTACTTGATGACGGGCCGTTCGTCCAAGACAAGCTCTTCGACAACTGTTAGTGGCAGTGACAGCACGGGTTTGGAAGTGGTGAGCTCGGACGATATGCCCGCGACCGGTCTGCCCGCCAATGCACGCATCGCCTATTTCGAACTGGACAGCTTGGAGAAGCACTTGGAGTTGATCAAGGACCAGCGCGCCCACTACGAGAGCGAGGTGAGCCGCAAGCAGAACACCTTGATGAAGCGGCAGCGCGATGCCCAGGCGGAAGCCGATGCACTGATGTCGAAAGACCAGACGTACAGCACCAAGGCCGAGCAGGAGAAGGACATGATGCGTTTGCAGGAACTCGACTATGAATTGAAGCAATTGGGCGCGCAGACCGCCGAGGAGGTGGAGCGCTTGGAGATGCGCATCATGGAAGAGATGACCACCTCACTGAAGGACTACCTGGAGGAGTACAACAAGACCGCCGGTTTCGACTATGTGATCATGATGCAGCCGGGCGGACAGGTATGGCCGGGCAACCCCTTGCTCAACGTCAGCGATGTGATGGTGAAGGGCATGAACGAGGCCTACGCGAAGAAGAAGGCGGAGAAGGCCGGTGCGAAGAAGTAGTGGTTGAGCGTTCGAGCAGTGCAGCTCCTTGCTGGCACCTGGATCGCTTCGACCTATGAAGGTCTCGCGATGACGTAGTGCGAGCCAGCGACCTTAGCGGCTGTGACGACTTTGGTGCGTGCGTCATAGCGAGCGAGCCTTCGAGTGAAGCGCGCCAGCAGTAGTAAAAGATGATACACCCAGGCTCAGTCAGCCTGTTCCACCACGCGTGAGGCTTCGTCGACCTGGCGCTCCATGGTGTTGCCATTGAACGTGCAGCCTGCAAGCGTGAACGCGCCGCCTTTGCGGTGCTGTTGGGTGCGCGACGCGCGCAGGCCAACCTTGTTCCCGCTGATGGTCACTTGGGACAAGCCGATCTGCGCTCCGTCCACCGCTGCGAAGCCGGTACCGCACTCCAGCGCATCCACGGTGTTGGCATCCACAATGGCATTGCTACTGGCGATGAGCCCCGTGCCCGGTAAACTGCGGAACACCGTCTTCGACACCACGACCTTCCCTCCCACCGCCACCAATCCATCGCCCTTCTGCTGACCGTTGGCTCCTTGGAAGTTGCAGGCGTCCACGGTGCCGTTACAGTTGGTCAGGTGCACACCATCGCCCTCGGTGCGCATGAACGCACAGCCGACCAGCTCAACGTTGCCACGCTGCGCGCTCACCAGCGCGCTCGATGAACCATTGAGGATGCTCTTCTCCATGTGCACATCGGTGTTGCGGAACACCAGCATGCCGTCCCTGCTGCCGCCACCGCTCATCTGCAAGCCGTTGATGACGCAGCGCGAGCCCTCGATGCCGTTCACGGTCATGCCGCCGTGCGGTGCATCGTCGGCAGGCCGGATGAAGACGGGGTTCGGTCCGGTGCCGTTCATGGTAATGGTGCCGTTCACCACCACCTCCACACCCGAGCCGAGGAACCAGCGCGTGCCTTTCTCCAGGATCACCACCGCGTTCGGCGGTGTGGTAACATCCGCAGTGATCGGGTACTTGCCTCGCACGAAACGCAGCGTGTCGCCGCTGGCCGTTCCGCCCAGGCGTTCAGCAATAGCCTTCAAGCTCTCCACCGCAGCAGCCGCGACAGGTCCGCCGCTCTCCGGGTTCGAGGGCACGACCATCGGTGCGCCCATGAGCCAGTTCAAACCCTCAGGCCTCTGGAGGTTGGCAACCGTACCGCTCGGGAACGACACGTTCGCGGTCGCCTTGTCCCGCACCTTCTGCATCCGTTCCTGGAAGCCTTCGAAATTCATCAACCGGCGGAAGATGTTCGCGACGGGGGTCCCGGCTTGTTGCCAGTCAGCACTGCTCCTGCGCGGCGTATAGAGCGGCGCGATACGGCCGGTCGTGCGGTCCAACACGAACGTGGCTTCGTCCAGAACGTCTTCACGGCGGCCTTCGGCTTCCATCATCACCAACCATGCGGCGGTGGCGTCGAGGTCGATGAGCGTGCCAACATCGCCCTTCCCCTGCATGATGGCCGCCTGCTTGAAGAGGATCTCCTCGGCGAGCGCTGAGTCGCCATCGGCATCGGGTCGCCAGTGCTCCGGATGCAACGAACCGAAACCTTGTGTGAAGAGCACGGCATCAGCGTAGCTGCGCTTGTCCAAGTACACATCGTCGAAGTTCTCCTCGGCGACGAACACCGCCCTTGCACCATCGAGTTCGACGGTCACACGCGTGCGCTCCGGCACATGCAGCCCCAGTGACTTGGCAAGTGCGGTGGCCTCGTCCACTTGCGTGGTGCGATCATCCACAGCGAGCAACAACAGGCGCCGTTGCTCCTTGAAGTAGTGCTGCTTGGGGAAGCGCAGTTCCCATCCGTTGGCATCCGCAAGGCGCCGCACTTCGATGCTGTCGCGGTAGTCCTCTGCAACGAACCATGCCGCGCGCCAGTCGGC
This sequence comes from Flavobacteriales bacterium, assembly GCA_016699575.1. Classification (NCBI taxonomy): domain Bacteria; kingdom Pseudomonadati; phylum Bacteroidota; class Flavobacteriia; order Flavobacteriales; species Flavobacteriales bacterium. The sequence continues at coordinate 3,174,883 of CP064979.1, read as the reverse complement.
ATCGCTCAACTTCTTGCGCTTCTTCGTTCCCGTGTGGTGCCCGATGGTGATCGTCCATGCATCGGGGTCCACGCGCTCAGTAGGCTTCTTGCGCACATCGAACACGCTCGCATAGGCCTGCACTTCATGGGCTCCAATAGCGAACGGCCACGGTCCCGAGCGGTGCGCCCCGCTGCTGAACAACGCGAAGAGCCCGCCCACCGGCAGGCCGAAGCAGACCAGCCAGCGGAACAGCGCGCTAACGCGGCGTCGACGTGCCATGGGCGAACCAGGTTGTGGCCGATGCATCGCGCAAGCGGCCGGAGGTGATGCGCACCGTGGCGTTCCACGGCTGCAGTTCGTAGCGTTGCTTGTCGTTGTACAAGCTGCCTTTCACGTTGGTGGCGGTGAGCGGGAACAGACGCACGCGCACTTGCGTAGCGCTCTCTTCCAGCACCTGCAGGCGGTAGTCCTTGCCTGCGCTGCCGGGGTCCACTTGAAGCGAGTCACCGACCAGCGTGACTTCCACGGGCGGCACACCGCTGCCAGTGATGGTCACCGAATCACCTTCCCGCTTCGCCACGATGGTGTTCTCCTGCAACGCGTTCAGCAGACCGGCCCAATGCTCGCGCATCTGCCTGCCCAGTTGCTCGGTGGAATAGGCCCAGTGGAGCACGCTGTAGCGGTCCACGTCCTGCCCGGCCATGCTCAGCACGCCGTATTTGTTGCGGTCGGCATGCACGCTGGGTTCGATCCGTGCGACTACGTCGTCCATGTAGCGGTAGGCGGCGCTGTCGGTGTGCAGCGCCGCAAGGGCCTCCATGATGTAGCGATCGCGTTGCCAGCGCCATTCCGGGTCGTGCAACAGCCAGTACGATAGTGCGTCGTACATCGGGTACAGCGGCTCATCGGCCGGGGCGAACTTGAAGATGGGATCCCACAGCACGGGATAGACCTTGGCGGTACGCGGGCTCAGCACCAGCAATTGGTTGTGGTAGTTATCGATGTGGCGCGTCTCCAGCACCTTCATTGCTGCAGCGAACCGCAGGAAGGCGTCCACCTCGATGACCTTCTCCAACGAATCACGCCGCCGCTGCCACGGCATGTCCTTCGCGTTGATGAGGTGGATGAGCCCTTCGAGCTTGCGCCGTGCGTCGGTACTGTCGGCATCACCGAGGAATTCCCAATGGTCGGCATCCTTCCACAGCAGCCCGTGCTTCACGGTGTCACGCTCGTTGGTCGGTGCGAAGTCGCCCTTGAACATGGGCACATCGCCGGGGGCCATGCGGCGGTTGCGTTCGTAATCGGCGTCCACCTGCTCGCACGCGTGCATCACGCCATGGTCCTGTCCGTTGAGCCGCATGAACACCATGTCGTCCCACGGCACGGCCACGCCCATGCGCGCCGCGATCCAGTACGACATGTGCACGTTGATCATGTTGAAGCTCTTCGGGTTGAGGAAATTCACGCGTTCATAGGGCGCAAAGGCGCTATTGCGCTTCAACTTCAACCGGAACGACTTCTTCTCCCCGATGTGGTGCACCGCACCGTAGCCGCGATAGCGGAACTCCGCCGGATAGCTGATGCCGTTGTCGATGAGGCGGGCCTTCTTCCAGTCGGTGCCACTGTACGGCAGGTTGCTCTGGAGGCTGTCGAGGTCATGCGGGTCCACCTCGACCTCCACAATGCGCAGGCGGTGCGGCGCCGGACTTTCCAAGAGGCCATCGGCCAGCACGTTGAGGGCCGCCGCCCCGGCCATACCACTGGCGCGGTGCACACCGAACCACAGGAAGCCGACCCCGATGATGCCGAGAACGCCAACGAGCAACGCTGTCCAAACGGAAATGCCGTTGTCCGAGCGTTTGGTCATCGGCGCGCTGTGAACAAGAGGACAAGGGCACCGACCAAGGCCACCAACAGGGTACTGAGCATGAAGCCCATGCCCATCAGCGTGGCCAGAAGGACACCCGGCAACCAGAGATCGCGCTCCTTGACCGCCCGCGCTACGAAGCCCGCGACCATCAGTGCCGCCGCAACGGAAATGGACGGCACGAGTTCATCGCCAAAGGCCCGCAGCACAAGAACCAATGCGAATGCCAGCAGCAACAGCAGCCAAGGCATGGTGCTCCCGCGCTCACTGGTCTTGAAGCGGCGGTTGTTGAGCCATCCCCAAACCAGCAGCACCACGAAGAGGAAAAGGAACAGGACCAGCCGCTCGATGGCAGCGTGGTAAACGCCTTCCCAGAAATGATCGAAGGTGCGGCCCATGAGCGCGAAGATGGGATTGACCGACGCCAACGGCCATTGCTGTCGGGCTAGTTTTCAAACACCCGTATGAGAGAATCAGTTCTGAACTGCATCAAGGTCGTGGTACATTCGCCAAGCCATCATGGGTACGATCATCAAAAAACGGCTCACCGCAGTTCAAACAAAGCGCTTGAAGGTGCGGCGTAAGCGCAGCGGCTTCGACCCGACCAAGCACGCTGGAGTTCTCGAATACAAGTTGGACCCGGTGAAAGTCCAGCGAAAGCTGCGAGATGGCGAGTGAGAGCCTGGTTATCGACACCAGCGTTGCAGTCCTTCTGTTGACAGGGAACCAAGGACTTGGCAACGTGGTTGCCGGTATGGACCTAAATGTGTCCTTCGCCACTGAGATCGAACTGTTCATTTTCCCGGGCATCGCACCTGCCGACAACATACATGTGCGCCGCCTGCTTGCTGATTGCATTATCCAAGGGGTGAATCCCGGGATCAAACGATCAACGATACACCTGCGCAGGAAGTACAAGTTCAAACTGCCCGACGCCATCATTGCTGCCACCGCCTTGGAACTAGGGGCACCCCTGGTGACCGCCGACAAGAAGCTCTACCGCGCGAAAGAGGATCTGGATATCTGGATGTTCCAGCCGTGATGCGCAGCAGATCATTTGACCGAGTGCTTTATGATGCGATGCTTGTTTCGCGGGCATGGCTATTGCCAAGGTGCTCATCCGACCGCATCAGGAAGATGAACCTGCGCTCTTTCACGTTGCTACCGCTCCTGTTGGCTATCTGCGCTACAGGCCAAGAGGACCGCATCGAGATCCTGAGCGTGGACAAGCTGGTGTACGACGATAGCCTGGCACCGGGCGCCCAGCGGCTCATCGGTAATGCGCGCTTCCGCCATGCCGGGGCCATCATGACCTGCGACAGTGCGTACCTCTATGAGGACCAGAGCGTGAAGGCCTTCGGGCGGGTGGCCATCACCCAAGGCGATACGCTACGCATCACGGGGCACCGTCTGGACTACGTCGGAAAAGACCGGCGGGCATCCATCTCGGGTAAGGGCGCGATGCCGGGTCAAGCCCGGCATGACAATTCCGGCGTCACGCTCACCAACCCTGACATGCAGCTCACGACCGATGCCCTGGTGTACGACCTGCGCTCGCGCGTGGCGGTGTACGCGAACGGCGGCACCATCGTGAGCCGGAAGGAGAACAACACACTCACCAGCGGGCGCGGGGTGTACATGGCCGCGGAGCGGGCCTTCCTCTTCAGCGATAGTGTGTCGTTGGTGCATCCGCAGCGCACCATCCAGAGCGACACCCTGCGTTACGAAACCGCAACGGGCATCGCACGGTTCTTCGGGCCCACCACCATCGCGCAGCGCGACGGGAGCACCGTGCGCTGCAACGAGGGCTGGTACGACACGCGCAAGGACCAGGCCCGCTTCGGCAAGGGCGCGCGCATCGTGGGCAAGGACCAGGAGATCGCAGGCGACAGCATCCGCTACGACCAGCGCACCGGCATCGGCGAGGCGTTCGGCAACGTGGCCATCATCGATACCATCAACGACATGGTGGTGCGCGGCGACCGTGCCTGGTACGACGAAGTGCGCGACAAGAGCATCGTCACCGGCCGTGCGGAACTGGTGATGCTGGTCGGCGGCGATTCGCTGTTCCTCCATGGCGATTCGCTGTTCGCGACTTCGGACACGGTGCTGGACAAACGCACCATCCGGGCCTTTCACGGCGTGCGCTTTTTCAAGAGCGACCTTCAGGGGGTATGCGACAGTTTGGTATACGGCGAGGCCGACAGTACGATCCATCTGTTCAGCGAGCCGGTGCTATGGAGCGGCAACGATCAGATCACAGGGGATAGCGTGCGCATCCTGATGGCCAACGGCAGCGCGCACCGGCTTTTTGTGCGTGGCAACGGCTTCATGGCGTCCATGGCGGACAGCACGCACTTCGACCAGGTGGTAGGCACCACCATCACGGGCTTCTTCCACGACAATGAACTGCGCACCGTAGTGGCCGAAGGCAACAGCCGCACCATCTACTTCGCCAAGGAGACCAAGGACAGCGTGGAGCGCATCATGGGCATGAACACCGCCGACTGCAGCCGTATTGATGTGGCCATTGCAGCGGACAGCTCCGGAGAAGCCACGGTGCATACGGTGAGCTTCATTACGCGGCCCGACGCTGTCTTCTGGCCGATCGGTAAAGCACCCACGGACGAGCAGCGTTTGCCCGGTTTCCAATGGCATGCCCACCGCAGGCCACTGGACCGCGCAGGGATCTTCGCGCACTGATGGCCGTCCGGTAGTTTCGTCGCATGCCTACCTCCATGATCAAAGCGATCGGCGTCATGAGCGGAAGCTCTCTTGATGGGATCGATATTGCCTTGTGCGGTTTCGCGGGCGTCGATAAGCGCTGGACCTACTGGATCGAGAAAGCCACCACCGTGCCGTTCGACAGTGCTTGGCATGATCGATTGCTGAACGCCTCCTCGGCTTCGGCCTTCGACCTGTCGCGCATGCACCGCGACCTGGGTGCGTTCATCGGAGGATCGGTGAAGTCCTTCATGGCGGCGCGCGGTCCGGCAGACCTCATCGCTTCGCACGGCCACACCATTTTCCATCAACCAGGGCCGACCGGCTTCACCACACAGATCGGATGCGGCGCACAGATCGCAGCCATCACCGGCATTCCCACCGTTGTGGACTTCCGCACCAAGGACATTGCGCTGGGTGGGCAGGGTGCTCCGCTTGTTCCACTGGGCGAGCGGTTGTTGTTCCCCGGATACGATGCGTTCATCAACCTCGGTGGTATTGCCAATGTATCGTTCCATGGCAGTACTGGCGCGACGGGCTATGACATCTGCACGTGCAACCAGGCGCTGAACGCGCTGGCATCCGAAGCGGGCAAGTCATTTGACAACGATGGTGCGATCGCGCGTTCCGGCACAGTGGACAACGAACTGCTTCAGCGCTTGCACGACCTCCCCTTCCTGCAAAAACAGACCCCACGTTCGCTGGGCCGGGAACATTTCGAGGTGGACATGCTGCCATTGATCGAGAGCACCACCGTGCCGCTTGCCGATCGGATGCGCACCTGCGTTGAGCACATGGCGGAACAGATCGTGCGGCATTTGGACAAGCGCATTGCCGGGCGGGTGCTGGTGACCGGTGGTGGTGCGCACAATAGCTTCTTGATGGAGCGGCTACGAGCGTTGACGACCACAGAGATCATCGTTCCGGACACGCTGACGATCAACTTCAAGGAGGCCCTCGTGTTCGCACTGCTCGGCGTGCTGCGCTGGAAGGGTGAGGTGAACACGCTCTGTAGCGTAACCGGTGCCGAGCGCGACAGTATTGGCGGCGCGGTGTACCTGCCCAATTAACAGGCTGTCAGTAGAAACTGGTCGAACGGTGCCCGGCCATGCTTTGGGCTGCGGGTACTTTCGCCCAATGCCAGAAGCGGTTAGTATGACGAGCAGCGCGATGAAGGAATTGTTGAAGGTGTTCGAGCAGCGCAGCCCTGAGATCGTGTTCGAATGGAACGACCCGCCCACCGGCGCCAAGGGTTGGGTGGTGATCAACAGCCTGCGCGGTGGTGCAGCCGGTGGCGGCACGCGCATGCGCAAGGGGCTCGACCGTCGCGAGGTGGAAAGCCTTGCCAAGACCATGGAGGTCAAGTTCACCGTGAGCGGCCCGCCGATCGGTGGTGCCAAGAGCGGCATTGACTTCGACCCGCAGGACCCGCGCAAACGCGATGTGCTGCGCCGTTGGTACCGCGCTGTGATCCCCTTGTTGAAGACCTACTACGGCACCGGCGGCGACCTCAACGTGGACGAACTGCACGAGGTGATCCCGATGACGGAGCACTACGGCCTGTGGCACCCACAGGAAGGTGTGGTGAACGGCCATCATGCGCCGAACCAAGGGGCTAAGGTGCGCCAGCTCGGACAGTTGCGCAGCGGTGTGAGCAAAATGATCGAAGACCCCGCCTTCACGCCGATGATCGGGCAGTACGCCGTGGCCGATATGATCACGGGCTACGGAGTGGCCGAAAGCGTGCGCCATTACTACCGCATCTGGGGTGGCAAGCCACAGGGCAAGCGCGCCATCGTGCAAGGCTGGGGCAACGTGGCCAGCGCTGCCGCCTACTACCTAAGCCGTATGGGCGTCAGCATCGTGGGCATCCTGGACCGCAAGGGCGGCATCATCAGCACGGACGGGCTCGGACAGCAGCAAGTGCACGACCTCTTCATCAACAAGGAAGAGAACACACTTACAGCGAACGGCGTGCGGCCCTTCGACGAGGTGGAGCGGCTCATCTGGGACATCCCGACGGACATCTTCATCCCATGCGCGGCCAGCCGGCTCGTCACCGGCGAACAAGTGGACCGCATGAAGGCCGCTGGTCTGGAAGTGATCGGAAGTGGTGCCAACGTACCCTTTGCCGACAAGGAGATCTTCTACGGCCCCATTGCCGAGCATGCGGACAACAACGTGGCCGTCATCCCGGACTTCATCGCCAACTGCGGCATGGCGCGCGTGTTCGCCTACTGCATGTTGGACGGCGCCGTGCTCACCGACCAGGCCATCTTCGCCGATGTGAGCCGGACCATCGGCAACGCACTGGACAAGGTGCACGAGCGCGGACCTGAAAAGACCGGCATTACGCAACGCGCCTTCGAGATCGCCCTCGAACAACTTACCTGACATAATCGCACGGAGCCATTCAACGTTAGCAATCAACCGGAACCCCTCGCATGACACTGCTGCAGATCGCAACCGACAGCGCACGCCAAGCGCTCGAGACCTTGAAGGACGGTGCGCCCGTCACGGAAAAGACACTGAGCGTTTGGGAGCTGATCCAATACGGCGGCTGGTACATCATGGGGCCGCTCGCCCTCATGTCGCTCCTCGCCGTGTACATCATCATCGAGCGCACCATGGCCATGAACCGTGCGCTGCGCGATGAGAAGGACTTCATGGCGAAGATCCGCGACTACATCCACGAAGGGAAGCTCGACAGCGCGCGCAACCTCTGCCAGACGACCGCAACGCCGGTGGCCCGTATGCTCGAGAAAGGCATCAACCGCATCGGCAAACCGATGAAGGACATCGAGGTGAGCATCGAGAACCAAGGCAAGATGGAGGTGTACCAATTGGAAAAAGGCATACCCATCCTGGCCACCATCGCGGGTGCAGCACCCATGGTCGGTTTCCTCGGCACGGTGGTCGGCATGGTGGTCACCTTCCATACCATGGAAGTGGCGGGCGCCGGCGTGGAGGTGAGCGAACTGAGCGGCGGCATGATGCAGGCGATGATCACTACTGTGGCCGGTCTCATCATCGGTATCCCTGCCTACGTGGGCTACAACCTATTGGTGGCGCGCGTCAACAAGGTGGTCCAGAAGATGGAGGCGCGCAGCATCGAGTTCATGGAAGTGCTGGACGCACCGGCGAAGTGAGCGCATGAACCTGCGGAGCAACAATAGGATCGACGCGGGCTTCAGCCTGAGCAGCATGACGGACCTCGTGTTCCTGCTGCTCATCTTCTTCGTCATCCTCAGCACCATGGTGAGCCCCAACAGCTTGCCGGTGGACCTGCCCGTGAGCGACAACAAGACCAAGGAAAAACCCATTGTGGCCGTGCGCATCGATGCAGAGAGCAACTTCAGCGTGAACAACGAGCTCATCGATCCGCTGGACCTGGAGGGTGTACTGAAAGACCGGATGAAGGCGGGCAACGGCAAACCGAGCATCGTGCTGCACGTGGACCAGAGCGTGCCTGCGGGCGTCACCGTGGGCGTGCTGGAGATCGCCAAGCGCAACCAGTGGAACGCCATCATCGCCACACGACCCGAGTAGGATGGGACTGCGCAGCACGCACAAGATCGACGCCGGCTTCAGCCTGAGCAGCATGACGGACCTCGTGTTCCTTCTGCTCATCTTCTTCGTCATCATCAGCACCATGGTGAGCCCCTACGCCGTACCCGTTGAACTGCCCAAGGGCAAGAAGGGCGGCAGCGCGGAAAAACCGAAAGTGGTGCTGCGCGTTGCCGAGGGCGATGTGTTCAGTGTGAACAATGCCGCCATTGCCGTGGAAGCTTTGGAAAGCAGTTTGAAGACCGAGATGGCCAAGCACTCTGCCCAACAACCGATCCTCCTTTATGTGGATCAGGCGGCCGGCACGGGTGCGATGGTCAAAGCACTGGACATTGCCAAGCGGAACAAGTGGCGCATCGTTCTGGCCGCCCAGAGCACTCCGCCCCCTGTGGCGGTTGCAACTGGCTCGACACCTGCAACTGCCACCACGCCATGATCACGGTGTACGACGAACAGGACCGCCGAATCAGCATGATCGCCACCGCGCTGATCCATGCTGGGTTGCTGGCGCTGTTCCTCTACGTGGGATTGAAAGAGCCCGACCCGCGCCCGAAGGAGGAAATGCTGGTGGTGGCTTCCATGGCCGATTGGGGCGTTAGCGAAACCGGCAGCGGCGAAGTGGAGACCGACAACCCCGGCGAGACCGAGACCACCACTGCTGCCAATTCGCAAGAAGATCCCTTGGATGTGGCCACCGACGAAGCCAGTGATGTGGAAGTGGTGAAGCCGCCCAAGCCCGTGACCAAGCCCAAAGATCCGAAACCGACCACGGAGAAACCGAAGGAACAAGTGAGCACCGGCCTGAGCAACGCCATGGATGCTTGGAAGAAGCCGAACAAGGATGGCGAGGGTTCTGACGGAAAAACAGGTCCGGGACTGAACGAAGGCAACCCCGATGGGAACAAGGATGGCATTGGAACCTTTGGCGGTGAATGGGGCTCAATCACCATTGGTAACGGCCGCTCCCCGAACGGCAAACCCCGCTTCACTAATGATCATACGGAGGAAGGGAAAGTGGTGCTCCGTTTCTACATCGATCGCAACGGCAAGGTGACCCGCGCCGAACCCATTCTATCCGAAAGCAGCACAACGAGCACGCAGCTCTTCGCCAAAGCGAAAAAGGCCTTGTTGGAAATGACCTTCAGCTCGGATCCCAAAGCCCCGGCGGAACAGCAGGGCAAGGTGACGATGCGTTTCACACTCAGTTGAGCATGACCTACGCCACCGCGTTGGCGTACCTCTACGAACAACTGCCGATGTTCCATCGCATCGGCAAGGCGGCGTACAAGGCCGACCTCAACAACACGCACGCGCTCATGGACCTGCTTGGGCACCCCGAGCGCAACCTGAAGTGCGTGCATGTCGCTGGCACCAACGGTAAGGGCAGCACCAGCCACATGTTGGCCAGTATCCTGCAGGAAGCCGGCTACCGCACGGGCCTTTACACGTCGCCGCACCTGAAGGACTTCCGCGAGCGCATCCGCATCAACGGCGCTATGATCCCCGAGGAACGCGTGGTCCACTTCGTTGAAGAACACCGCGCGGCGTTCGACGCGATCAAGCCGAGCTTCTTCGAGTGGACCGTGGCCCTCTGCTTCGATTGGTTCCGCGCAGAAAAGACGAACATCGCCGTGATCGAAACCGGGCTGGGCGGCAGGCTGGACAGCACGAACGTGGTGACCCCCGAAGTGTGCGTGATCACCAACATCGGTTGGGACCACGCCGACCTTTTGGGCGGAAGCCTGGAGGCGATCGCTGCGGAGAAAGCGGGTATCATAAAACCCGGCGTGCCCGTCATCATCGGTGAAGCGTCGGGCGCCCTTGCCGAAGTTTTCAGGCAGAAGGCAGAAGTAGAAGCCGCGCCGATCCACTTCGTTGAGCACGCGGAACCCGTGCCCCTCCCCATTGAACTGTTGGGCGAGCACCAAGAACGCAACGCGCGCAAGGTGCTTTCATCCGTGGACGCTCTGCGCTCGAAGGGATGGACCGTTCCTGACGGTGCTATTGGTCGCGGGCTGGCATCCACCAGTTCCAACACGGGCCTGCGTGGCCGCTGGGAAATCCTGGGGCAGCACCCGCTCATAGTAGCCGATGTTGGGCACAACGCCGATGGCATGCGGGTAGTGAAAACCCAGCTGACGCGAACGCCGCACCACCACTTGCACATCGTCCTAGGCTGCGTTGGCGACAAGGACCTCGGGCGGTTCCTGGCTGAACTACCGCCCCACGCGACCTACTATTTCTGCAAGGCGGATATCCCACGAGGCTTGGATGCCGACGAATTGAAGTCGCGCGCCGAAGCCATCGGGCTGCATGGCACGGTGCATCCAAGCGTGGTGGCGGCCTTCACCGCTGCTCAGGCCGCGGCAAGTCACGAAGATCTGGTCTTGATCACAGGCAGCGTTTTCGTGGTGGCCGAGGTGCTTTGATGCCTCCGGCTATATTCGCGGCCCCTTCGGGGAATCGTTCTTTCCAACAGGAGGCATAGCTCAGCTGGTTCAGAGCATCCCGCTTAAGGCGGGAGGATCGCTGGTTGAACTGTGCTTCCCTACTCACGGAGGCATAGCTCAGCTGGTTCAGAGCATCCCGCTTAAGGCGGGAGGATCGCTGGTTGAACTGTGCTTCCCTACTCACGGAGGCATAGCTCAGCTGGTTCAGAGCATCCCGCTTAAGGCGGGAGGATCGCTGGTTGAACTGTGCTTCCCTACTCACGGAGGCATAGCTCAGCTGGTTCAGAGCATCTGCCTTACAAGCAGAGGGTCGCTGGTTCGAATCCGGCTGCCTCCACTCCGGGATGTTAGCTCAGCTGGTTCAGAGCGTCCCGCCTCGCAGGCGGGAAGGTCACTGGTCCACTGAACGGGATGTTAGCTCAGCTGGTTCAGAGCGTCCCGCCTCGCAGGCGGGAAGGTCACTGGTCCACTGAACGGGATGTTAGCTCAGCTGGTTCAGAGCGCATGCTTCACACGCATGAGGTCACTGGTTCGAATCCAGTACGTCCCACTCAGCACAAGCCCTCTGGGATTCCGGAGGGCTTGGTGCTTTTTGCGGGTGGCCATGGCTTGGCTCTACATTCTGTTCTCACAGCAGCTCGACCGCTACTATATCGGGCATACTGAGCATTCAGTAGCCGAACGACTTCAGAAACACCTTGGCAACCACAAGGCATGGACCGGCCGTGCCAAGGACTGGGAGGTTGTCTACCAAGAGCATCATCCCAATAAGAGCGCCGCCATGCGCAGAGAGCGCGAGATCAAGAACTGGAAATCCCGGGTCAGGTTGCAAACCCTTTGCGCCAGCGGTCCAGAGCGTCCCGCCTCATAGGCGGGAAGGTCACTGGTCCGGATCCAGTACGTCCCACTCAGCACAAGCCCTCTGGGATTCCGGAGGGCTTGGTGCTTTTTGCGGGTGGCCATGGCTTGGCTCTACATTCTGTTCTCACAGCAGCTCGACCGCTACTATATCGGGCATACTGAGCATTCAGTAGCCGAACGACTTCAGAAACACCTTGGCAACCACAAGGCATGGACCGGCCGTGCCAAGGACTGGGAGGTTGTCTACCAAGAGCATCATCCCAATAAGAGCGCCGCCATGCGCAGAGAGCGCGAGATCAAGAACTGGAAATCCCGGGTCAGGTTGCAAACCCTTTGCGCCAGCGGTCCAGAGCGTCCCGCCTCATAGGCGGGAAGGTCACTGGTCCGGATCCAGTACGTCCCACCAAGCCCCGGTTCCTGCCGGGGCTTTTTTTGTTGCTGGTCGCTTCGCGCTGATCACCTTCGGACCGTGAGCCTCCGCCCCTACCGTCCATTCATTCTGCTGACCTCGGCGTTCATCGTGTTGATGTTCGCATTGGAACACATCAACGGGCGGTTCTGGCTCAGCGACTTCAAGGTCTATTGGGGCGCAGCCGATGCGCTGCTCACCGGCAAGGCCGTGTATGGAGTGCCATTCGGGGAATCCACCGGGTACTACAAGTACTCGCCGTTCGTTGCGTTGCTCTTCACCCCGTTGGCTGCGCTGCCGTTCGAGGTGGCGAGCATCATCTGGTTCGTGTGCATTTCGCTTGCACTGGTGGCCGTGCTGCTGCAACTGCACCGCATCCTGCTCGAGCTACCCATCGAGCCCCGTCTGAACGACAATGCGCTGTTGTGCTTGGCGCTGTTGTGCATCGGCAATCACGTTGTGCGCGAGCTGCACTTGGGCAACATCAATCTGCCCTTGTTGTTGTTGGCCACGCTGGCCCTTCGATGGCGCACAGCGAAGCCTTGGATGGCAGGAGCTGCAATGGCTTTGCTCTTCATGGTGAAGCCCTATCTCGGGCTGGTTGCACTGCCATATCTAGTGCATGGTCGGTGGCACATTGTGCGTGCGGCGGTGGTGGCGGGTTGTGGAATGTTGCTCGTCCCGTCCATGCTTGGTCCGGGAAAGGCGATCTCCCTTCACCGCGAATGGCTCATGAGCATGTCCGCGCACGGCGACTACCTGACCAGCGGCAACACCATCGCTTCTATCGTGTCGCGGATCGCTGGTGTTCCCGACAGCGCGGGCTTGCAGCTCAGCATTATCGGTGTGGCGGTCTTGGGGATCGTTGTGCTGGCTTGGCGTTGGCGCAGCAACAGCGCATATGCACAGCACTACCTCCTGCACTTCGGCGCCCTTGCGCTCATCCCCAACCTGGTCATCACCGACACGCAGCACTTCCTGCTCGCGCTACCGTTGTTCATGTTCGTGCTGCACCGCATCCGCACGCTCTCTTGGCCGGTCGTGGTGTTGTTGATCCTGGTCGCTCTGGCCCACGGCGCAAACAGCAGCGACCTCCTTGGCCACGATCTTTCTGATCGGGTGAACGCTTGGGGTCTGCTTGGCTTGGCCAACGTGGCACTGGTCATCGTCGCGCTCATGATCGAAGCCAGGGATAAGCAAGCTGATTGAATTCTGTTTAATCTTTTAACATGTTCTGTTGGACATAATCTTCATCTTCGCCCTCGTATCCTCGTTGTCACATTCATGGCACGCACAGCCATCGTCATTGGTGCCGGGTTCGCCGGACTATCCGCAGCAGCCTCGCTTGCGCGGAAGGGGTTCTCTGTAACGGTGATCGAGAAGAACGAAAGTGCCGGTGGGCGGGCCCGTGTTTGGCGCGAACAAGGCTTCGTCTTCGACCTCGGTCCTAGTTGGTATTGGATGCCGGAGATCTTCGAAGAGTACTTCGGCACGTTCGGCAAACGTGTTGAAGACCTGTATGACCTGCGCCGTTTGGACCCCAGCTACCAAGTCGTCTTCGACCGGAAGACCGTCTGGAAGATCCCCGCAGGGGTGGATGCGCTCCATGACATGTTCGAGCGCATCGAGCCGGGTGCCGGGGTTGCGCTGGACAAATTCCTGGCGGAAGCCCGCCTGAAGTACGAGCTGGGCATGAACGACCTGGTGCGCAAGCCCGCGCTGTCGTGGATGGAATACGCCAAATGGCGCGTTGTTTCCGGCTTGCTGAGCAGCTCAGTGTTCAAGAGCCTGCGCAGTCATGTAAAGAAGCACTTCAAGGACGAACGCCTGCGGATGCTGTTGGAATTCCCTGTTCTTTTCCTAGGTGCCGCACCCCAGAACACGCCTGCACTCTACAGCCTCATGAACCACGCGGACATGGCACTGGGCACCTGGTATCCTATGGGTGGAATGGGCCGGTTAGTGGACGCCATGGTGCGGGTGGCCGAGGACCAAGGCGTGCGCTTCAAATTCAATTCCCCCGTGAACGGGATCGTTGTAAAGGACGGTCAAGCGGTCGGCGTGAAAGTAGGCGGAGAGGAACTGCATGCCGATGTGGTCGTGGCAGCCGCCGACTACCACCACGTCGAGGCCGACCTGCTGGCCGATCCTCAACGGGATCACACCGAGGCCTATTGGCAGACCAGGGCCATGGCCCCGAGTTCCTTGATCTTCTACTTCGGCATTGACCGGCGGTTGCCCGGGGTGCTTCACCACAACCTCTTCTTCGACGAAGCGCTGGACCAGCACAGCCACGAGATCTACACGGATCCGCAATGGCCCAGCAAACCGTTGATGTACGTCTGCTGCCCGAGCATTACCGATCCGAGCGTCGCCCCGCCCGGAAAAGAAAACCTGTTCGTGTTGATCCCCATAGCGGTAGGGTTGAGCGATACGCCCAAGGTGCGCGAGCATTACAAGGCCATGGTGCTCCGCAAGCTCGCTACCGTCACCGGCGTCGCCATTGCGGAACACATCGTGGTCGAGCGCAGTTATTGCATCAACGATTTCGTGAGCGACTACAACTCCTACCGCGGCAATGCGTACGGCCTTGCGAACACGCTGAAACAAACCGCCGTCCTGAAGCCGAGTATGAAAAGCAAGCGCGTGGCCGGTCTGTACTTCGCCGGACAGCTTACCGTTCCTGGACCAGGCGTTCCGCCTTCGTTGATCAGCGGCCAGGTGGTTGCCGACCTCATCGCCAAGGACCTTCAACTTTCGCACGCATGACGAGCCTTGCCCTCTACGACTCCGTTTGCTTGAAGGCGAGCACAGCGACCACCTTCAGCTACAGCACCTCGTTCGGGCTGGGCGTTCGGTCGCTGCACAAACGGTTCCGCGCGCCCATCCACTCCATCTACGGGTTCGTGCGTTTTGCTGACGAGATCGTGGACACCTTCCACGGCCACGATAAGCGCGCACTGCTTGAGCGTTTCACCACTGAGACCTGGCGGGCGATCGAAGAGGGCATCAGCTTGAACCCGATCCTCCACAGCTTCCAAGCGACGGTGCGGAAGTACAACATCGACCACAGCAGTATCGAGGCCTTCCTTCACAGCATGGCCATGGACCTCGACCAAGGCTCTCACGATCAACCCTCGTTCGAGGAGTACATACTCGGCAGCGCGGAAGTCGTTGGCTTGATGTGCCTGCGTGTTTTCTGCGAAGGTGACGACGCGGAGTTCCAACGCCTGAAGCCTTCCGCGATGCGGCTGGGTGCAGCGTTCCAGAAAGTGAACTTCCTGCGCGACCTGCAACACGACCATCAGAACCTGGGCCGCACGTACTTCCCCGGCTTGGACGTCAGCAAGCTGGACACGACCGCCAAACGTGCGATCGAACGGTCCATCGATGAGGATTTCGAGGAAGCCTTCAAGGGGATCAAGGAACTTCCTCGTGGTGCGCGCTTCGGGGTCTATGTGGCTTACCGCTATTACAAAGCGCTTCACGAGCGTATCCGTTCACTTCCCAGCGAACGCATCCTGGCGGAGCGGATCAGTGTGCCGAACGCGATAAAAGCGTCGCTGCTGATGCGGAGCTACTTGCGCCATAGCATCGGCGTCCTCTGATGAACAAGGAACAACACGAGCTGTTGGTGCTGGTGGATGAGCATGATCGCGCCATCGGCACCATGGACAAGCTTGAAGCGCACAGATCGGGCAGGTTGCACCGGGCCTTCAGCGTGTTCGTGTTCGACAGCAAGGGCCAGCTGTTGATGCAGCGCCGCGCAGAAGGCAAGTACCACAGCGGCGGTCAGTGGAGCAACACCTGCTGCGGGCACCCACGGCCCGGCGAACACGTCACTGATGCGGCCTGGCGCCGTTTGGGCGAGGAAATGGGCATATCCTGCACTCTGCGTCCGCAATTCGATTTCACCTACAAGGCCGATGTGGGCAACGGTCTCACCGAGCACGAATTCGACCACGTCTTCTTCGGCTTCACCGACATCGAACCGCAGCCCGATCCCAACGAAGCTTCGGAATGGCGCTGGGTTGAACCCGCTGCGTTGTTGAACGAGATCCGCGCAACACCGGCGCTCTTCACCCCGTGGCTGCGGGCCTGCTTTCCACAGGTGATGCTCCACCTCGCCAACGCCGCATGAGCAAGCCCGCGGTATCGGTGCACTGGTTCCGCCGCGACCTGCGGCTGAACGACAACCATGCGCTTTGGCACGCGCTACGATCCGGCGCACCCACGCTCGCGGTCTTCATCTTCGACACGGAGATCCTTGACGAACTCACGGACAAGCACGACCGCAGGGTGGACTTCATCCACCGGCATTTGGTGCGATTGAAGCAACAGCTGGAAGCGAAGGGCAGCACGCTACTCGTAGACGTGGGCACTCCGGAGGAAGCTTGGCTTAGGATCCTGGAGCGCTTCGATGTGAAAGTGGTGCACACCAACCGCGACCACGAAGCATACGCCGTTCAACGCGATGAACGCATAGCACGTCTCCTTGCGGAACGCGGCATCCTATTCCACCACCACAAGGACCAATCGGTATTCGAGCGCGGCGAGGTGCTCAAGGACGATGGCCTTCCGTACACGGTCTTCACGCCATACATGCGCAAGTGGCGGGCGCACTTCCATCCGAACCTGCTGGAGCCCTTCTTGAGCGAAAAGGTGCTGGACAAGCTGCACCAATGCGCTCCGGAGCCCCTGCCATCCTGGGAGGAGATCGGCTTCATTCGTACCGACCTCGCCGAACCCGCGGCACGTTTTGATGTGGACCTGTTGCGGAACTACTCCGACCGGCGCAACCTCCCAGCAGTTGAGGGCACCAGCCGGTTGAGCACTCATCTGCGGTTCGGGACGGTGAGCGTGCGTGAAGTGCTGAGGGCGTGCTGGAGCAGCAGTCCTGCCTTCGCCAACGAGCTCATCTGGCGGGAGTTCTTCATGCAGATCCTCTGGCACTTCCCGCGCGTAGTGACCAAAGCGTTCAAACCAGCCTACGACAACATCGCTTGGCGGAACAGTGCAGCGGAGTTCTCGGCGTGGTGCGAAGGCCGCACGGGCTATCCGATCGTTGATGCCGGTATGCGCGAGCTGAACACCGCGGGCCTCATGCACAACCGCGTCCGGATGATCACCGCCAGCTTCCTTACCAAGCATCTGCTCATCGACTGGCGCTGGGGCGAGGCCTACTTCGCCAAAAAGCTCTTGGACTATGAACTCAGCAGCAACAATGGCAACTGGCAATGGGCCAGCGGTAGCGGATGCGACGCTGCCCCGTACTTCCGTGTCTTCAGTCCGGCCGCCCAAACCGAGCGGTTCGACCCGAAGCTGGCCTACATCAAGCGTTGGGTGCCCGAGCTGGGTTCTCCCGACTACCCGGAACCCATTGTGGATCACGACTTTGCCCGGAAAAGAGCATTGGATGTTTATAAGAAAGGCCTCGCATCCACGAACGGCGCTTCCATATCCCAGCCACAATTGTTCATTTGACCCCCATGGGAAGCAAGAAGAAGAAGAATCCGATCCTCACCGAACCGGTGCGCAAGGGTCCGAAGGGGTTGAAAGTGCGCTTGGACGCGCGCACCATCATTACGGTAAGCAACATGAAGATCTTCGAGGCCTGGAAGAAGAAGTATCCGAAGGCAGAGATCATCGGTTGATGCGCATCCATGTGCTGGAGCGGGAGCAATGGCTGCCGGTCCCGCCATCGGAGGCTTGGTCGTTCTTCAGTTCACCACGCGATCTGGGCCGCATCACGCCGCCTGAAATGCGTTTCGTGATCCATCCGCCGTTCAACGATGAGCCTGTGTTCAAAGGCCAGCGCATCCGCTACACGGTAAGACCGCTCTTCGGCATCCCGCTGCAATGGGAGACATTGATCTCCGAGGTGGACGAACCCCGTTCGTTCACCGATGAGCAGAGCAAGGGCCCATACGCGCTCTGGCGCCACACGCACACCTTCACCCCGAAGGATGCAGGCACACTGGTGCACGACAAGGTGGAATATGCACTGCCCTTGGGACCCTTGGGAGCCTTGGCGCACGTGGTTTTGGTCAAGCGGAAGGTGGAGGCGATCTTCGACTACCGGAAGACGGCTTTGGAACACATCTTCGGCACACAAGCGGCATGAGCATCTGGGCCATCATCGGGATCGTTGCCTGCACCTTCGTTCTGATGGAAGGGGTGGCTTGGGCCACGCACAAGTATGTCATGCACGGTTTCCTGTGGAGCCTGCACCGCGATCACCACAAAAAGGACCACTACGGCTTCCTGGAACGGAACGACACCTTCTTCCTGATCTTCGCCGTGCCGAGCATGGTGCTGTTCATCGTGGGCACGGTGCTTGGCCTGCATACGCCTTGGTTGTGGATCGGCTTGGGCATCCTGCTTTACGGCATCGCTTACTTCCTGGTGCACGAGGTCTTCATCCACCAACGCATCAAATGGTTGCGCAATAGCAAGAGCGCTTACTTCCTCGGTCTTCGTCGCGCACACAAGGCCCATCATAAGCACTTGGGCAAGGAGGACGGCGAGTGCTTCGGCATGTTGTGGGTGCCGTTGAAGTTCTTCCGTGAGGCCGCGAGGATGCTGCGGTCGCAAGCTGGTTGATGGCATGAGCACCTACGCGTGGGTCAACCTGTTGAGCGTTCTCTTCCCGCTCATCTTCAGTTTCCACCCCCGCACCAGGTTCCATCGGGAATGGAAAGCGGCGGCCGTAGGGATCGTGGCCATGATGGGCTTGTTCATCCCGTGGGACATGTTCTTCACGGCGAACGGCGTGTGGCGCTTCAATGAACAGCATGTCTGGGACACAAAGCTCCTTGGCCTTCCGCTGGAGGAATGGGGCTTCTTCATCTGCATCCCTTACTGCTGCCTCTTCACGTACCACTGCCTGAACCTGCAAGTGAAGCGCGACATGCTTGGGCCGCATGCGCGCAGCATTTCCATCGCGTTGGGAGCGTTGCTCATCGGCATCGGCCTGCTCAACCTGGATCGCGCATACACCTCCACCACGCTGTTGTTGTGTGCTGCGTTCATGCTGTTCGTGGCGTTGGTGATGAAGCCCTTATGGCTTGGTCGCTTCTACTTCGCTTACCTGGTGCTGCTCATCCCCTTCATTATCGTGAACGGCATCCTTACGGGGACGGGCGTTGCCGAAGAGGTGGTGTGGTACAATGGTGCGGAGAACCTCGGCATCCGCATCCTCACCATCCCCATCGAGGACACGACGTACGGGCTGCTCATGCAGTTGATGGCCGTCACGTTCTTCGAGATGGTGCGCACGCGCAAGGCTTCCACGGCATAGTGTGAACAGCAACAAGACCGGTGAACGGTGGGATCACACTGCACCGGTAAATTCGGCCGACGGAAGCGAACGCTGATGATGACGGACCTGCAACGTGTTGGAAGCTGGCTGAACCATTTGGTAAAGGCCCGCTCTCGGCACGGCGTGCACAGCCCGTTCGTATACGACCTGAGCGACCGTGTGCTGCGCGCACAGGATGAGCCCGCCGTCTTCGGCACGATCGAAGTGTTGCGCGAAGAGTTGCTGGACAGTGACCAGACCATTCGTGTGAACGACCTCGGCGCCGGTTCTCGCGCGCTGACCAACAATGCACGCGCTGTGAGCGATATCGCCAGCACCGCACTGAAACCGGAACGCCAAGCCCAACTGCTCTACAGGCTGGCCCGTCACTTCGCGCCATCGAACATCGTGGAACTCGGAACGAGCTTCGGGATAAGCACGCTGTACTTGGCCAACGGCGCACCCGATGCTGAAGTGCACACCATCGAGGGATGCCCACGGACGTTGCGCATCGCACAGCATAATATCGACCGGCTCAAGCAGCGCAACGTGCACGCACACCTGGGCAGCTTCAAGGGCCGTTTGCCCGAAGTGCTCAAGCGGGTGGATGCCGTGGACATGGCTTACATTGATGGTCATCATGCGAAAGAGCCCACGCTGGAGTACTTCGGGATGCTGATGAACAAGGCCCACGAAGGCACGGTCTTCATCTTCGACGATATCCATTGGAGCCGCGGCATGGAGGAAGCGTGGGAAAGCGTGAAGGCCGATGACCGCATCCATGTCACCATCGACCTCTTCGACATGGGGCTCGCTTTCGTCCGCAGCGAACAAGCACCCCAGCACTTCAGGCTGCGCTACTGATGAAGATCTACACACGAACCGGCGACAAGGGGCAGACCAGCTTGCTCGGCGGCACGCGCGTGCCCAAGGACCATGTGCGCATAGAAGCCTACGGCACGATCGATGAGTTGAACAGCCACTTGGGCATGTTGCGTGATCTGCTCAACGGGCGGCAGCACGAACTCATCATCGGTATACAACAGAACCTGTTCAGCATCGGCTCGCGCCTCGCATCCGCAAGCGAACAGGAGGCGGACAAGTTCAAAGTGCCGCATGTGGAGGATGCGGACATCATGGCCATGGAGGGCGCAATGGACGATATGGACCGAGAGCTGCCGGAGATGCGGAACTTCATCCTTCCTGGTGGGCATGTGGCGGTTTCGCAAGCCCACATCTGCCGCACCGTCTGCCGCCGGGCCGAGCGGTTGGTGGTGCGCATTGCCGAACAGGAGCAACTCCCGGAGGTCATTGTGCGTTACCTCAACCGGCTCAGCGACCTGCTTTTCGTGCTCGCCAGGTGGTCCGGCCACACCCTCAATGCACCCGAGATACCCTGGAAGCCCCGTGGCTGAACTGGCGCAAACGCTTGTGGCTCTAAGGAAAGAGACCGGTCAACACCTGTTGGGAAATAGCCTTCGGCCGCATCGGTACCCGTCTATATTTGCGGCCCTGAAAAAAGAACCTCAGCACTAGGTCTCATGTACTGGACGCTCGAATTGGCCTCGTACCTCGAGGACGCCCCCTGGCCCGCCACGAAGGACGAGCTCATCGATTTCGCCATGCGCACCGGCGCTCCGCTCGAAGTGGTGGAGAACCTGCAGGCCATCGAAGACGACGAAGAAGTGTTCGAGAGCATTGAAGACATCTGGCCCGATTACCCACAGAAGGAGGACTTCTTCTTCAACGAGGACGAATACTGAACCCCGCGCACGCTTGGAGCCCTGCCGACGACCTTGGCGGGGCTTCTTCTTTCCGACAATGACAAGGCGTCAGTCCTGCGTTGCACGGTCCGGTAAGTGCTCTTGAGCGGTGCCCCAGCCTAACGGCAGGCGGGTACATTTGGCGGCCTTTTCCGGACAGGCATTTGCCCCCCTCCTAACTCTCGGCCCCGGCGCTTTTCCACACCCGCATCATTTCCACATTCTCCTTCATCCATGTTCGGCAACCTCCTCAAGAAAGTCTTCGGCGACAAAGCAGCGCGCGACCTGAAAGAAACCGCACCGGTGGTGGAGAAGGTCAAGGCCGAGCACGAGAAGCTCCCAGCGCTGAGCAATGACGAACTGCGTGAACGGAGCAACGCGCTGCGTGCGCGCATCCGGGAGCGGGTGAAGGAAGAGGATGACAAGGTGGCCGCTTTGCGCACGGAGATCGATGCCGACCCGCGCATGGACATCCACGCGCGCGAGGACCGTTACCAAGAGATCGACAAGCTGGAGGAGAAGATCGTGGAGAAGGTGGAGAAGTCATTGGAAGAGATCCTGCCGGAAGCCTTTGCGATCGTGAAGGAGACGGCCCGGCGCTTCAAGGAGAACCAGGAACTCCGCGTGCGCGCCACGCAATTGGACCGCGACATAGCGGCCAAGCGCGACGCGGTGACCGTTGATGGGGACACCGCCGTTTGGAAGAACACATGGACCGCAGCGGGGAGCCCAGTTACCTGGGACATGGTGCACTACGATGTGCAGCTCATCGGCGGCACGGCACTGCACCGCGGAAAGATCGCCGAGATGGCGACCGGCGAGGGCAAGACGCTCGTGGCGACGCTGCCCGTTTTCCTCAATGCCCTTGCCGGACGTGGCGTGCACGTGGTTACCGTGAACGACTACCTGAGCAAGCGCGACAGCGAATGGATGGGACCGCTGTACGAGTTCCATGGTCTGCGCGTGGACTGCATCGACAAGCACCAGCCCAACAGCCCCGAGCGCCGCAACGCCTACTTGGCCGACATCACCTTCGGCACGAACAACGAGTTCGGCTTCGACTACCTGCGCGACAACATGGCGCATGCACCGAACGCGCTTGTACAACGCAAGCACCACTTCGCCATCGTGGATGAAGTGGACAGCGTACTGGTGGACGACGCGCGCACGCCGCTCATCATCAGCGGTCCCACCCCCAAGGGCGACGTGCACCAGTTCGACGAGTACAAGCCGCGCATCGAGCGCCTGCTGAACGCCCAGCGCAGCTACATCAACGGTGCGCTCACCACCGCAAAGGAGAACCTCAAGGGCCTTGAGAACGGATCCGCCACCAAGGAGCAACTGGAAGCCGGGGGCATGGCGCTGCTCCGCGCTCATCGTGGCCTTCCGAAGAACAAGGCCCTCATCAAGCTGTTGAGCGAATCCGGCATGAGGGCCCACCTGCAAAAGACCGAGACCTTCTACCTGCAGGAGCAAGGCAAGGAAATGCCCAAGGTGGACGCCGAGCTCTACTTCACCATCGACGAGAAGCATCACGGCATCGAGCTCACGGAGAAAGGCATCGAGCTCATCAGCAAGGACGTCAACGATCCGGCCTTCTTCGTAATGACCGATGTGGGCGCGGGCATCGCCGAGATCGAGAAAAGCGGCGCCGTTACCGAAGAGAAGGCGCGCCGTAAGGACGAGCTGCTGCGCGACTTCGCCATCAAGAGCGAACGCATCCACACCGTGAACCAGCTCATCCGGGCCTACGCGCTCTATGACAAGGACGTGGAGTACGTGGTGATGGACGGCAAGGTGAAGATCGTGGACGAGCAGACCGGCCGCATCCTGGACGGACGCCGGTACAGCGACGGGTTGCACCAGGCCATCGAGAGCAAGGAGAACGTGAAGGTGGAAGCCGCCACGCAGACTTATGCGACGGTGACGCTCCAGAACTACTTCCGGATGTACCACAAGCTGGCCGGCATGACCGGTACGGCCAGCACCGAGGCCCAGGAACTCTGGGACATCTACAAGCTCGATGTGATGAGCATTCCGACGAACCGGCCGGTGGTGCGGAAGGATGCCGAAGACATGGTCTTCAAGACCAAGCGCGAGAAGTACAACGCCGTGATCGAGGAGATCGAGAAGATGAGGGCCGCTGGCCGCCCCACGCTGGTCGGCACCACATCCGTGGAAGTCAGCGAACTGATGGCGCGGATGCTGCAGATGAAGAACATCCCGCACAACGTCCTCAATGCCAAGCAACACGCACGCGAAGCGGAGATCGTCGCGCACGCGGGCCAGGCGGGAACCGTAACGATCGCCACCAACATGGCTGGCCGCGGTACGGACATCAAGCTCGGCGCAGGCGTGAAAGAGGCCGGTGGCCTGGCCATCATCGGAACGGAGAAGCACGAAAGCCGCCGCGTTGACCGTCAACTGCGAGGACGTGCGGGTCGCCAAGGCGATCCCGGCAGCAGCCAGTTCTACGTGAGCTTGGAGGATGACCTGATGCGTTTGTTCGGCAGCGAACGCATCGCCAAACTGATGGACCGTCTCGGCTTGAAGGAAGGTGAAGTGATCCAGCACAGCATGGTCACCGGCAGCATCGAGCGCGCGCAGAAGAAGGTGGAGGAGAACAACTTCGGCATCCGCAAGCGCCTGCTGGAGTACGACGATGTGATGAACAGCCAGCGGGAGGTGATCTACAAGCGCCGCCGCAATGCACTGTTCGGCGAACGCCTGAAGCTCGACGTGCTGAACATGTTCCACGGCGTTGCCGAGAGCATCGTGAACGAATACCACGAACAGAACGACTTCGGCGGATTCGAACTGGACGTGTTCCGCAAGTTGAACTGCGAAAGCCCGGTGAACGAGCAGGAGTTCAAGGACCTGAAGGCTGAGGAGATCACCGACAAGCTGTTCGACCTGGCCTTGGCGGGCTACGAGCGCCGTGGTGCCGCTTTAGCACAACAGGCTTTGCCCGTCATCAGCGACGTATTCCTGAACCAGGGAGGCCAGTACGAGAACATCGTGGTGCCCATCACCGACGGCATCAAGACCATGCAGGTGGTGGCCAATCTGGAGAAGAGCTACAAGAGCGAGGGCCGCGAATTACCGGGCACCATCGAGAAGTACATCGTGCTCGCCATCATCGACAACGAGTGGAAGGAGCACCTGCGCGAAATGGACGAGCTGCGCCGGAGCGTGCAGAACGCAGCCCTTGAACAGAAGGACCCGCTGCTCATCTACAAACTTGAATCGTTCAACCTGTTCAAGGCGATGATAGAGCGCATCAACGGCGAGGTAGTTGGCTTCCTGACGAAAGCAGGTCTGCCTACGGCACAGCCGAACGTGCAACAAGCGCCGGCCCAGCGCGCTCCACAGCAACGCCTGCAAACCAGCCGCACGGAAGTGCCGCAGTACTCCGGTGGCGCCTCACGGACCCAGGCACCACCACCAACCGTAGGAGGCCCGATGCCACCTCCGCGCGGGCCGATGGGGCCGCCCCCACCGCGCAATACACAACCCGTGCGCGTGGAAAAGAAAGTGGGCCGCAACGACCCATGCCCTTGCGGGAGCGGCAAGAAATTCAAGCAGTGCCACGGCAAGGACGCCTGACCAACGCTGATGCCATGAACGCCGAAGGGGCCCTGACAAGTCGGGGCCCCTTCGGCTATGTGTATGGAAAGTGGTTCTAGAACTGGAGCGGCAGGGTCATCTGCACGCGCACCGGGCGCCCCTTGGCCAAGCCTGGGTTCCACTTGGTGTCCTTGATGGCGGCCATCGCCAGTGCGTCAATGCTACCACCAACGCCTTCCACGACCTTCACGTCGCTCACGGTGCCGTCCTTCTCCACAACGATAGTGGCCTTCAGTTTGCCGCGCGGCCGGGTGGATGCCTTCTCCGCCACCTTGCTCTTCACCTCGGCCTGCAATGTTGCATCGCCACCCGGGTATTGGGGCATCATGTCCGGCTGTGAGAAGATCACGTTGGCCATCACTTCGGGGTCATAGACCTTCTCGCTCAGCGGGCGGCCCCATTGGTCGAAGCGTTTCCAAACGCCGCTCTTCCATCCCTGTGCGTAGGCACCCTCGCTCTCGAGCTTGCCGTTGGTGTGGTAGAATTTGAACGCACCGTCCTCGATGGTCAGCGCGGCATCCACGAAACGGCCTTCGGCTTTCAGCTTGCCGTCCATCGAGTAGATCTTGCCGATGAAGCGGTCACCATCCTGGCCAGCAGATTCCATGTAGAACGCGGCCTGCGACTTTGGGGCTGCATCCAGGGTGGCGCTGAGGTACGTGCGCTCCTGCCCAGAGGCATTGACGAGACCAAGGCAAAGGAGGAGGCTGAGGACCATGTTTGCTGTGCTGAGGTGTCGCATGAGTGATAGCGATCGTCCGGTATAACGGAGCCCCGTTCCCCAGGGTTACGTCAGGCACGGAAAAAACTCAGGAAGCCCAGCCCTCGCGGTCCAAACTGCGGTACTGGATGGCCTCCGCCAAGTGCTCGGTGCGGATGTCCGGACTGCCCGCCAGATCGGCAATGGTCCGGCTCACCTTCAGGATGCGGTCGTAGGCACGGGCGCTGAGGCCCAAGCGCTCCATGGCCTTGGCCAGCAGTGCCTGGCCCGCGTCGTCGATGCGGCAGATCTCGCGCAATTGCTTGCTGCTCATCTGCGCGTTGCAGTGCATGTTCTTTCCAGCGTAGCGTTCCTGCTGGACTTTCCTGGCCGTGATAACGCGCTCCCGCATGTCCGCGCTCCGCTCCCCGCTCCGTTCGGCGCTCAGCTCCTTGAACGGGACGGGCGTGACCTCAATGTGGATGTCGATGCGGTCCAGCAATGGCCCGCTGATCTTGTTCAAGTACTTCTGCACTACTCCAGGAGCGCACACGCAGTCCTTGTCCGGATGATTGTAGTAGCCGCACGGGCAAGGATTCATCGCGGCCACCAACATGAAGCTCGCGGGATATTCCACGCTGAACCTGGCCCGGCTGATTGTCACCACCCGGTCTTCCAGTGGTTGGCGCAACACCTCAAGCACCGTGCGTTTGAACTCGGGCAACTCATCGAGGAAGAGCACACCGTTGTGCGCAAGACTGATCTCGCCGGGTTGGGGGAAGGAGCCCCCACCCACCAATGCCACATCGCTGATGGTGTGGTGCGGATTGCGGTACGGGCGCACGCTCAACAGTGAATCCTCCTTCCGCAACTTGCCCGCAACGCTGTGGATCTTCGTGGTCTCAAGCGCCTCGTCGATGGTGAGCGGTGGCAGGATCGTGGGCAGGCGTTTGGCCAACATCGTTTTGCCAGCGCCCGGCGGCCCGATGAGGATGACGTTGTGACCACCGGCCGCCGCGATCTCGAACGCGCGCTTGATGTTCTCCTGCCCTTTCACATCGCTGATGTCCACCGGGTAGCTGCGGCTGCTTTCAGCGAACTCCTTCTCGATGTCCACCTCTACGGGTTGCAGGTCATCAGCACCTTCCAGAAAGCCGGTCACTTGCAGGAGCGTGTCAACCCCGTATGCCTTCAGACCGGTGACGATGGCCGCCTCACGCGCGTTCGCGCTGGGGACGATGACACCCTTGAACCCCTGTTTCTTCGCTTCGAGCGCGATGGGCAATGCTCCTTTGATGGGACGTACTTCTCCGTCGAGTGAAAGCTCCCCCATCATCACGTAATCGCCTAGCCGCTCGGGGTTGAGCTGGCCACTGCCCGCCAGCATTCCGATGGCAATGGGCAGATCGTAGGCGCTGCCCTCCTTGCGGATGTCGGCCGGTGCGAGGTTCACGGTGATCTCGCGACCGCGCGGCATATGCAGCCCACTGTTCTTGATGGCCGCCCCCACGCGTTGGTGGCTCTCCTTCACGGCACTGTCCGGCAGGCCCACCATGAAAAACGCCGTTCCCGGGTTAACGTTGGTCTCCACCGTCACGATGGTGGCATTGATGCCGAAGACCGCGCACCCGTAGTTCTTGACGATCATGCGAGAGCCTGTTCGATGTGATCGATGAAGGCGTGGATCACCTTGATATGGATCTCCTGTATGCGATCGGCGTAGCCGTTGTGCGGCACCCGCACTTCCACCGTGCTGAGCTCGGCCAGTTTGCCGCCATCCTTGCCGGTGAGCGCGATCACGTGCAGGCCTTTGTCGCGTGCGATCTCGGCTGCGCGCAGCACGTTGGGGCTGTTGCCGCTGGTGCTGATGGCCAGCAGCACATCACCGTCGTTGCCGTGCGCCTGCACGAAACGGCTGAACACGTACTCGAACCCGTGATCGTTTC
This sequence comes from Flavobacteriales bacterium, assembly GCA_016699575.1. Lineage (NCBI taxonomy): Bacteria > Pseudomonadati > Bacteroidota > Flavobacteriia > Flavobacteriales > Flavobacteriales bacterium. The sequence continues at coordinate 3,147,687 of CP064979.1, read as the reverse complement.
CCACGCAGGTGAGGTGGCTGGGGTCGCTGATGCTGAGCGCAGCAATGGGCCTGCGGTCATCGCGGAAGCGGCCGGTGAGTTCTTCGGCGAAGTGCATCGCATCGCACATGCTGCCGCCGTTGCCACAGCTGATGATCTTGTTGCCTTGCTTCAGGCAGTAGGTCATGAAGGCGGCGGCGCGTTCCACGGCCTCCACGTTCGCCGGGTCGGCCAGGAACTTGTCCAGCACGGAAGCGGCCTCGGCAAAGTGCGAACGGATGCGATCGGTGCTCATCGGCCGCTAAGATGCGGTTTGGTACGTGGAACTTGAAGTCGCAAAATGCGACATCAAGACTACCAAACACGTGATGGTCACTTCGTTGCAACGCCCTTCAAGCGCTCCATGCCTTGCAGGCCGCGGGCGAAGAAGGCGGCGTACTCATCCTCGTCCGGGGTGTAGCCCACGGGGTCGGTGAGGAGCTTACCATCGGGGCTGAGCAGAACGTAGAGCGGCTGGCTGGCTTGCTCGAACGATTCCAACTCAAGGTTCGACCACTGGTCGCCGATGGAACGGATGAAGGTCTTTTTGCCCGCACAATTGATGTACACGTGCTGCTCGGTTTGCGGCAGTTCGCGCTTATCGTCCACGTACAGCGACACCAGCACCACTTGCTTGGCAAGGATCTCGTGGATGGCCGGTTCGGTCCACACGGTCTCCTCCATTTTCCTGCAGTTCACACAAGCCCAACCCGTGAAGTCGATCATCACCATGCGATCGGTGCGCTTGGCCTGCTCCAAGCCCTCGGCCAGCGTGTGGTAGCAGGTCACGCCTTCGGGGCACTCATTCTTTTGCTCGTAAAGGCTGTAGAACAGCGGTGGTGGGAAGCCGCTCAGCAATTTGAGGTTACGCCACGGAGCATTGGTAAGACCAGGAACCAGGTACACCACGAAAGAAAACACGAGCACCGCCGTGGTCCAACGCCCTTTGCTGATCGGCGCTCCTTTCACATCGTGCGGCAAGCGCAGGCGCCCGATCAAATACAGCACGAGCGCAATACCGATGATGATCCACAGACCGATGAACACCTCACGCTTCAGCAGGCCCCAGTTCATCACCAGGTCGGCGTTGCTGAGGAACTTCACCGCCAAGGCCAGTTCCACGAAGCCGAGCACCTTCTTCACCGTATCGAGCCAACCACCACTGCGCGGAAGATTGTTGAGCCAACCGGGGAATAGAGCGAAGAGTACGAAAGGCAACGCCAAAGCCAGACCGAAACCCGAAAGTCCCATTGTCAGTTGCATTGGGCCACCATCGCTGGTGAGCGCTCCAGCCAACAATGAACCGAGAATCATGCCTGTGCAAGAGAATGAGACTAGGACTAGCGTCAGAGCCATAAAGAAGATGCCCAAGCTGCCACCGAACTTGCTGGCATTGCTGTCCATCTTGTTCACCCAACTACTGGGCAGCGTGATCTCGAAGTAGCCTAGGAACGAGATGGCGAACACGATGAAGATGACGAAGAAGAAGATGTTCAGCCAGGGGTTCGTGCTGATCTCGTTGAAGATCTGCGGATTCACGGAACCGATCAAATGGAACGGAATGCTGAAGGCGGCATAGATGACAAAGATGAACGTGCCATAGAGGATGGCGTTCATCAAACCCTTTCGCTTATCCTCGCTTCCTTTTGTGAAAAAGCTCACCGTGAGGGGCACCATTGGGAAGACACATGGCGTTATCAGCGCTACAAGCCCACCGGCAAAGCCGAGAAGGAAAATCGCCAACAAGCCGGCAGGGTTGTCCTTGGACGGGCCCGACACAACTGGCCTCTCCAGGTCCACCGACTTCATCTTGTAGGTGCCGTCGGCGCAGGTCTTCACCGGAATGCCCGACAAGTCGAAAGGCACCGGGCTGAGCTGGAACGTGCCACTGTCCGGCACTACACGCCAGAACACGAGGGCCGGCGGCAGGCACATCTCGTTGTTGCAGGTCATGTACTCGAACTGGCCGGTAACGGGGAACTCGCCGCCGCTGGTCTCGAAGTGCCGCACGAAATCCACATCGTGCTTGAACTTCTTCACCTCCATGTCGAACACGGCATCGTGCCCTTGCACGGTGTGTTCGCTTTTCTCCACTACCCCTGGCTTGATCACCACATGGCCCAGCGTATCGAATTCGAACCGGCTGGGCAACGGGCCGGCATCACCGAAGTTCTCAACGGAGTACACGGACCATCCTTCATCGATGGCCGCATGGAAAACGATGTCGTACGCTGTTCCGCCTGTGTTCTCGGCACGCACGCACCAAGCCACTTTGTCCATGGCGGGGTCCAACTTGATCGGATCACAGCTGGTCGGCCCCGCAGCCTGCTTTCCACAGCCTGCCCAAACACAGACGAGCACAACAACGACCGCAACGGCAAGACCCAGGAACTTCTTCATCACTTCACTGCGGCTTCAACGTGGAACACGAGGGGCACTTGCACCGGTGGCAGGCACATGCTGTTGTTGCAGGCCATGTACTCCACCGTCGCTTTCACTTCGAACGCTTCGCTCCCTGTTCGCGCCACTTTCTGCACGAACACCGGATCGTGGGAGTGGTGCCTCACGAGCATCATGAAGTTGGGGTCTTCGACTTCCTCAGGCTTCGGCTCCGCAACACCACCCACCAGCGCATACGCCTTGCTCGGCTCGAACGTGAGCACCGTGGGAAGTGGGCCTTGGTCGCTGGGAAGGGTAAGGGCGTAAACATGCCAGCCCTCATCGATGCGGGCCGTGGCCTTCAACAGCACCTCCTTGCCGGAAGTCTCCACGGTTGTGCTCCATGCCACCGGCACTTTCTGCGCGGGTCCTTGGGCCGCAGTGGAAACGACCAGCGTTCCAAAGGCCAACAACGTTAGGGCGGGGCGAAGCATGATGGCGGCGAAAATAGACGGCGACGATCGCCAGCCTTTCACTTCCGGGCCTGCCTCAGTGGGATCCCATCCAACCGCGACAGACAAGGGCTTAACAGCGCTTAACGCCACTAGGGCATTTCGATATCAAGCACGCGCGACACCGGTATCGTAAGGCCGTACTTGAGCACGATGTTGTCCTTGTCGAACGACCACACCGTTGTCTCCACCACCTTCAAGCCCTCAGCGTCCTTGAAGAGGATGCGGCACTTGCCGTGCTCAGCATTGCCGAGTTGCAGGGCACGCTGGATCTTGCTGTCCAAGCGCTGACGGTGCTCGTCGCTCAACTGCACGGGTTCGCGCGGGAACACCAGGTCGGCCACACGTTCCTTGGGGATCGCAACGGCATGATTGGAGATCATTGGCTCTACGGTTGGGGTTGTAAGGTAATGGGGCAACCGATCCACGCCTACACCACCGACAGCTCCAACACCCGCTGGGTGGACTCCCTTGTACCGTGCCCTTCCGCGACGCGGTGGCCGACCAACCAAACGATCTCGTTCCCTGAAACGACCACACGCTGCCGAGCCCGCTCGGTGTTGGGAACCTTGGCGTCGGTGAGGATGTCGCTGATGAGCTTGCTGCCCCCAAGCCCCATCGGGCGCATGCGGTCGCCGGGCCGCCAAGGGCGCACGAGCAAGGGGAAGTGCACGTTGTCGGCATCGAGCCGGGCAACGGTAGGGGTACGCAGAACCCCTTCATCCTGTGGGTTGCAATAACGCATGGAGAGGCCGAGCGGCGCATCGGTGGAAAGGTCCGCAGCAATGCTGCCCATTGGAGCGGGCGCAGCAGGCTGGCACTCCAGTACGATCGTATCCCGCTCAACGGTGATCCGGTAGGCGGTCCCGTAGAAACGCGCGCCGACAGAGCCTTCCAGAAGGGCCAGATGCAGCTGGTCGATGACCGAAGGATGGAAGCCATGCGGCGCAAGCAGGCGCAGCAACAGAGCACGCGGCACACGCGAACGCAGGATGCGGTCCTTGGACAACACCACGTCATCACTGGCAATGACCGGCAGATGTTGCAGCTCGGCTTCCAGCTCGGCTTCACCTAGCGCCACCAGTTCCGCCAGGTCCGGCAGGCTGCGCGCCATCACTTTTGTGCTGCCCGCGCGCAACTGCTCCATGAGCGGGATGAGTTCGTGCCGCACGCGGTTGCGCAGGAAAGCAGGGTCGGTATTGCTGCTGTCTTCGCGGTAAGGCACATGGTGTTCAGCGGCGTAGGCCCGAACAGCCGTGCGATCCACGGCCATCAACGGGCGGAAGAACGGACCGGCCACTGGCGCAATGCCCTCCCATCCTTTGAAGCCGGGCCCGCGCATCAAGTTCAGGAGAAGGGTTTCCACGGCATCGTCGGCATGGTGGCCCAAAGCCATTTGGCCGGGTCCGCCCGCCAGCAACGTCCTGAACCAAGCGTAGCGCAGCTCACGAGCGGCCATTTCAACGGAAAAGTTCCCGGCCTTGACGTGTGCGACAACATCGAGCGTCGTGGTCTCCACCCCGATGCCCATCCGACCGCATTGGTCAACAACGAACGCACGATCCGCCTCGCTCTCTGCACCGCGCAAACCATGGTCGGCATGGGCCGCACGGCAGACAAAACCCAGCCGTTCCAGCACCTGCAGCAGCACCATGCTGTCCGCGCCTCCGCTCACAGCCACCCAAATGGCGGCCGGCGGCATCGGCATGCCGTGCAGACGCATGTAGCGCAATACCTCAGCCTCCATGGTGCAGCGCATCAATTACCGAGCGGGCCTTTACCTCGCACTCGTCCCATTCCTTCAGCGGGTCGCAGGTGGCCGTGAGCGCACTGCCCGTGCTCAGCGACAGCCGACCCGTGGATGCGTCGAACAGGATCGTCCGGATAACCACGTTCATGTGCGCGCTACCGTCCGGATCCACTACACCGATAGTGCCCGAGTAAAGACCACGCCCGCGCTCCTCATGGGCATCGATCAGTTCCATGGCCCGGCGTTTCGGGGCGCCCGTCATGCTTGCCGGGGGGAAGCAAACCCTCATGGCATCCATCGCGTCTTTTCCGGGCAGCAGGTCGGCCGCAACAATGCTGATCATTTGGTGGACCGCAGGTATGGTGCGCACCCGGCAAAGGTCCGGAACCTGCACAGAGCCCGGCATGCTCACTTGGCTAAGGTCGTGGCGCAGCACATCCACCGCCATGATGTTCTCGCTGCGCTCCTTCGGATCGGCGGCAAGCTCGCGGGCCAGCTGAGCGTCCACGATCGGATCATCCTGACGTGGCCGCGTCCCCTTCATGGGTTCACCACGGACCCTGCGGCCCGTAACATCCAGGAATAGCTCCGGGCTTTGGCACAGGGCATAGCGCCCATCGTGCTTCGCAAATGCCGCATGCGCCGCTTGCAAACGCGCATCGAGCCTGTGGAAAGCATCGTAGGGGTCGAAGGCCGGGTCCACGGCGTTCCGCTCTGTGCAGTAGTTCACCTCGTAGATGTCGCCACGCTGGATGTGCTCCATCAGTTCCCCCACCCCGGAGAGGTAGGTGGCGCGGTCAGGAACGGACCACTCGGTGCTTGTGGGCGCCGACACTTCGGCCCCTTCGGTGAGGGCCTTCAACAGTTCTTCGGCTTGAAAACGGTCGTTGGCTTCGTGTTCGACGGCACACAGATCACCGGCCCAGCGTACAATGAAGCGGGGCGCAAAGGCCAGCATGCAAGGCCCCGGCTGTGCAGGCGGCTTCAAACGGAGCCCCTGCACCACCTCTTCCCCCGCACCGTAGGCCACTTGGAAAAAGACCGGCCCTGCCGCTCCGGCGCAAAATCTGCCCAGCGCGTGGAAAGCTGCGCCGGGGGCGCCGTGCTCCACAACCCGGGCTGCGCCCAACCCCATCAACCATCCGCCCCCGTTCCGCAGGCGGACCGCTTGGGCGGTTGAAAACCTCCGCAATGCACGCCAGTTGGGCGTTCCGGAAACAATGGCCTCGACTTTCGCAAGCATGGCAGGGGCAAGATATCCCCACGGGGCAACCTCCTTTCCGCCCCCCCGTCTAACCAACGTCACCTAAGCGCTTTGGCACCGGCCCCATCCCTCCCCCGCATGCGCTCCATCGCACGAGGCCTTAGCATTGGCCATGGGTGTTCCCCCTCGAACATGTGCCCGGCCATAGGGAGCGACGGTGACTTGACAAAAAAGGTTTCAGAACAGTCTTGCACGGGGTTCCGTGCGGACTACATTTGACGTTGCCATGATGAGAACACTACTCACCTCCACAGCACTCGCCACCGTGCTGAGCACCTTCGGTCAAGCCCGCATCGTGTTCGATAACACAGCCGGTAGCATCTACATGGTGATGAACAACAACGGCGGGGTGAATGCTCCTGGTCCGGGCAATCAGACGTGGTTGGTAATCGACCATAACAGTCCTGTGGGGATCCCCAACCTGCCGAACCTGGCAACGTCGGCGGGTATTCGTTCGGAGAGTGAGTACAACAGGATCCGCTGGGCAACTGGGACCGCTGTTGGCTCCTACTTCGTCCCTTTCAACTCGCCGGTTGGTAATACCAATATCCGGCTGACCTATGCGATCACTGGAGCGGGCGCTGGCGCGGGATCTACGGTCTTTGCTACGTACAACTATGGTGCGACAGTCGCGCAATGGGACAACTTCCAGTACCGGCCAAGTGATGTTACTCACGTTTCGGATAACATGACGAACACATCATTCAACTCAGGTTCTCCTCTGGCAGTTGATCGCTTCTGGATCTTGGATACCAAGGCAGCTGGCTTTGCGTACACTACCAATCCTAGCGCGGACATTACGTTCACCAACGTAACTGCCGAGATCACGCCGGGCAATACGATTACTGCGGCCACCACTTTGGCGGCCCAACGGTTCAATAACACCAACAACCACTGGGCGGATTATCTGCCTACCAGTGCTTATACGAATCTTGTCGCTACGAGCACAGTAGTTGCCAACGTGCCTTCGGCCCAGTTTTTCCGTTCATGGACCCTGTCCGACCTCAACAATCCCCTCCCTGTCGAACTCACCTCCTTCGATGGCACCTGCGTGGACAGCCGCGTGGAGCTGAAGTGGAGCACGGCCAGTGAGACGAACAACAGCCACTTCGAGGTGGAAAAGAGCACGGACGGGGTAGCTTGGAACATGATCGGCGTGGTGAACGGAAGTGGCAATAGCCAGGAGACGGTGCAGTACAGCTTCGTGGACAGCGACCTGAGCAGCACGACCGCCTACTACCGCCTGAAGCAGGTGGACAACGATGGTGCGGCCAACTACACCAATTTGGTGAGCGCAGGTTGCGATGTTGTTGATGGCACTGAACTGGTGAACGTTTGGGACAATGGCACCGAGGTGAACCTGATGGTGAGCAGCACCGTGGAGGGCGTGTACGATGTGACGCTGATGGACGCGCACAGCAAGGGCATGGCCACCTTGCGCAACCAGCAGATCAACAAGGGCATCACCTACCTCACGATCCCCAAGAACAGCATCGCCACCGGCGTGTACATGGTGCGCATGCATAATGCCACCGAGCAGTTCAGCAGGAAGGTGGTGTTGAACTGATCCTTCAAATGATCTTGTGGAGAAGCCCCGACGAGTCGGGGCTTCTCCATTTTCAATCCATCCTACTGCGACGGCGCATCAAGAATGCCACCGCGAACAAGAGCGGTGCGGCCCAAAAGGCACCTTTCCCGATGAGATCACCGGTGCGTGCGAACAAGGTCATCCCGCTATTGAGCGATACACGCTGCGCGATCACAGCAGGCTCCCACCACGCCGTGGGCTGCTCCACCCGACCGCAAGCATCGATGAAACAGCTGATGCCCGTGTTCGCGCACCGCACGATGCTACGGCGCGTTTCGATGGCGCGTAAGCGGCCATACGCCAAATGCTGCAAGTGGCCAGGGGTCTCATCCCACCATCCATCGTTGGTCATGATCACGAGCAGGTCGGCACCGTTGGTTAGGTAGCCCGTCACGTAATCGCCATAGACGCTTTCGTAGCAGATGATCGGTGCAATACTGGCATCGGCCACTGGCAACGCGGAACGCTCTTCTTGTGTGCCCAAGCTTCCCGTGGTTCCGCCCAGGTCGAGCGCCAGGGCATCCAAGGAGCCGGTCACCTCCTCGAAGGGCATCAGTTCCACAAAGGGAACCAGCTTGCTCTTGTTGTACAGGTGTGTGGCCCCGGAAGTGTCGATCAGCACGGCAGCATTGTAGGCATCGTAGTGCTCGCCGTTGGGCCCGAACGGTCGCGAAGTGATCGGCGCTGGTTCACCGGCAGGGTAGAAGCGACCCGCCGACATGCCCGCTAGCACCTGCACCTTGGGATGCTTCTGTAACCAGCGTTCGATCATCCATACGCTACGCGAAGTATTGATGTCGTTTTCCCATAACCCATCGAGCACCACACGGCCGTTCTCCATGTGCGCACCATAGTCCTCTTGCAAGGCGGTCTCCGGTAGCACTACGAGCCTTGTACTGTCGGTCATCCGGCTTTCGGCCTGGGCCAGCATGCCCTCCAGTTGCACCAGTGGGTCCAGCGCGAACTTGCCGTTGTACGGGTCGATATTGGGCTGCACGATTACGACCTCCATCCTCCGATCACCCCAAGCGCAATTGGTGATGTTCAGATCGTACCAAGTTGAGCCGAGGAGCGGCACCATCACCCACGCCAACGGGGCAGCCGCCACGCGCCACCTCCGTTCCGACTTCCACCGCAACACCGTCACAGCCACAAGCGCATTGCACACCAGCACCCAGAGCGACCCACCCATGTGACCGGTCCATTCGTACCACTGCACCCATTCCACGCGGTTGGCGAACACATTGCCCAGCGTGAGCCATGGCCATGTGAGGTCCCAATCCATGTGGAAATGCTCGAAGGCCAGCCAGAAGACCACGAAGGCCACCGCACCGAGGCCGCGACCGGTCCACCGGCGCACCAGCCGCGCCAGCACCAGCGGAACGGACATCAACAGCACGTTGCCCAGATTGGGGCCGATGAGCGTGAAGGCCTTCGTGCCGAGCGGCTCGCTCACGCACCACAACCACCACGTGGTGCAGAGGTTCCAGACGGCCATGGCCAACAGGATGTGCGGATAGACGGTCCGTGGCGGCGCACCTCGTTCGAGCAGGTGTTCCTGAAGCACCAGGAGCGGCACCCAGGCGATGAAGATCAGTGGGGTGAGGTCGCCGATGCATGGCCAAGCACCGGCCAGCAGCAGGCCCGAGAGAACTGAGAAAGCATAGCGGCCACCGCGCCGGTCCAACAGCTTCATGCGCGGTGAAAGTAGCCCCCGGACTACCGCAGCAAATACATCTTGCCCATGCCCTTCTCGATCCATGGGTCCGCGCCGCTATCGCGGTGCTCGATGTCCTGTCCGTTGAGGCGGGCATCCACGCGATATAGGTATACGCCGCGCGCAAGGCGGTCGCCGAACTCGTCGGTGCCGTCCCATGCGAACTCGGTGATGTTGCGGCCCACGTGCATAGGGCCCAGTTCAGCGGCATCTACCGTGCGCACCACGCGGCCGCTCACGGTCATGATCTGGATGCGCATCTGCGTTGGTGGCTCGCTACCGGTGACGGTGAACACGAAGCGCGTACTGGTGGTGAACGGATTCGGGTAGTTGAGCACGCTGGTGATGCTCGGCTTGTTCATCACCTCGAAGCTGATCTTGTAGGTGTTGTCACCGCTTGCATTGCCGCTGACGTCGGACGCTTGAACTTGCAGTGAGTACTTGCCGTCCGCGATGAGCGCGGGTCGGTAAAGGATCTTGGCAATGTTCTTTCCGTTCTCGGCCGGTACGAACTGCATCACCTCCTGGCCGCCTTCAACGAAGTAAATGCGCTTGAGCGTTCCGGAGGGGTCTGCGAGGAACACCTTGAAAAGGGCCGTGTCCGCGGGACTGTCCATGATGAGCGTGGTGTTCTCATCGTCGAGGGTCATTTGGATCTCCGGCTTGGCGCTTACGATGTCGCCATCAAGGATGTGCACACCATCGAAGGTGACGTCCAACAGTGGGTTCTCCAGGTCTTCCTGGATGGTGAAGCGCAACGAGGCGTAGTTGTTGAAGTGGTACTGTTCCGGCTGGTCATAGACACCTGTCGCGCTGTCCACGGGGTTGGCCTCGATGAATAGGAAGTTGCCGCCGCCCAGGTCTTCTGTGCTCACGGAAATGGTGTCCATGATGACGCCGCCCACGGGCAGTGGAGGATTGCGCTTGTAGTGGATGCCTCGGCGGTTGTTGGCCTCGTCGACGATCCACGCGGCCAGCAAGAGGCTGTCCATGGCGTAGTTGCTGATGTTGTGCACAGCGACCGCGACACGCCCGTTCTGGCCTTCGTAGAGGCTGTCCACGTTCACGAAATAGCCCAGCGGCGGGTCGATGGCGCACTCCGGAGCAGGTTCGCCGATGATCTGCCAACGCTTCATCTGTGCTGGCACTGCATCGGGCCATTGGTAGTCGGTGAGGAAAGCGCCGACGCGGAGTTCGGGGTACTGCTCGGCGTCCACGATGGAATCGAGGCCGTTCAATGAATCCAAGGGCGATGCGAGGTCTTGCACCAGCGTCTCTGCCCCGCTGGCATCCCGCTTCCACAGCTTCATGGTGGTGGTGTCGTTCACGTTGAGCGGTTTCTCGTCCCAGTAGAACGCCTCGTACTCGGTGAACTGCATGGTGGGCGGGCCGGTCATCAGGCCTTGGTTGCCTTCCACGGTGCAGAAGAAAGTGCCGGAAATGAAGTCGGTGGAAGTCTGGCCCCAGACCTCAGTGGCACCAGGATAGCCTTTGCGGGTGATGAAGAGGTATGGAACGAAGTCCGGACAACTACGGATACTGTCGGCACCAAGGGAGACCATGTAGTCGTAGAATCCGGCACCAAGTCCAACATCCGTTGCACTACGGTTCAAATTCTTCCAAGTGTAGAGCACGAAATAGTGGCCGACCGGAATGCTGTCCTCCAGCATCGCTCTCAGACTGTCCAAGGACGGTGCTAGGTTCTGCTTGAACATGAAGTACTTCTCAGACCTCGGTCGACATCCAAAATGCGTCGGGCTGTTTACCCAATTGAAGTTCCCATAATAACCCGGGCCGACACGCGGTCCTGATCGCCACGCTGTGAACGTTCCTGGGTCAACGACCCCAACCACGAAAGCGGGTCCGTTCTGACATCCTCCACCTTCCTGTACCTCCAGATCGATATACCACTCGTTCACCGCATTACCCGCACCCACACTGTTCCCCAGCACGTTCACCCTGAGCTCGTGGTTGCCGGTGAAGAAGTCGAACTCGCGGTTCGGGCGGTCATAAACCACGTTGTTATAGTTGTCGTTCTTGAACTGGAAGTAGTGCGCCTGGCCCCAGCCCTCGCGATTGGGGATGTGCTGGAAGCTGCTCTCACGCCATTTGTAGCCCGTGGCGTCCACACTATCAGGGCTGCAGCGCCAGAAAAACACGAGGCTATCGATGCTGTTGTTCAGGTTGAAGATGGAGGGCGGCTGCCAAGTGATCACACCGCCTGGGGCGGTCACGGTACCCTGCTCCATCACCGGACTGTTGAACAGGTCGGTAGTGTCGATCCGGAAGACGTAGGCAGCGCTCGGCGCGAAGGGGTCGCTGGTGCTGGCCTTCAGCACAGGCGAGGCATCCGGGGTGATGGCGAAGTTGTAAGGCCAGATGGGCAGCAGTTCGGCGCTGATGATGTTGGTGGTGGCAAACGCCATGTTGTTGAGATCCTCTTGCCACTGCTCGGGGATTTCATCGGGCTGCAGATCGATCATCACCGTGAAGGTGTTGGAGCCCAATTGGTCGTCCAACAACGGCACCTTGAACTCCACGGTATCGCGCAGCAGCAGGCTGTCCAACTGCACCTGGTAGCTCTCCAGGCCGCCGCCGGGCAACGTGCGGTCCATGCGCACCACCACGGGCTCGCCATATCCGCGGCCGATGTTCTCCACCACCGCTTGCACCACGAACGTATCGAGCTCTGCAGTGACCTGTTCCGGGATGATGCGGATGTCCGCATCGGCAATGGTGAACTCCGGCTTGGGCCAGCTGGGCAGTGCCATGGCAGGATCGCCATGAAGTGTCATGGTATGGGTGTTGTGCGTATTGCTGATGCTCGTGAAATCGCTCAGCTGCTCGAAAATGGCGTACTTCATGTGCTGCCCGACGCTCTTGCCGTAGTTGGCATAGCAGAAGCTGCGGTAGAAGTAGTTGGTATAGGGGCCCAGGTAATTCGTGGTGCCGATGTCCACCGAAGCAATGAACCCGATGGCGCCAGCGTCGCCCGCTATGACATAATTCTCGCTTGCGCTGCCCGCCCCACCTTGGTAGTTGAGGTGGATGTTGCCGCTGTAGCAACTGTTACCAAGGATGAGCGGGTGCTCTTTCCATTGATAGCCTCCAGGCTGGTCGATGTTGATGTCGAAGCCTTGCCCGCTGGCATGCGCAAGGAATGTCATCATCGTTACGCCCTTGTCCTCGATGAAGGTGCGGACACTGTCGGCCGATGCCTGGTCGAAGAGGTTACCGGTGTTCTTCCTGAAGTTGGTCACCTCACCGGAGAACAGCAGGCTGTCTTCGACGATGTTCTCCCACGAGCTGAGGTAGTAATCGAACAGCTGCCATTCCGCTTGCGTGAAGCCACCCCGGAAATGGAGGATGTTCTTCATCCATTCCTCGGGCTCCGCATCGCTCTCGAACGCCTGCATCTTGCCCATGTAGTCCAACACTTCCTGTTCGGTCTCGGCACTCAGGCGGCCCACGGGAATGGCCATCTGTTTCGGATCCCCATTGAGGCCCATGGTGAAACAAACGTCGCAGGGCGGATAGCCGAAGGTGGGCACCAGATTGCGCGTGTAGGCACTGGGTGGATTGGGCCTGCGGCTGCCGCCATCGGTGCCGATGGTGGGGCCCACCACGCTCTTACCAATGAGGAACAACGCTTGGGGATCGGTGCTCCAAGCATCCAGCAGGTGCTTCGCGAATTTGCGGATGGCCATGGCGCTTTTCGGCACGCCACCACCGTACTGCAGGTAAAGGTCCTCCACATCCACCACCATGGTGGGCATGGGGTTGCGCGGACTGCTCTCACGCATCGTTGCGTACTGCTGTGCAGCACCCAGCAACGACTTGTGCGTGACAATGATGCACGCGCTGTCCAGTTGGTTCGCCACGAGATCGGGGAAATAGCCCGTTGCGGAAACCGGTTTGATGCCCGTAATGCCTATCGGGAAGGGCACGCTCACCACCAACGATCGATCCCCTGCGCTGTTCGCGGGGAAGCGCGCTTGCCATGCGGCCCCGTTCCAGGTGGGCACCACTCGGAAAACCGAATCGGTGTTGATGACGTGAAAGACCGGATTCCCACCGACGTTGGTGAACGCCACGTTGGCGTCGTTCTCCTGGGAGTCATCAGGGAACCAGAGCTTGAAATAGCCTGAGCCCAGCATGTCCATGGTGCGTGGGAACTCCAGACGCACGTCCGTGATGGTGCTTATGAAGGTCGGGTTCTGCGGGACGCAGTTCAGGTTAAGGCCGTCCAGCGAATTCAAGGTGACCTTGGAACCGGGCTGCAGCAGCGCGTTCGGGATGGTGATATCGACGGGCCGTGTTTCCCATGGACCCAGCGTATCGTGCATCACAACGGTTTGGCTGCCCGTGGGCCCGAACAGCAACTGCACGTTGTGCGTGGGGTAGAATGAACAGTTCTCCGACCCGCCGAACACCTTGGTGGTGAGCTGAGCGTCAGGTGCTCCCGGTCCGTTGTAGTAGTTCCAACCCGGGGCCGGGAAGTTCATGTCGAACGCGGCGGCGGTATTGTTCGACACGTCGTTGATATGGCTGTAGAGCCAGCCTTCGCCGCTGCCCATGAAACCGGTGCTTGCACCGGACCACCCGTCGCGTTCGCCTTTCACATAGCCGTTCGTGTTCATCACAACGCTTTCGCCGAACGCCCATGTGCGCAAGGCCAACCCGCCGAAGTCGGTGTTCTGGTAGCTATGGATGCGCAATGGAGATTGGCCCGGGTCGGCAAGCGTGAGGAAGTAGAAGATCGAATCCTCATAAAGGCTCATTGACGTCCCGTTCTGGTAAGCCGGGTTCTCCCAGTGCTCCGCCTCGTTCCAGCCGTTGTTGTCCTCGGTGTAGAACTCGATGAAGTCGCCAATGTTGAAGACACTGTCCGCCTCACCTTGGATGAAAATGGGCCACTCCTGGCCGCGGCCCCAGAGCTGGAAGCGGTGCGGGTCCTCCCCAACGGGGAAGCCGCTCTGTGCCAGCGCGGTGCTGTCAATGCGGAAAATGGACTCAAGACCGAACCCCGGCACCACAACGCCCACCTTCCAGTACTGCTTGCCAAAGTCGATCCATTCGTTGCCATAGGGCTGGGCCTTGGCAACACCAACGATGAACAACAGGACCGCCAGCAGTACGGGTCTTCTCATGACGAGGTCTTCTTGTTGATGTCGAACCGCAACGAGAACACGTTGCTGATGAGCGCATTGCCTACGGTGCCGATGTTGGTGAGCGCGTAGTCGATGGCAACGCTCTTGATCTTCAGCCCGAGGCCGAGGTTGGGCTGGAAGTCGAGCCTGCGCCCGCCTTCCACCTCTTCGATGTACTGGAAGTTGTTCACGCCCGTGCGGACGAAGACGATACCGGCATAACTCACTTCAATACCCGCCCGCGGGTCCATGCTCCAGGCGTCGGTGGCCACCAGCGTGTTACGGCGACCGTCGAAGGTGTTCTCCAGATCAACCTCGGCGAGCAGGTTGAACTTGGTGCCGAGCTTCACATCGCGCGCGATGCCGAGCACCAACCGTGGCAGGGTGATCTCGGTGCTGTTCTCCGGCAGTTCGTTGCCCGTGGTCTGGAACACATCGATGGTGCGCTGGTCCAACGTGTAGGTCCAGCTGTTGAAGGTGCTCGTGATGTCGCGTGCCATGGCGGCGAACTTCCACGGGCCCTTGTCGTACTGCAAACCGGCATCGAGGCCGAAGCCCCATGCCTTGCCGAACTCGCCCACGCGGCGGTAGATCACTTTGGCGTTGGCCCCGAAACGGAGCCCTTCGATCTTCAGCTTCCGGGCGTAGCTGATGAGGAAGGCGTTGTCCACCGCGCTGAACGAGGTGATACGGTCGTAATCGACGTTGCCGCTGGGATCCACCAGGTCGATGGTGTTCGGGATGTCGTCGATACCGAAGCGGATGTAGCTGATGCCGATGGTGCTCACGCTGTCGATGCGCTTGGCCAGGCCCACGTAATCGTATTTGGCGATGCCGGCGAAGTACTCGCTGTGCATGGCACCGATCTGCAGGTCGCCGCTGGCCCGAACCAGACCGGCCGGGTTCCAATAGCCTGCCGTGACATCGCGGCTGGCGGCCACAATGCTGTAGCCCATGCCCAGACCGCGCGCCCCCACGCCGATGGCCAGGAACTCGTTGCTGTACTTGGGCGCGTCGCTCTGGGCGAGGGTGCCCAATGCCGCGCTGGCCGCCACAAGAGCCACTGCCATCCGTCCCCCCAATGTCCGTTCGATCTTCATGCGTGTGCGATTTGACGCAGCTAGTAACTGTCGGTGGCCTGTCTTATTGCCCGGAAGTGACCAACTTCGGCGCCGTGCCGAGACTTCCGCGACTTCCGGACCTGCTCACCACCGCGAACCTATGCTGCGGGGTGCTATCCATCCTCCTGGCCTCGCAAGGACAACTCACAATAGCCTGTGGGCTGATCTTCCTGGCGGCGGTCTTCGATGTGTTCGATGGGTTGGCGGCCCGGGCTATGGGCGGTGGAAGCTCGCTGGGGGCGCAGCTGGACAGCTTGGCGGACATGGTGAGTTTCGGGGTGGCGCCGGGGATGCTTATGTACTTTTCTTTCCAGACAGGAATAATGTGGACTCGGGAAGATGGCGTCTTCCTTGGGTTTTCTGCCGAGAGCCGGTCATCGCTCATCGTTAGTGGCCTTGCTATGGTGGTCCCGGTCGCTTCCGCTTGGAGGCTGGCCAAGTTCAATGTGGACAAACGTCAATCGCACGGCTTCTTGGGACTCGCAACACCGGCCAACGCGCTCTTTTGGGCCAGTGTTCCATTGATCGTCGGAAGCGGAGCAGTGCTCCACGGTCCTGCCGCCTTGGTCCTTCAGGAGAGTTTCTGCCGGTATTTCACCATGCAGCCGAATGCGGCTCTGGCGACCGCGCTCGTGCTTGCCTTTCTGATGCTCTCCGAGCTCCCCCTCCCCTCGCTCAAGTTCAAGCATTTCGGGTGGAAGGGGAACGAGGTCATCTACTGCCTCCTGGGCATCGGGCTGGTGCTGGTGCTGCTCTATGGCATCCTTGCCGTTCCTTTGATCCTCGTCATCTACCTGCTGAGCCCGCTGTGGGGCAAGCTGTTCAGGCAAGAGACAAGGTCCAAGTAGCAAGTGTCAAGATCCAAAAGGAAACACCGCACCGCTTGAACCTTGACACTTGCTACTTGAACTTTGATACTTGAACACTCCAACAAAATGAAGTCTTTCCGCGCTTCCATCGACGTTATGCCGCACGACAACCTGCTCGATCCGCAGGGCAAGGCCGTGAGCGGCAGCATGAAGAACCTTGGCCTGCCCGAGATCACCGGCGTGCGCATCGGCAAGCACATCACCCTTACGGTGGAAGCCGCCGACAAGAAAGCCGCTGAAGCCAAGGTGGAAGCCGCGTGCAAGAAGCTGCTGGCCAACCAGATCATGGAGAAGTTCGCGTTCTCGGTAGAGGAAGCGTGAGGCCTAAGTGTCAAAGTCCAAGTAGCAAGTGTCAAGATCCAAAGGTGAAATGCCCTTGAGCCGGTGCAACCGGGCTGATTAGGTGGCCCTCACCTGCCTCCGCGCTGGCTGTTCGAGATGATCTTGCCGACGATGCGGATGAGCTGATCGCATTCATCGAGCAACCAGAGAAGGTCGACGTCATCCGGAGGCATCAGTTGGGACAATGACTGAATGCGCAGATTGACGAGCGATTCCTTCAGTTCTTTCAGCGCGATCTTGCACTTGTGGATGAAGTCGCTCACCGACTCCGCACCTTGTGCTTCGCCGTAGTGCAGCGCAGGTGAGCCGCCGCTCCTAAGGAGTTGACCGGCATAGTACGCACCGGCCAGCGTCCGTGGCATTCGGTCCACGTACACAACCACGCGCGCGGCGAAAACCGTCAAGCGATCGCCCAGGTCGTTCGGCTTTCCACCACCACTGGGCCCTGCTTGGACCATGCCCTTGTCACTTGACACTTGCTACTTGGACTTTGACACTTGAAACCCCTACGCCTTCGCTCTTTTCAACTCAAAGTTCTGCCCCAGGTACACCTTGCGCACCTGTTCGTCCGCAGCAAGTTCTTCCGCGGTGCCTTGCTTGAGGATCTTTCCTTCGAACAGTAGGTAGGCGCGGTCCGTGATGCTCAACGTTTCCTGCACGTTGTGGTCGGTGATGAGCACGCCGATGTTCTTCTCCTTCAGCTTGCTGACAATGCTCTGGATGTCTTCCACGGCGATCGGGTCCACACCGGCAAAGGGCTCATCGAGCAGGATGAAGTTCGGGTCCGTGGCCAGGGCGCGTGCGATCTCCGTGCGGCGCCGCTCACCGCCACTAAGGGTGTCGCCATTGCTCTTGCGCACCTTGTGCAGGTTGAACTCACTGATCAACGACTCCAACTTGTGCCGTTGCTCCTCCTTCGGCTTGCCGGTCATCTCCAGGATTGCGCTGATGTTGTCCTCCACGCTGAGCTTGCGGAATACGCTCGCTTCCTGCGGCAGATAACCGATGCCACGTTGAGCGCGCTTGTACATGGCCATTTCGGTGATGTCTTCGTTGTCCAGGTACACCGTGCCGCTGTTGGGCTTGATGAGGCCTACGATCATGTAGAAGCTGGTGGTCTTGCCGGCGCCGTTCGGGCCGAGCAGCCCAACGATCTCGCCCTGGTCCACATGCACGCTCACGCCCTGCACCACGGTGCGGCGCTTGTAGCGTTTCACGATGTCGGTGGCTCCTAGGCGCATGGGGCAAAGAAAGGCGGCCTCACGCTACCCTCTCTAGAGGAGAGGGGAAAGGTGGCCTCACCCCTGCCCCTCTCCAAAGGAGAGGGGAAATGCGTGCAAGCGATCAGCGCCGTGCGAGCCAGCCCGTAAGGAGCTGCTCTGCGCGTAGTCGCAGAACTTGTTTCAGCCGACTCTGACCCTCTCCTCTGGAGAGGGCAGGGTGAGGCCCTCGGCCCTGCGGTAGGGTGAGGTCTAGAAGTTGATGCTGATCTGGCCCCTGATCGCGAACGGTGCCGTGTTGGGGTTCTCCAGGTAGCGCAGGCGCCAGACAATGTCCACCCGCAAGAGCTTCAGGATGTTCTCGATGCCCACGCTGGCTTCCATGAAAGGCCCGCCGCTGAGGTCGTACATGCCGGGCAGGAACAGCATGGCATTGGAGTGCTTCGGATCCAGTTCGCCCATCACACCTTTGAAGGTGGCGACTTCCCGCCACTTCAGGCGGCGCATGAGCGGAATGCGGTTGAGGAACAAGCCCTCGAAGTGGTGCTCGGCCATTACCTGCGCGTAGCGGTCGCTGATGAACTCGAAGAAGTTCATGGTGTTGAAGCCGATGTTGTCGTAGTAGTAGGTCTCGTTGCCGCTGTGGATCATCAGCAAGGGGTATGGCAGAGTGCCCCAGATGCGGCCGCCCTCGAACGTGGTGCGCATCCAGCCGAAGGTTCCGAGCTGCCAGCGCTTGTAGATGCGGCCGATCACCTTGGTGTATTCGTACTGGCTCTCGAAGGTCTCCGGTAGTCCGTAGGCCAGGTGCAGCTCCAGCGTGGGCCATTTCAAGTGCCCGATGCTGATGCGGTCGAATTCGCCGCTCACGAATTTCTCGCGATAGGCGAAACGTGTATTGAGCGAGACTTCCGCCGTCCGGATGCTGCCGACGCTCATGGGTACCAGTTCGTCGTTGAGGGAGAGGTACTCCAGATCACCCTTGGGGATCAATGTGCGGTAGCGGAACATCACCTCGTTGGTGAAGCCACTGAACCACTCGCGTTCCAGGCTGGCCCGGTATTCCTCCACGTTGGTGAGCTTGGTGTTGGGCCCACGACGGAACGCGCTGCCCAGGATGTTGTCGCTGCGGAATGCGTTAACGCTCTGGCCGAGCTGCTCCAGGTCGTTCTTGTACGCAGCGCGGTAGAGGGTGCGCGGCACCTTGGTGATAAAGCCGCGCGTCATCACACCGAACTTGAAGCGTTCGTCGGTGGTGCCGTATGCCGAATACGCTTCGAACTCCACCTTTTTGCTGAAGGCATTGCTCGTGCGCCCACCCAAGCGGAACCGCGCGCCCTCCACAGGGTTGTAACTGAACACCGTGAAGTACGGACCCAGCTCGATCTTGCCGCGGGTGTAGTACCCGGTCATGATCATGCTCACGATGTCCACGTACGTGCGGAAGCGCGGGATGGTCTTCATGGTGTCCACCATGTGGTAGATCATCGCCTCCTGCTTGTTGAGCTGCTCGTGGCGGTGCGTATCCCAGTAATCGGCGCCCAGGCTTAGCGGATCAACCGCCATCACCACCTCATCGGGCCCTTCATAGAACACGTCCTCGCGCGGCTCATTGATCTTGAAGTCCTTGTACGTGGCCGTGCGCCGCCCGTAGAATCCCTGCACTTCCCGCTTCTTCAGCTCCTCCTTGTCACGTACGATGTTCAGGTCCACCCATAGCTCATCGCGGGTGAGCATCCATACCTCGGGCTTCACCTGGCTGTATTCCTGCTTCACGGCGAAGCCCATCACGAAGTTGAGGTTGGCGCCTTTGTCGATACCACAAGCGATGCGCTTCACCGCATAGGTGGTGTCGTTGATCCACATCTCACCGGCGAAGGCAAGCTCTTGGGGGCGCTTCGGCTTGAACTCGAGCTTGTAGCACCAGTTGGTGCCGATCCACGTGCTGTCGGTGAGGAAGTAGTCGTAGTAGCCCTTGCCGCCGTCGGCGATGGGGCTGATGAAGTTCTTTCCGAAGATGACCAGGAAGTTGTCGTAGATGTTCACGTTCTGGTACATGTCGCCCATGAACTGGCTCACGCTCTCGTTCTCGATGCCGCTCACCTTGGTGCCGCGGATCACTTCGCGCCGCGTCCTGGGTTTCTGCCGGTAGAACACTTCGCTCAGGCTCTCCGTCATGAAGATGGGCAGCGAGGGTTTCGCGTTGGTGGTATCGAGGTTGTCGAACACGAACGCGAAAGGCTTGAAGAGCTTCTTCTTGCGGAACTTCTCGGTGATGTTGTTCAGGTCGAACTGGATCTTGTTGTAGGCTTCGTACTCGTAGGCCCCGAGCTTCTCGCGGTTGTTGGCCGGCTTGTTGGCGATGGTGCGCCGCAGGATGACGAACGCGGGGTTTTCGCCCTTTGCCGTCACCTTGAACTCGGTCAGCTCCTTCCCGGCGGTCTCCATCTTCACGTCGATGACCTGCGCCTTGTCCTTCTTCACGCCTACCGTAACAGGCCGATAACCCACGCACTGGAAAAAGAGGCTGTCGGTGGCATAGTAGGTGTCGAGCACATAGGCCCCGTCGAAGTCGGTCTGGGTCGCGATCCGGCTGTTGATGAACATCACGTTCACGAAGGGCAGCAGTTCCCCCGTTACGGCATCGCTCACCACACCGGTGACCTTGGTCGTTTGCGCCATGGCCGCCAACGGAAAGAGCAGGGACATCGCCCCGGCCGCCAAGCCTTTCAACCTTGCTCCGACCATGATCATCCGGGTTGCGCACTTGTCCGCGGTGCGTCCTCCTCCGCCCGCTTGCGTTCCATGCGGCGTTGCGTGCGGGCACTGAGGAAGATGCTCACCTCGTAGAGCAGGATCAGCGGCAGGCCCACCAGCATTTGGCTCACCACATCGGGCGGGGTGATGATGGCCGCCAGGACGAAAATGATGACGTACCCGTGCTTGCGATAGGTGCGCAAGAAACCGGGACCTGCGATGCCGATGCGGGTGAGGAACACGATGATGAGGGGCAATTGGAAGACGATGCCGGTCCAAAGGGTCACGGAAGTCACTGTGCTCACGTAATCGTTCAAGCGCGGCACGGTCTCCACGAATTTGCTCACCTGGTAGTTGCCGAAGAACTGCACGCTCAGGGGTGCCAG
This sequence comes from Flavobacteriales bacterium, assembly GCA_016699575.1. Classification (NCBI taxonomy): domain Bacteria; kingdom Pseudomonadati; phylum Bacteroidota; class Flavobacteriia; order Flavobacteriales; species Flavobacteriales bacterium. The sequence continues at coordinate 3,126,614 of CP064979.1, read as the reverse complement.
CACGAAGTAGCCGAACACGATGCCGATGGCGAACAGAAGGACGATGAACGCCACAATGCCCCGCGCCGCAGCCTTCTCCTTGGCTTTCAGGCCAGGTGCAACGAAGCGCCAAAGCTCCCACAGGACATAGGGGCAAGCGAGAATGAGCCCAGCAGTGAAGGCCACTGCCATGTGGGCCATGAACTGCCCGCTCATCTCGGTGGTCTGTATGCGGAAGTTCATCTCCGTGATGCACATGTCCGCCAGGCCGCTCTGCTGCCCGAGCAAGCAAAGCCACTTGTAGGTGACGAAGTCGGGCTGCATGGGGGCGAAGAGCACGGTATCGAAGAAGAAGGCCGGATAGATGAAGGCCAGCACCATGCCCACTGCGATGGCGCAAGCACTGCGGAAGACGAGCCAGCGCAGCTCCTCCAAGTGCTCCAGGAAGGTCATCTCCTTGGCAGCCCGGGAAGTTGCGTCCTGCGGGGTGGCTTGGGGGCCGCCGTTGGTCCGGCGGTCATTGGCTGCGGCCATGTGCGGGCCGAAGATATCCGGCACCCGTGGGCAGGTCCCCGATCGCTAGATAGCACTTTTCAACGCTTCCAACGGTGCGTTCACACCATACAACGAACTCTTTCCGGGGATCGATGGAAGTCGGTTGACGATCCATGCGCGTGACCTACTTTTAAGCACCGAACAACAAACCATCGGAGTTCCGGAACCGAAGTCAGTCATGTCGATCATCAACGTAGACCTATCCCCCAAAGACGCCCTCAAGCAGTTCTTCGGGTTCAACAAGTTCAAAGGCGAACAAGAAGCTGTTGTGAACAGTGTGCTTGAAGGCCGTAACACCTTCGTCATCATGCCCACCGGCGGTGGCAAGAGCCTTTGCTACCAATTGCCGGCCCTCATGATGGAGGGCACCGCCATCGTGGTGAGCCCGCTCATCGCGCTCATGAAGAACCAGGTGGACGCCATCCGCGGGTTCAGCGACCGGGAAGGCATTGCGCACTTCCTCAACAGCAGCCTCAGCCGCACGGAGACGCTCAAAGTGAAGGACGATATCCGTAGCGGCCTCACCAAACTCCTGTACGTGGCACCCGAAAGCCTGACGAAGAAGGAGAACACCGAGTTCTTCTCGGAGATCAAGATCAGCTTCTTCGCCATCGACGAGGCCCACTGCATCAGCGAGTGGGGCCACGACTTCCGCCCGGAATACCGCCGCTTGCGCACCATCTTCGATGAGATCCAGCGGGTGCCCGTCATCGCCCTTACGGCCACGGCCACCGAGAAAGTGCAGGAGGACATCCTGAAGAACCTCAACATCGACGACGCCGTCACCTACAAAGCGAGCTTCAATCGGCCGAACCTGTTCTATGATGTCCGCCCGAAGAAGGACGTGAACAAGGAGATCATCAAGTTCATCCGCCAGCACAAGGGCAAGAGCGGCATCATCTATTGCCTCAGCCGCAAGAAGGTGGAGGAGATGGCCCAGATGCTGAACGTGAACGGCATCAAGGCCCTGCCCTACCACGCCGGCATGGACGCCGCCCAGCGCGCCGACCACCAGGACCAGTTCCTCATGGAGGACGTGGACGTGATCTGCGCCACCATTGCGTTCGGCATGGGCATCGATAAACCCGATGTGCGTTTCGTGATCCACCACGACATACCCAAGAGCCTGGAGAGCTACTACCAGGAGACCGGCCGCGGTGGTCGTGATGGCGGTGAAGGCAAGTGCGTGGCGTTCTACAGCTACAAGGACATTGAGAAGCTGGAGAAGTTCCTGCAAGGCAAGCCGGTGGCCGAACAAGAGATCGGCAAGCAGCTGCTGGCCGACACGGTGAGCTACAGCGAGACGAGCATGTGCCGCCGGAAATTCCTGCTGCACTACTTCGGCGAGATCCTGCCGGGCGACAACTGCGGCGCTTGTGACAACTGCATGAACCCGAAGACGATGTTCGACGCCACCGAGGCGCTGACCACCGTGCTGGAGGCCGTAAAGGAGAGCAAGCAACGCCACAAAGGACGTTTCATCACGGACCTGCTCACCGGCACCATGACCAGTGAGATGAAGACCTACAAGGGCAGCAGCATGGAGGCGTGGGGCGTGGGCAAGGACGAAGGCCACGGTTACTGGATGGCCGTCATCCGCCAGGCTACCGTGGGCGGCTTCCTCCACAAGGACATCGAGACCTACGGCAACCTCAGCCTCACCGACGAGGGCAAGAAGTTCCTGAAGAAGCCTTGGAAAGTCGAGTTCAGCAAAGAGCGCGACTACACCGACACCGAGGGCGGCGACGATGATGATATCCTGACGCCGGGCAAGGGCGGCAACGCGCTCGACGAGAAGCTCATGGCGATGCTGACCGACCTGCGGAAGAAGGAAGCCCACAAATACAAGCTGCAGCCTTGGATCCTCTTCCAAGACCCGGCCCTGGAGGAGATGACCTTGAAGTACCCGGTGAGCATGGAGGAACTCCAGCTCATCGGCGGTGTGGGCCCGGGCAAAGCAGCCAAATACGGCAAACCGTTCGTGGAGCTCATTGCCCGCTACGTGGAAGAGAACGACATCGAGCGCGATGTGGAAGTGGTGATCCGGAGCGTGCCCAACAAGAGCGGCCACAAGGTCCACATCATCCAGAACATCGATAAACGACTGCCCATGGAGAGCATCGCCAAAGCGAAGGGCCTTACCATGGACGCACTGCTCACCGAGATGGAAACCATTGTGATGAGCGGAACGAAACTGGACGTGAGCTACCACCTGAACGAGGTGCTGGAGGGTGACCAGCAGGAGGAGATCATGGACTATTTCCGCGAGAGCGAGACCGACAGCCTGGAGGCCGCCGTGAAGGAGTTCGGCAACGACTACAGCGAGACCGAGCTTCGCTTCATGCGCCTGAAGTTCTTGAGCGAAGTGGCCAACTGAGCCCCCGAAACAATAAAGCACGAAGGGGCGGCCAATGGCCGCCCCTTCGCATTCACGTCGTCCGTGTTACTGCTTCACCAGCTTGCCCGTGCGGCGCGCACCGTCCAGGACCAGGCTGTACGTGTACGTACCAGCGGCCAGGCCGGTGGCATCCATGCGGTATTGCTGCACTCCAGCATTGCGCACACCGAGATCTTCGTTCATCACCAACCGACCTGTCATGTCGCGCACTTCCAGGCGCGCGCGACCGCTGCGCTCCGTGGTGAAGGCAAGCACAGCGGACTCCTCGATGGGATTGGGCTGCACCAACACTTGGCCATTGATGCCCGTCACTTCGGCCACCGACGTCGTGTTCTCCACAATGGCCCGAACCATGGGCGTACCGGTGACGAAGAAGATCTCACCTGCAGTGGGATAGTTGATGATGCTCACCTGTGCGGCGCTCACACCACTGATCCCGAACGCCACTTGCTCGCTGCCACCATAGCTACCCGCCATCACCAGCACCACTTGTCCGGCGGTCATGTTCAATGGAGCGTTCAATGGGATATCAACGAAAGTGCTGCCACCAATGGGATTGATGTCGGCAGCCGTCACCTCGTAGTCGTCGGTCTGATCGATCTGCACGGGCGGGTTCTGGTCGTCGTATACAATACCGTACACCAGCGTTCCAACGGCGGTGTTCTCGTGCAATGCAACGCGGATGCTGAGCAGGTCCTGGTCGTTGACGAACTCGAAGTAGTTGCCCACTTCGAACTGGTCGCCTACGTTGTTGATGCCTTGCGTGAGACGATTGGACACTACACCATCGTCCTGCGCGAACACATCGGCGCTCACCTGGAACGTCATGGTCTTGTCGTTGTCGTCCGGGTTATCGTCAACCTGATCCGCCACGGCGCCGAACGCCACCTCGTACGTTCCGAGCAGCGCGCTCGGCGTGAAGCCCTCGTTGGCCACGGAGTCCGTTTGACCGGGCACCTGATCGCCCACCACCTCCGTTCCGGTGTACTCAGAACCGCCCGGCCCCACTACCTCCACGTTGAAGTTGATCCCCGTTTGCTGGGCGTAGCCCTTGTTCTTCACATCGGCGTGCAAGAGCATTGGTCGCACCTGTTCCTGCGGATAGATGGAGTACTCGATGTCACTGAAGCCCGTGTTGTTGAAATCGAAGCCGGTGAAGTGCGTGTTCAACAGGGCCACATCGTTCGCCTCCAGATCGGTGATGCGCACGTTGTCCACTTGCCAGCCGTAATCCCAAGTGGCCAGATAGCGGAAGGCGATCTGTACGGTGCTCGGGCCCAAGGCTACCCAATCGCTGATGTTCACGTCCATCAGTTCCGGGTTCGGGCGACCATCGCGGCCCACATCGTCGTTCAGCGCGATCCAGTTCCAATCCTGCCCTCCGTTGACGGTCACCCCTACGAAAGTCGTGTCGTTCTGGAACTCCTGGAAGTACTGCTCGAACTCGAGCTTGAGGAACGGCGGCGCAGCGCTCAGGTCGATGACCGGTGAAACCAGCCAAGTGTCCGTCTCCACGCCGTTCTGCCCCAGGAAATCGTCATCAATGATGGCCCAACCACCGGTGTTCGTGCCCAAAGCAGGCACAGGGTATTGGCTGGTGGTCGTGCCCGGCCCCACATCGGTCCACGCCCAGTCCAGGTTGCCCACGTTGTTCACGATGGTCCAGCCGTTGAGGCTGCTCGTAAAATCCTCCGCGTAGTAGTCCAGGTTCTTTGCACGCGCCAAGGGGGTGGTGACCACAGGGGCCGCAATTGCATCCGACTTCGAGATGGGGTGCGCGGGAAAGCCCGAGCGCACCTGTTGTGCCGACGTGCTCAGGCAAAGCACAGCCAGCACGCTGGTGTAAGCATGTTTCATGTTCAACAAGGGATTTGTGCGAAGGTGTGCCGCCAGGCCGTGCCCCGTTCAGGGCAAGGGATGGACGGGGACCAATTGTGGTCAATTGTTGCTCGCGGGATGAAACGCGCAGCCCTGCGAAAAAAGAAGCGCCCCGGTGGATGTCCACCGGGGCGCTTGTCGGACGTGTTGCGGATCAGTTCGCAGCCTTCACCAGCTTCACGCTGGCGGCCACGCCGTTGCTTACCACGCGCACCATGTACTGGCCTTGGGCCAGGTCCGTGCCGTCGATGTCGATGCTCTGCACGCCAGCGCCAAGGTTGCCCATGTTCATGGTACGGAGCACACGGCCCGTAACATCGATCAGGCTCCAGCTGGCGATACCGCCTGCGTGCTGGAAGCGCACCGTGGTGGCCTCGTCGAACACGGTGGGCACAGCGCGGAGCGCCAGCTCACGTGCTGCTTCCTCGTTGATGCCGACCGCGGGATCGAAGTTCATGCGCACCATGGGGGTGGTGGTGGTGAAGTACCAATCCTCCAATTGAGCACCGGGGGGATCGAAGTAGATGAACGAGGTCTGTGCATCGCTGGTGCCGTTCACACCGGTGCGCATGGTGCTGCCACCGAAGTGCTCCACGCACACCATGTATGCACCTGCTGCGTCCAACGTCACCGGGTTGGCGAACACGAGGTTGATGAACTTCGTGCCAGTGGCCGAGTTCAGGTCGGCGCTCGTCAGTTCGTACTCCTCGGTGTTGTCGATGAGCGAGAAGTCCGCGTCAACGTTCCGGATGGAACCGCGGATGACCGTGCCAGCGGTGCCGGTTCCGCTGCGGATGGCCACGCTCACAGCATAGAGGTCGGCTTCGTTCGGCGAACCGAAGATGTTGCACAGCTCGTAAGGTCCGCCGGCACCGTCGCCGTCCTCGAACGCCGAGGTTACGCCGCCGTCACGACCGTACTGGTAGGCGTCCACAGCGAAGCTGCTGCTGCCCGTGTTGTCCCCTGGCACCAGATCGGGGTTGGTGGTCTCAACGCTGTAGGAAATGTCGTAGGTACCTGCCACTTGGGGCGGCGTGAAGTCGGGGTCGGCGAAGACGGTCTGGATGGTACCAGCACCGAAGCCGATGATGTTCTGGTCCTGGTCCAGCACAGGGTTGCCGCCCTGGGTCACCGTGAAGTTGGCGGTAACGTCCTGCGTGGCGCTACCGTTGTTGAGAACGGTCATGTTCATCGGCAGCGGACGCAGCTGTGCGAAGGGGAACACAGTGTAGTTCAACGAATCGTAGGTGGCGGAGAGATCCAGGTCGAAGCTGTGGCTCTTGGCGCTTTGCACCACCATGTCGAAGTCGAACACCTCGATGATGTTGATGTCATCAACCTGCCAGTGGTAGTGGCTGGTGCCTTGGTCGCCACCGTTGAACAGGAAGCGGAACCGGGCTTGCGAAGGGTTGGCCGAGATGGCGTTGCTGATGTTCACGGATGTTGTGAAGGGTCCGTTGTCGTCGTTGGCGGCCTCGCTCACCACGTTGTAGTCGGTGGTCCAGGTGGCACCACCGTCATTGCTTACTTGGAGCAACTGGGGAACCTCGCCGCAGCACCAGCGCTGCTTGTGGCGGAACTCCAAGCGCACAAAAGGCGTAGCGCTCAGGTCGATCACGGGGCTCACCAAAGCACCGGTCCAATCCGTGAAAGAGGGCAGCGCGGTAGGCGCACCACCACTGAAATCGCTGTTTCCGCTGTCGGCTTGGAAGATCATGAAGCCGTTGGCAGCACTGCCACCGGTAATGGCCTCAGCAGGGACACTGTAGGCGCCATTGGGACCTGTGGTGCTGTACACCCACCAGTTGCCATCGGCCTCAGCCGTGGTCCAAGCGCCGAAACCGTTGTTGCCGGCAAAACCGTTGGCAAAGTCCTCATTGAAGACGGTGTCACCGGCGGCCTTGGCCGTCATGGGAGGAACGTCGATGACGTTCGGCGAGGGCGACACCCCCGCAGGGCTCAGGCGTAGCGGCCGCTTGGTGGCGTACTGCGCTTGTGCAGCGCTGGCCACGGCCACCAACAGAAGAGCAGAGTACTTCAGTTTCATGATCGTTGGTTGTTGTGTTGAAGGGTTGCGAATGTAGCCGGATGGGTGATCGGCACCGACCTGTGACCGGTCACATTGGGGCCGAACGTGCATCCGACGGTTTGACGCACAACCTTTCCCTGCCGCTGCACAGCTCAATACGGATCCCGTCCTGTTATATACACATCCGGTGTTGAATGCCGAACGGCCGGGGTAGTTCCCCGGCCGTTCAGATGATCAGGTCCATTCTTAGCGCTTGAGCAGGCGCACCGTTGTCAGTTCGTCGCCGGCCATCACCGTGCAGGTGTATGTACCCGCAGCCAGGTGCAATAGTCCAAGCTCTACCTGCTGCTGGCCGTGGCCCATGCGGCCCATGTCCTGGTTCCAGACCATCCGGCCTGTGGCATCGCGCACATCTATGCGCACTGCGGCCGGCCGCTCCAAGTCCATGCGCAGGGTGGTACGGTCAACGAACGCACTGGGCATGGCCACCACTGCGAGGCCCGTGCGGCGCTGATGCGCGTGCACGCCGACCGACGGCGAGAAGTTCATGCGCACCATGGGTGTGCTGTTCACATAGAACCAGGTGGCATTCGTGTAGTCCAGGATCAGGCTGGTCTGCTCCATTGAGATACCGCTGGTAGCGCAGAACACGTCCTCGGTGCCGCCATAGTGGTGCATGGCCACCAGGTAGTCGGCATCCTCTTCCAGCGGCAGTGGATCGGGCAATACGAGCGTGATGAAATTGGCCTCGCCATCATCGTTCAGATCGCCGGCCTGGATGAAGTACTCATCCGTCTCCGTTAAGAAGTCGCGCTCGGCGTCGTAAACGATTCCGCGGATGGGCGCGCCCACATCGCTCTGGTTGGTCACGGCCACATCAATGGCGTAGAGCGTATTGTCCCAATCGTTCACGTGGAACCAGTTGCCCAGTTCGTACTCATCGCCCTCGTTGTCGTAGCCACCAGTGGTAATGCCCTCGTCCCTGGCGAAGATGAAATCGTTCACGGCGAACTCGCGCGCCATTTCATTGTCGGCGGGATCATCCTCGGTTTCGTCCTGCTCCAGTGCATAGGTCACGTAGTACGTACCTACGTTGGCGGGCGGTGTCCAACCGGTGATGAACAAGCTGTCCTTCTGCGCGGGCGCCACATCGATGGGATCGCTGTAGAGCACGGCATCGTTGCCGCCGGGCCCGTCCACCGTGGCGCGCAAGCGCACGTTGTGCTGGGTCTGCGAACCGTTGTTCACCAGCTGCGCCCTGAACTTCAGCTCGCGCACTTCGTTCACCGGGTAAACGGTGTAGGGCAAGCCGGCAAAGTCGGGCTCGCTGAGGTCCCAAGCGGCGTGCGTTGCGCTGAGGATCTTCAGGTCGTTGTCGCTGGCCTCGGTCAGTTCAATGTCGTCCACCTGCCAGCTGTAGGTGTAGCCCTCGGAGCTGATCCAACGGAAACGCAGGCGTATGTCGCTGCTGCCGCCCACCAGCGCATCGCTGATGTTGAGCGTGATGAGCTGCGATGCCGGAGCGCCGGGCGTCATCTGGTTGCCCGGCACATCGGTGTTCACCGGGTAGGTGGTCCAGTTGAGGCCCCCGTTGCCGCTCACCTCCACCACCGTCTCATCGTCGTTCAGCTGCCTGAAGCTCTGCTCGAAACTGAGCAGCATGTACTGCACGGTGTCGAAGCCGGTGATGGCGGGGCTCATGATGCTGGTGTTCTCGTCCGTGCCGGGCGAGCCATCGGCATCGCTGTCGGCCACTATCCATTGGCCGCCGGGGAAGCCGGTAGTGCTTTCGAGCGGGCCGGGCGTATAGCCGCCAGTGTTGCCGGTGGTCGTGAGTTGCCAATCCACGTTGCCTGCGCTGGTGTTCACGGTCCAACCGTTCAGGCCCCCTTCGAAGTCTTCGCTCCACAGGGTGGTACCAGCGGCGCGCAGGTGCAGCGCCTTGCCTGAGCTCTGCGCGGTGGGCGCCCCTTGGCGCAAGTGACGGTCGGCGGCGCTTTGGGCGCGAACTGGAATGAACGGCCACGCTCCCAACAACAGGAGGATGGCGGATGAAAAGAGGAAATGCGTGCGGCTCATGGCTTGCGGGTTTTCGGTTCGTTCGTTGCGGCCAGCCAAGGGGAACCGGCGTTGTCGAAGGCGAACCTACCCGCACGCAAACCCGCTCTGGTAGCGGAATGTGACGCACCGCGGCCGCAGGGCCGCAGCGTTCGCAAGGCCACATAAACCGAAAGGTGGAACTATCCCGTGTGAACGAATGTCAACCGGGGAGCAGTGGTGAGGAGGGGGATGAAGGAGAGATGAGTTGTTGGTGCGGCGCGCAGGCCTCAGCGCGGGAGACGTGCTCGTCCACACCGTCTGGTCGCGTGTTTGTCGCTGGTGCCGGAGCGCGTGTTTATCACCCCGCACTGGATGCGGGAGCGGGTCTCCACCATGGCCCTACGGCGCCATTGAAGAATGCGTGCAAAGCTTCGTTGGCGCGGGAGCGCCAAACCTGAGACCCCGGGGCTAGCCCGGGGTGACAACGTGGTGGTAGCTCCTTGGTGACAACGTGGTGGGTCTGTTAGATTAAGTGTGTCACGATCTTGATCACTGATGTTGTTGATGTAGTTGGGTTTTCAACGAGGGGGTCTGGGGGAGACTGATAACGTGTTGATCGGTGTTGGCCAGTTGTGGATCGAAGCGCGGTCCGAAGAGCAAGCGTAACTCGGCTGCGATCTCACGCCAGGCGAAGATGGGCTTTGCGGCCATCTTCTCCACGATGCGCTGCTGGGCCAAGAAGAGCAGTTTGAGCAGGGCCATGTCGTTCTCGAAGACGCGCTTGGTCTTGGTGTATTTGCGCAACTGGGCATGGAAGCCCTCGATGGGGTTGGTGGTGTAGATCAGCCGCCGGATACGCTCGCTGTACCGGTATTGGCTGGCCAGAAGCGGCCAGTTGATGCGCCAGGAGTTCACCGCTTGCGGATAGCGCTCGCCCCATTTGTCGCTGAACACTTCCAGTGCTTGCAGGGCACGCTCCTCGTTGGGTGCCCGGTAGATGGCCCGCATGTCCTTGACCACTTCCTTGTAGTGCTTGTAGCTCACGTACTTCAAGGTGTTGCGCACCTGATGCACAATGCACAGCTGGATGTCGCTCTGCGGGTACACCAGCGCGATGGCCTCGGAGAAGCCGCTGAGGTTGTCGATGCACGCGATCAGCATGTCCTCCACCCCGCGCTGGCGTAGGTCGTGCAGCACGCTCAGCCAGAACTTGGCGCCTTCGTGCTGGCCAACGTAGAGGCCAAGCAGGTCCTTGTGGCCATCGGGGCCCACGCCAAGGGCGGTGTAAACGGCTTTGTTCACCACGCGACCCTCTTCCTTCACCTTGAAATGGATGGCATCGAGCCATACGATGGCGTAACGCGCTTCCAAGGGGCGCTGCCGCCATGCCTGCACATCGGCGACCACCTGGTCGGTCACCGCGCTGATGGTGGCTTCGCTCACTTCGATGCCGTAGAGGTCGCGCACATGGTCGCTGATGTCGCGCTGGCTCATCCCCAGTCCATAGAGCTTGATGATCTTCAGGTCCAGCTCGGCGTTCAGAACCCGTTCCCGTTTAGGCAGCAGCAGTGGGTCGAAGGTCCCGTTCCGGTCCCGCGGGGTGGCGATGTCCACCTCCCCGTGTGCGGTCTTCACCCGCTTGCGGCCGTGCCCGTTGCGCCGGTTGGCCTTGCCGGTGTCCTCTTCCAGATGCGCGCTCAGCTCTCCCCGTAGGGTGGCTTCCATCAGCCGTTTTACCAAGGGCGTCAGCACCCCTTCGCTGCCGCTGAGCGGCTTGCCCAGAAGCAATTGCTTCATGGCCTCCTTCTCGAAGGCTTCGTAATCGAACTTGTCCGTCTTGTCTTCCATGGGTCAGGGTTTGAAGTTCGCAACTCCGGCCTGACACACTTTACTGAACAGTCTCAACGTGGTCGGTGCTCCGTGGCGGAAACTCGCTCCTTTTCCACACCGTCTCTTCCCATTCGGACTTGGGCCTTGAGCCTTGTGACTTGTGCCAAGTGTCTTGCCTCCTCCCGCATCTTCGCGCGCCAATGGCTTACAAACTCATCTCGCCTGCCGAAGCTGCGGACGTCGCGCAAGCGATCCTCCGCGACTTTCCGCAGGTGCGCGTCTTTGCGCTGCACGGCGAGCTGGGCGCTGGAAAGACCACCCTCATCAAAGGATTCTGCCGGGCGCTGGGCGTTGTGGACAGCACCAGCAGCCCCAGCTTCTCCTTGGTGAACGAGTACTGGAGCGCCCACGACGGGCCTGTGTACCACTTCGACCTCTACCGCCTGCGCGACGCCCGCGAGCTGGAGGGCATCGGTTTCACCGAATATGTGGACAGCGACGCCTACTGCTTCATCGAGTGGCCCGAGCTGGCCGACCACTTGCTGCCCGATGGCACCGCCTACATCAGAATTGAAGTGGAAGGTGACCACCGTATCTTGACCGTCGATCCAAAAGCCAATGGCCATTAGCCAATGGCCATCGGCTCAACACCATCATGACCGCCCATAGCGAACTCATCCGGCAACTGGCCAGCGAGGTGGCCCTGCTCCCGCAAGAGCAAGCGCTGGAAACACGCCGCAAGAAGCAGAACCTCTTCATCGGCATTCCCAAAGAAGTCTCTTTCCAAGAGCACCGCGTGCCGCTGACCCCCGCCGCTGTGGGGGTCCTCACCGGTCGCGGTCACGACGTGGTGATGGAGCGTGGGGTAGGCAAGGCCGTGCAGTTCCAGGACAGCGACTACACTGAGGCCGGGGCCATGCTGGTGGACAGCGCCGAAGAGGTTTTCAAGGCGGACATTATCTTAAAGGTGGCGCCGCCCAGCACGCAAGAGATCGGTATGCTGCGGCCCAAGCAGCTGCTCATCGCCGCCCTGCAGATGACCGTGCAGCCCAAGGATGCCCTGAAGCAGATGATGCAGAAACGCGTGCATGCCGTGGCGTGGGATTTCATCAAGGACCGCGAAGGCATCTACACCGTGATCCGCACCATGGGCGAGATAGCGGGCAACACCAGCATCCTGATCGCCAGCGAATACCTGGGCACCGACAAGGGCGGTCCGGGGCTCATGCTCGGCGGCATCAGCGGTGTGGCGCCCACCAATGTGGTGATCCTGGGCGCGGGCACCGTGGGCGAGTTCGCCACACGGGCCGCGCTGGGCCTGGGTGCCAGCGTGAAGGTGTTCGACAAGAGCATCTACCGCCTGCGCCGCATGCAGAGCGACCTGGCCACGCGCATCTACACCAGCGTCATACAACCCGATGAACTCAAACACGCCCTCACCAATGCCGATGTGGTGATCGGTGCGCTACGGCCCGAGCATGGTCGCACGCCCATGGTGGTGACCTCCGATATGGTGCAGTGCATGAAGAGCGGCGCCGTGATCGTGGACGTGAGCATCGACCGTGGCGGCTGTTTCGAAACGAGCCGTGTCACCACGCACACCGATCCCGTGTACAAGGAATATGGTGTGATCCACTACTGCGTGCCCAACATCGCGAGCCGCGTGCCCCGCACGGCCAGCTACGCGCTCAGCAACATCTTCAGTCCGTTGCTATTGAACATGGGTGACCAAGGAGGTTTCGAAGAGCTGATCAAGAAAGACCTCGGCCTGCGCCACGGCGTGTACCTGTACAACGGCTCGCTCACCAGCGAGATCCTCAGCGAGGCTTTCAAGCTGCCCTACACCGATCTGAACTTGATGCTTGCTGCCTTTGGCCAGTGAGCAAAAGCCAATGGCTATTGGCCAATGGCCTTTGGCTGCAACTGTTTTCAAGACATGCCCCAACCTCCTTTCCACGGCCCGCTTCCCCAACCCGGCACCATTGCGCCCACGCTCCGTTACGTGAAGCAGGATCGCACCGAAGCGCGCCTTGCCGATCACAAGGGCGAGGTGGTGGTGCTCATCGCGTTCCCCAGTGTCGACACCAGCACTTGTGCGCTGGAGACGCGCACCTTCAATCAGCGCGCGACCGGTCTTGGCGCCACGGTGCTGTCCATCAGCATGGACCTGCCCTTCGCGCTGAAGCGGTTCTGTGCCGCCGAAGGCATCGACAAGGTGGTAACGGGCAGCGACTTCCGCTACCGCGATTGCGCGCGCGTGTGGGGCGCGGAACTCATGGAAGGCAAGTTGGCCAACACGCTGGGCCGCATCACATGGGTCATCGACCCGCAAGGCATCATCCGCCATTGCGAAGCAGCACCCGAGCTCGGCGCCGAACCCGACTACGAGGCGGCCATCGCCGTGGTGAAGGGGTTGCTGTGAGCGGATCTGAGGGAAGTCAGTCCCTCACACGTTCTGAACGCGTGGTTGTCGTCCTTGTCTGGTCGCGTGTGTCACCCCGGGCTCGCCCCGGGGTCTCCGATATGGCGCTACCGCGCCATTGAAGCACGCATGTCGCAAGGTCTCGCCTACCTTCCCTCACCATGGTCCGCATCCATCAATACTGGGTGTACATCCTCACGAACGCGGGGCACTCCATGTTTTATGTCGGGGTCACGAACGACCTGCACCGACGCGTCCACGAACACCGAGCGATGGAGGACAAGGAGTCCTTCACTGCTCGTTACCGCGTGCTGAAGCTCGTGTACTACGAACGCCACCAATGGATCAACGAAGCCATTGCCCGCGAGAAGAAAGTGAAGCGATGGGGCAAGGAATGGAAGAGGGACCTGGTCAATGGGATGAACCCGGAGTGGAAGGACCTCTTAGTGGACTTTCGTGAATGACCGGGGTACGATGGCGCGGTAGCGCCATTTTGGAGACCCCGCGTCGAGCGCGGGGTGACAACGTGGTGGTAGCTCCTTGATGGAACTCTTGGGAATAACTCCTTACCGCGCCGCGCGCCGCGCCAGCAGCGTGTCCGCGGCGAGCAGCAACAGCCCGCAGCTGGCGGCCATCAAGAACCACCCGGAGGTGAACACATCCAGGGATAGCGAAGGCACCTCTGGCACGTAGCGCTGTAACAATCCGTCCCCGCTCTGTCCGGGTTGCGCCAACAGCAACCCCATGCACACCAGCATCAACGCACCGGCACCGGACCACATCCACTTGGGGATCAATGCCGGTTCGGCCGACCGCACAGGTGCAGGCATCACGGCGAGGCGCTGCAGGATGCGCGCCTCCATGCCCTCGGGCGCCCTGTGGTGCCCGCTTTCACGGAACAGCTCACGCAGGGCGTTGTCCCCTTGGGCGGTGTTCAATCGACGATGAGCGTCCATGTTTCCTCCTTCAGTTCGCGCTGCAAGATGTCCATCAGCCGTTTGCGGCTGCGGTGCAGCTTCACTTTCACATTGGACGCACCCAAACCCGTGGCGGTTACGATCTCCTCCACGCTCATCTCCTCCAGGTAATAGAAGCTCACCACGGCCGCGTCCTCGGCGGGCAGTTCGGCCAGTGCGCGCTCCAGGGCCGCGGCCCGGTCGCCCTGCTCCACGCGGCTCACCTCCACCGCGGCCGGTTCGTGCACCCCCAGGTCGTCCACCGATCCGGTGGCCTCGCGCCGCTTGCGCAATTGCGAGATGGCCGTGCGGTAGGCGATGCTGAAGAGCCACGTACTGAACTTGCTGCCGCCCTGGTAGGTGCCCAGGTTCTGGTAGGCCTTCACGAAGGTGTCCTGCGCGGCTTCCTCAGATCCTTCGCGATCGCGCAGGATGCGGTGCACCGCCGTGTACACCATGTGCTGGTACTGGCGGACCAGCCACGCGAAGGCACGCTGATCGCCCTGGCGCGCTTGCGATATGGCTTCATGCTCGTTCACTTGTGGCGCGGATGGGACGCTCCCAACCCTTTAGCGGTTACGAATGTGCTGGTGCACGGTTGAACGGTGGTCGGGACATACACCAACGGCCAGCGCTTCCACAAGGCACGGCTCAACCGCGGGATGGCGCTTTTGTAACCGACGCGTTCCGGGGTGCGTCAGATGCTTCGAACAACAACACACGACATGCTCGCCACTGAAGCCATCACCGGCATTGCCTTCTTCGCCTCCACGTTCGGCATCCTTTACGTAGCCCTCAGCGCTCGCCACCGTGAACGCATGGCGATGATCGAGAAAGGCGTGGACGCCGCATCACTGATGTCATACACGGGCCTTCGTCTGGGCTACATGGCGATCGGAGCTGGTGCGGGCCTCGGTCTCGGCTGGTTCGCCGACAGCATCATCCATCGCGGAACAGATACCGACAACCCGGCTTCATACTTCATCGGCATCCTGATCTGCAGTGGCCTCGCGCTGATCATGGCGCACAAGAAGGTGGCGGAGGCACGACGCGCCACGACCAAGGGACCAGCATCAGTTTGATCGACCGCCGCGCAACAAGGGTAGAGGTTTGGCGAACGATCAGCGGGGCGCGGCGGAAGTCGCGCCCCGTTCAGCTTACAGGCTCAGCAAGTCCTTGAAGCGGGCGCCCTGCCTGCGGCTCACCTCCACTTGCTCGCCGGTCTTCAGCTTCACCATCAGCCCGCCGTTGAACCATGGTTCGATCTTCTCCACCCATTGCAGGTTGATGATGTGCTTGCGGCTGGTGCGGAAGAAGACGAGCGGGTCGAGGCGCTTCTCCAAGGTGTTCAGGCTGCGCAGCACCATGGGTTTCTGGTCGTTGAAGAACACGCGCACGTAGTTGCCTTCGCTCTGGAAGTAACGCACGTCCTTCAGCGTGCAGAACCAGCACTTCTCACCATCGCGCAGGAAGATCTGATCGTCGGCGCGGAGGATGTCGCGCTGCGGCGAGCCTTCCTCGGTGATACGCGGCACCTTGTTCAGCGCGGCCTCGAGGAGCTGTGGCTCCACGGGTTTCATCACGTAATCCAAGGCGTTCACCTTGAAGGCGCGCAAGGCGTGTTCATCGTAGGCCGTAACGAAGATCACGTGCGGTGCGGGGTCAAGCGCTTCGAGCAATTGGAAGCCATCGCGGCCGGGCATGTTGATGTCGAGGAACAAGAGGTCGGGCCGCAGTTCGGCCACCAGTTTCTCGGCGTCATCGGCGTTGGCCGCTTCGCCCACGATCTCCACTTCGGGGTGTTTGGCCAAGAGGCTCATCAGTTCCTTGCGCGCAAGGCGTTCATCGTCAACGATCAGGGCTTTCATGCGGTAACGGCTTGTGGGGTTGCGGTGAGTGACGGGATGCGGACCTGCGGCAGGCTCACCCGTGTGGTGACCATGCCGCTGTGTTCGGTGATGGAAAGCACGGCCTGTTCACCGTAGAGCAAGGCCAGGCGTTTGCGCGTGTTGCTGAGGCCGATGCCGGTGCCCGAGCGCTGGTGCACGTTGGTGTCCAGCGTACCGGTATTGCTCACGGTAAGCACCACTTCGCCTGCACCTTGCTGCGCGCTGATCCGGATAACGCCGCCTTTGGTGAGCTTCGCGATGCCATGCTTCACGGCGTTCTCGGCAAGTGTTTGCACCATCATGGGCGGCACGGGGCATTGTTCAGTGGCCGGGTCGATGTCCCACTCCACGGCGAGGCGCTCTTCGAACCGGATGCGTTCCAAAGCGAGGTAATCATGCACCACGGCCAATTCTTCGTTCAAGGGCACGCTGCGCTTGCGGCCCATGAGCAAACTGTTCCGGAGGATGCCGCTCAACTGCGTGATGGCCTGTTTTGCGGTTGCCGGATCCTCGTCGATCAGCGCGCGGATGCTGTTCATGGCATTGAAGATAAAGTGCGGGTTCATCTGGCTGCGCAGCATGTTCAGCTCGTTCTCGCGCATGGCACTTTCGAGCCTCAGGTTCCGGACTTCTTCACGCCGGTGCGCCACGAACCAGTGGTAAGCGAAGTAGCCGAAGCTCCACAGCACGAACATGATGGTCCAGTTGAGGACCAGCGAGAACACTTCGCGCGCGCTCAGCTGCAACATGCTGGGCATGCCGGGCAGGAACAGGTCGTTCGTGAGCGCTTGCAGGGAGTACGACAGCCCGCCCAGCAGCATGGACGCCCACAGTATGCGGCTCAGCGCTCGGTCGATGCGCATCTCGAGCCATTCTTCGCGTTTGATGTGGTTGCGCAGCAAGTGGCTCAGCCCGACGGCAGTGGCCAGGATGATGAGCAGGCTCTTCCATAGCCCCGGGTGAGGTTGGTCGTCCAGGGAGTCGTAGATGGCCACCACGATCACCCACATGCCCCAGGCACCGAACTGGGTGCTCCAATAAACCAGCTTATGGCGTTGCACAGCGGACATGCACGGCGAATGTACCCGAGGCCCGAGCCGGGTGCCGACGCCTTCCATGAGCGGCCATTGCCGATGGCTGATGGAGGATAGAACAAGGGGTTAGACCCGCTATTCCCCGCGCTCCAACTTGAAACCGAGCTTCTCCAACTCGTCCCAGAATGCCGGATAGCTCTTGGCCACCACTTGCGGGTCGTTGATGGTAACGCTTTTGCAGACGAGACATAGCGAGGCGAGGCCCATGGCCATGCGGTGATCGTTGCTGGACGAAAACGTGAAGGACCGGTCGCGGAGCGCTTCGACCTGTTCAGGGCTTGAACGTACCGTTACCGTGCCCTCGCTCACCTCGCATGCAATGCCCAGCTGCGCCAAGGCACCACGCACGGCCGCAATGCGATCGCTCTCCTTGAAGTACAAGTTGTCCACGCCGGTGAACGTGGTGGTGCGGCCCAATGCAGCGTGCGTTATGGCAATGGACGGGAACACGTCAGGGAACCATTGCAGATCGATCGGCTTGTTGTCCAAGGCCAGCTTGCGCAGGTTGCGGTGCACCAGTGTGAAGCCGCGGATCTCGGGCATCGTCACTTCTTCCCACGCTTCGGTTTCCACCACATCGTTCAGCAGGTGCGCAATGGATTCATCGCTCTGCATCCCATGGATGGTGAGGTCCGCGAGGACGATGCGCGTGCGCGGCTTCAGCGCGACCACTTGGTAGAGGAAGGCCGCTGCGCTCCAATCCGTCGGCACTTCGAACGGCGCCAGTTTGTAACCGCCGCTTTCGATGATGATGGGTTCTTCCTTTGCGGGCTTCATGGAACACCAACCCTCGTAGTGGGCCATGATGGTCATGGTCATCCTCACGTACGGCTCGCTGAGGCGGGGACCGGTCCAGTAGACGCGCAAGCCGTCGGGCAGCATGGGGCCGATCATCATAACGGCGCTGATGTACTGGCTGCTCACCGCATGATCGAAGAGTACGCTTCCGCCCTCAAGGGCTTTGCCGCGCACCAGGTAACCATCGGGCCGCACCGTGATGTCGGCCCCCATGGACTTCAGCGCATCAACGAGCTGTTGGTGCGGCCGTTCCAATAATCGCGGGGCACCGGTGAGGAGGTGCTCTTCGCCGGCGCGGATGGCCGCCCAGGCCATGAGGAAACGCAGCGTTGTGCCGCCCATGCCGCAATCCATCACTTCGGGGTTCCCCTGCAACAAGCGGCGCAGGATCAGGCTGTCCTCGACATCGGGGTAGTGGGTCAGTTCGGCCTCGAACTCTTCCTCGGCCAAGCGTGGGCCCGATGGCCTGGCCATGCTACTGATGATGGCTGCGCGCGCGGCAACGCTCTTGCTGCGCGGTAGCGTAACGACGCCGTTGGGGCGATCGGCCGGTGCGGTGATGGTGATGGATGCCATTGGATCAGAGGTGCCGAAGATGGTCGATGGCTTCGCCCATCAAGGTGGCGCTCACCTCCACATCCACCTGCGCCGAGCCGATGCGCTCCAACAGTGTGCAGCGGTAACCACCAGCAGTGTTCTTCTTGTCGTTGCGCATCAGTTCAAGCAAGCGGTGATGGTCGGAGGCCATGAGCGGGTAGGGCTTGTAGTACGAAAGCAATCGCGCGGTAATTGTTTCCAGTTCCTCGCGCCCTATGGTCCTCATGCGCCAGCTGAGCCACGCTTCGGCGATCATACCGATCGCGACCGCTTCGCCGTGGAGCAATTCGCGCTGGCCGCTCTCCCAGCTGTGCGCCTCAAGGGCATGGCCGATGGTATGCCCGAAGTTGAGCTTCTTGCGCACGCCGTTCTCGTGCTGGTCGGCGGTCACTACGGCGGCCTTCAACTGAACGCTACGGGAAATGAGCTGGGCCAACACGTCGAGGTCGTGCAACGGCGCATCCTGCAGGTCGTGCCAGTGCTGTGCGTCCAGGGCGAGGCCGTGCTTCATCATCTCCGCGGCACCGTTCAGAAGTTCGCGTTTGCCCAGCGTGCGCAGGAACGGCACGTGCACGTACACGCCCAACGGACCCGTGATCAAGCCCACGGCGTTCTTCACCCCTCCCATATCGATACCGCTCTTGCCCCCGATGGCCGCATCGCACATGCCCATGAGCGTCGTGGGCACGTGCACGCAGTCGATGCCGCGCTTGTACGCGCCGGCCACGAAACCTCCGAGGTCCGTGACCACCCCTCCGCCGAGGTTGATGAGCAATGTGTGCCGATCGGCTTCGTGCACCAGCAGGTGCTCCCACAATCCCTGACAGGTCCCGATGCTCTTACTGGCCTCACCGGGTTCCACCTCCACTGTGGCGATGGGGGCAAGCCCTTCCAATGCGCCAAGCAGTTCCGGCAGGCAATGCAGGGCAGTATTGCGATCGCACAGCACGAACACCTTGCCCTTTCGGGTCCTGGCCAGACCGGCCAAAGCATCCAGCGCGCTTCCGCCCAAGAACACCGGATGGTCTCCAGCCTTGACCTCCAATAGCTGTTTGCGTTTGGGCATGCCTCTACATTTGGCCGCGCTCGCCGAAGCCACGTGCATGTTGCCGGGGCGAAGGCGGGCGGCCTTCAAAGGAACGCAACCCGATGCCTCCACCGGCCACCGCCGCGCCTCCGCAAGCACTGCCCGATCTGCGCGATACGCGCACGGCCTTCGCGCACAAGAGCAACGATGATCTCCGGAGGGCGTATTGGCTGTTCAAGGTCATCGGCGATCCCTGGCTCAGCGCGATCGGCGGCAAGCTGACACAGTTCGCCCTCAACCTGCACCTGCCCATCGCGGGGCTCATAAAGGCCACCATTTTCCGGCAGTTCTGTGGCGGCGAAACCATGGAGGGAAGCCTTGACACCGCAGCGGGACTGAAGAAGAGCCGCGTGGGCACCATCCTCGACTACAGTGTGGAAGGCAAGGACGGGGACGAGGGTGCGCTCGATCGCACCGTGGCGGAAACCGTGCGCACCATCGAGCTGGCCCGGCAGCGCGCGGACATTCCGTTCTGCGTCTTCAAGCCCACCGGCATCGGGCGTTTGGACATCTGGGCGCGCATGAGCGAAGGCCGTGTGCTGAGCGCTACCGAACGGGAGGAGTGGCTGCGCGTGGTGGCACGCATGGAGAAGATCTGCAACGCAGCAGCAGCAGCCAATGTGCGGGTACTGGTGGATGCCGAAGAGAGCTGGATGCAACAGGCCATCGACGATATCACCGATCGCATGATGGCGCAGCACAACCGCACCCGCGCCATTGTTTACAACACCGTGCAGCTTTACCGGCACGACCGCCTGGCCTTCCTGAAGGCAAGCCACCAAAAAGCCTTGAGCGGCGGCTACATCCTCGGCGTGAAGCTCGTGCGGGGCGCGTACATGGAGAAAGAGCGGGCGCGGGCCGCTGAACTGGGCTATACCGATCCCATCCAACCTGACAAAGCGAGCAGCGATCGCGACTACGACGCTGCGCTGCATTACTGCGCCGGGCACCTGGACCGCATCCATGTGGTGGTGGGTACCCACAACGACGAGAGCACCCTGCTCATGGGCCGGTTGATGAACGAACACGGCATAACGCACAACGACGAGCGCGTGTACTTCGCGCAGTTGCTGGGCATGAGCGACAACCTGAGCTTCAACATGGCCGCCGCCGGTTTCAACGTGGCCAAGTACGTGCCCTATGGCCCTGTGCGCGAGGTGATGCCTTACCTGCTGCGCCGCGCGGCCGAGAACACAAGCGCACGTGGGCAGAGCGGCCGCGAACTGGCGTTGATCGCTCAGGAGCGCAGGCGGAGAAGGAACTTGTAGGTGGGTCAACGCGGTGCCAAGCCCACCAACGCTGCCAACGTATCCACCCGTAGGTCTTCGAGCACCACGGCCTTCACGCGCGCATTGCGTCCCGCAAGCACCACATCCACGGTGTAGGTGAGGCTATCGCCGTGGCGGCGGGTTTCCTTCAGCACCACTTCACCGCGCGCAATGCTGCTGCGCACGCTGTCCAAGGTGCTCGGCCAAGCGCTGAGATCCGCCGCTCCTTGCGGTGTGGCCTTCACCAAGGTCGTTTTCAAACGCAGCTTGATGCGGTCCTCCGGCATCCAGGCGCTGCTGGTGAGGCGCTCACCGAAAAAGAACCACGCTGCCACGCAGCCCAGCACGATGCCGATGAGGAAGAGGCGGATGCGGCGGCCGAGGGTCATGGGTGGAGGTCAAGTGTCAAGATCCAAGTAGCAAGTGTCAAGATCCAAGTAGCAAGTGTCAAGGCTCAAGTTGGACCAGTGCTCGTTTGGATCTTGACACTTGCTACTTGGACTTTGTCCCTTGAACCTTCATCATACCGCCATCGCTTTCGGCAGCACTTCCTCGTGGATCTTCTTCGCGTCCTCGATGAAGCCGAACGGCTCGTCATCCACTACGAGCTTGCCTTTCGTGACGTGCCCCAGCAGGATGCTCGGTACATGGCTGGCGCCGAGCAGGTCCAGGAAGGGGATCTCCGTTTCCTCGGTCACTGTTACCACCACGCGGCCTTGACCTTCACCGAAGAGGAAGGCATCCGGGCGGATCTCGCTGTCGGTGACGATGTCGAAACCGAGGTTGCGCGGCATGGCCATTTCGATGAGCGTCTGCCAGAGCCCACCATCGCTCACGTCGTGCGCGGCGTTGATGAGGCCCTTGCGGATCAGCATCAGCATCATGGTGTGCAGGCGGCGCTCTTCCTCCATGTTGAAGTACGGCGCCGGTGAACGCTCTTCCTTGTGCAGGCGGTAGAGGTACTCGCTGCTGCCCAGGTCCTCCGTGACTTTCCCAAGCAGGTAGATGAGCTGCCCCTTCTCCTTGAAGTCGAGGCTCATGCGTTTGTTGATGTCCGGCACCACACCCACCATGCCGATGGTCGGTGTGGGGAACACGGGGATGTTCTTCTTGTCGGTGACGGTGTGGTTGTAGAAGCTCACGTTGCCGCCGGTCACGGGTGTCTCCAGCGCGCGGCAGGCATCCCCCATGCCACGGATCACTTCACTGAACTGCCAGTACACCTCGGGATCGTAGGGGTTACCGAAGTTGAGGCAGTTGGTGACGCCGCAGGGTTCGCCGCCGGTGCAGGCGATGTTGCGCGCGGCCTCGGCCACGGCGATCATGGAGCCTACGTACGGATCGGCGTGCACGTACCGGCTGTTGCAGTCCACAGTAACGGCCAGCGCCTTGCCGGTTTCCTTCACCAACATCAGGCCAGCGTCGCTCGGTGCGTTGGTGCTCATGTTGCCGGTGCGCACCATGCTGTCGTACTGATCGATCACCCAACGCTTGCTGGCGAGGTTCGGGCTGCTCAACAGTTTGAACGCGATGGCCTTCAAGTCGTCGGGTTGTTCGATCTCGTTGATGTCGAACGCCTTGTTCTCGGCGATGTACGCCGGCTCGCGGGTTTCGCGGGTGTACACCGGTGCGCCGCCGCCCAGCACAAGACTTTCGGCAGGCACTTCGGCAACCAGTTCATCGTGCCAGAAGTACCGCAACGTGCCACCTTTGGTCACCGTGCCGCACTCCACGCAGTTCAGGTCCCACTTGTCGAAGATGGCCTTCACCTCCTTCTCGCGGCCCTTCTTCACCACCACCAGCATGCGCTCCTGGCTTTCGCTCAGCAGCACTTCCCATGGGCGCATGCCGTCCTGGCGCATGGGCACGCGGTCCAGGTGCACGTCCATGCCGCTCTCGCCCTTTGCGCTCATCTCGCTGGTGCTGCATGTGATGCCCGCCGCACCCATGTCCTGCATGCCGATGATGGCGTCGGTCTGCGCGAGCTCGAGCGATGCTTCCAGCAGCAACTTCTCCATGAAGGGATCGCCCACTTGCACGGCCGGCAGATCGTCCATGCTCGTTTCGGTGATGTCCTTGCTCGCGAACGACGCGCCGTGGATACCGTCCTTGCCGGTGCTGCTGCCCACGATGAACACGGGGTTGCCGACACCGTGGCTCGTGGCGCTGATCACCTTGTCGGTGCGCACGATACCAACGCTCATGGCATTCACCAGCGGGTTGGTGTTGTAGCACTTGTCAAAGACCACTTCGCCGCCGAGCACCGGCACGCCGAACGCGTTGCCGTAGTCGCCGATGCCCTTCACCACGCCACGCAAATGCCAGCGTGTGCGCTCCTCCTTCAGGTCGCCGAAGCGCAGGCTGTTCAGTTGCGCGATGGGCCGCGCACCCATGGTGAAGATGTCTCTGTTAATACCCCCAACGCCTGTGGCTGCACCCTGGTAGGGCTCCAGTGCGCTGGGGTGGTTGTGGCTCTCGATCTTGAAGGCGCAGGCCCAGCCATCGCCGATGTCCACCAGGCCAGCGTTCTCCTGCCCGGCCTCGGCCAGCAGCTTGGGGCCCGTGCGCGGCAGCGTCTTCAGCAGTTTGATGGAGTTCTTGTACGAGCAGTGCTCGCTCCACATGGCGCTGTAGATGCTCGTCTCGGTGAAGTTGGGGGTGCGCCCCAGGATCTCTTTGATCTTCTCGAACTCCTCCTCGCGAAGGCCGAGCTTCACGGCGGTTTCCTTGGTGGCAGGGGCCAGTTCGGCCTTCAGGGCGGGGTCGGTGGCGGTGGTTGGCATCGGGGCACAAAGGAAGATGACGGGGGCTTGTGGCGGGAGGGGGAAATGTGAACAGATCCGACCCTCCTTGCCCCAACGGTCCGAAGGGCTAAGCCGCATGCCCAAGCAATGAGCGATCACTGGCGCATCTTCACCGCCCATGTCCCGCATCGGTCTCGTGTCCGACACGCACGGCTGGCTCGACCCGCGCATCCGCGAGCATCTGGCGCAATGCGATGAGGTGTGGCACGCCGGTGATATCGGCGGGCTGCACGTAACGGACGAGCTCGCCGCATGGAAGCCCCTGCGCGCCGTGTGGGGCAACATCGACGACACCAAGGTTCGGCAAGCCCACCCGGAACATCAGCGGTTCACGCTGGAAGGTGTGCGCGTGTGGATGACGCACATAGGAGGGCGCCCGCCGCGCTATGACCGTGCCGTGCAGGAGGAATTGCGCAGCTCCCCTCCTGCCCTGTTCGTTTGCGGCCACACGCACCTGTGCATGGTGCAGTTCGATGAGCGGCTGAACATGCTGTACATGAACCCCGGCGCCTGCGGCCGCCACGGCTTCCACCACGTGCGCACGCTGCTGCGGTTCTCGCTGGATGCTGGCAGGGTGAAGGACCTTGAGGTGGTCGAACTGGGGCCGCGGGGAACGTTGGCGCCCTGACTGCCCCACCGGAAAAGCAGCACAACCGGCCATCCGACGTCCAACTGCCCGCATTGGCGTGCCCGGATATCTTCGTCGCCCTTTCAAAAGCAGGACCGGCGCCGATAGGCGCATGCAATGGACAAGAACCAACTCATCGGCATCGGCCTCATCGCCCTCATCGTGGTGGGCTACGGCATCTGGCAGGCGCCTTCGGAAGCTGAACGCGCAGCAGCGCAGCACTACCAGGACAGCATCGCAGAGGTGCATGCCCACGAACTGGAACAGCAGACCAAACAGGAAGCCGCGGCGAAGAACGCCGAGGTAACCCAGGCCACCACAGTGGATGTTGTCATCCCCGACAGCCTGAAGAGCGACACCACGCTCAACATCGACAGCCTGCACACGGCCCAGGTGGCCGCCAAACGAGCGGATGAGCTCGGCCTCTTCCACACCGCTGCCCAAGGCGAAGCAAAGACCATTACCATCGAGAACGACGACCTGGAAGTGCGGTTCAGCACACTGGGCGCGCGTCCGTTGTGGATCCGCCTGAAGCCGTACAAGGCCCAGCACGACCAACCCCTGCTGCTGCAGGACCCTGACAGCGGCCGCTTCTCCTACGACTTCTCGCACAGCGGGAGCCGTCGCACCAGCACAGCCGACCTGTTCTTCACCGCCGAGCAGAAGGACCCGCGCTCCGTGACCTTCACCGCCAACACGGCCGTGCCCGGCAAGCGTTTGGTGATGGAGTACAGCCTCGACAGTGCTGGCTGGTTCATGAAGAGCAACGTGCGCTTCGAGAACCTCAAAGCCGAAGTGGACCCGGCCACAGTGCGACTGAAGTGGGACGTGGTGAGCCTGCGCCATGAGAAGCACAAGCCGCACGAGGAAGCGAAAAGCTCCGTCTTCTACAAATACGTCAACGCCGATCGCGAGTACCTGCCCGAGAACGGCGATGAAACCAAGAAGCTCGAGGGCAAGACCAATTGGATCGCCTTCAAGCAGCACTTCTTCACGGCGGCGGTGGTCAGCAACGAAGGGTTCGCCAGCAGCGGGTGCAACATCGGCGTGCGGATGCTGCCCAACGACACTGCCCACGTGAAAGCCTTCAGCGCGGGGCTGGCCTTCGACAAGAAAGCGGATGATATGGTGGACATCCCCCTGCGCTTCTACTTCGGCCCCAACCATTACGGCACGCTGCGCCGCACGGAGATCCCCGACTTCGACCGCATCATCGACCTCGGCTGGGGCATCTTCGGTTACATGAACCGCTGGATCGTCATCCCCATCTTCAACTTCTTCAGCAAGTTCAACCTCAACTACGGCATCATCATCCTGCTGCTCACCATCGCCATCAAGGTGATCCTGATGCCGCTCACGTACAAGAACCAGAAGAGCGGCGCGCGCATGCGTGCGCTGAAGCCGGAGATCGAAGCCATCAACGAGAAGCACAAGGAAAGCGACCCACTGAAAAAACAGCAGGCCACCATGGAACTGTACCGCAAGGCCGGTGTGAACCCGGCCAGCGGTTGCGTGCCCATGCTCATCCAGATGCCGGTGCTCTACGCGATGTTCATGTTCTTCCCCAGCAGCATCGAACTGCGCCAGCAGCCCTTTCTCTGGGCCGACGACCTGAGCACCTACGACAGCATCGCGAACCTCTCCTTCACTGTGCCGCTGAACTACGGCAACCACGTGAGCCTGTTCACCATCCTGATGGCCATCAGCACCATCGGCTTCAGCCTGCTCAACAGCAAGCAGATGCCTCAGCAGCAGGGCATGCCCAGCATGAAGCTGATGATCTGGCTATTCCCCATCATGATGCTCTTCTTCATGAACAGCCTGCCAGCGGGACTGAGCCTCTACTACCTGCTCGCCAACATCATATCCATCCTGCAGATGACGGTGTTCAGCCGCTGGTTCATCGACGAGAAGAAGCTGCGCGCCGAGCTGCTGGAGAACATGAAGAAGCCGAAGAAGAAGAGCCGCTGGCAACAGCGCCTGGAGGACATGCAGAAACAGCAGCAGGCCGCGCGTCGGAAGTGAGATCGGCACGGTGTTCGGGAATGCGTTCCGTATGAAGTACACGCCATCCACTCTTCTTCTTCTCCCGGTGGTGCTTGCCGCGTTCTTCGTTGCGTGCAACGGCAAGAAAGCCGCGACCAGTTCCGCCATCTACGGAGGTTCATCGCCGGGCGATTCGCTTTTCTTCACCCTCACGAAAACGCCCTGCTTCGGCAAGTGCCCGGCTTACACGGTGAACGTGTACCGCAGCGGCTATGCCACCTACAACGGCAAGAGCCATGTGGAGAAGACGGGGGAGTACATGGCACATGTCGGCATGGACACGCTGGCACTCCTGCTGGCCAAGGCCGAAGCCATCGGCTTCTTCGACCTGCAAGACGTGTATGACAGCCAGGTGACGGACCTGCCCTCAACAACTATTGTGGTTGCGGCCGGTGGCAGGAGCAAACAAGTGAAGGCGCGTCATCAAGTGCCCCAGCAGTTCAAGGACTTTGCGGCCTACGCCGAAGGTCTGCTGCAGCCCGTGGCATGGAAGCCCTTAAAGGCGCAGGATTGAACGTGTGCCCGACCGCGTTTGCAACGCGGTCGTCCGGGAAACGCGTCTGTGACGCGGAATGCACTCCTAAACTCCATGGCCACGCTCCCTTGGCACAGCCCCAACCGCTCATCCCAGTTCCACGACAGTCGCACGCTTCACGGCGGCTACATTAGCCGCCCCTTGATGCACGCCTACGGCACGTTGCCACGGCAAAACCAGAACACGAACCTCGACTTAACGATGAAGAAACTCCTGACTATGGTGGCGCTGCTCCTGGCCGCCACGCTGCATGCCCAGGAAGGCATGTGGATGCTCAACACGCTGAAGCAGATCAACGAAGCCGACATGCAGCGCATGGGCTGCAAGCTGAGCGCCGACCAGATCTACGACATCAACAACAGCAGCATGAAGGACGCCGTGGTGCGCCTCGGCGGCGGTTTCTGCAGCGGCGAGATGGTGAGCGCTGAAGGCCTCATGCTCACCAACCACCACTGCGGCTTCGATGCCATCCAGGGCCACAGCAGCGTGGAGCACGACTACCTCACCGACGGCTTCTGGGCCATGACACGCGAGCAGGAACTGCCCGTGGAGTTCTATGTGAGCTTCCTGCAGCGCATCGACAATGTGACGGACAAGGTGCTGGGCGCCGTGAACGACAACATGACCGAGGTGGAACGCAAGGCCGCCATCAAAAAGCTCGGCGCCGATCTGGAAAAGGAGCGCGAGAACGCACCGAACATCAGCGCCGACTTCAAGAGCATGTACGACGGCAACGAGTTCTACGTGTTCGTTTACAAGGACTACCACGACGTGCGCCTGGTGGGTGCACCGCCCAGCGCCATCGGCAAGTTCGGCGGCGATACTGACAACTGGATGTGGCCCCGCCACACCGGCGACTTCAGCATGTTCCGCGTTTACATGGGCAAGGACGGCGAACCCGCCAAGTACAGCGCCGACAACGTGCCCTACAAGCCCAAGTGGCACTTCCCCATCAGCCTCAGTGGCGTGAAGCAAGGCGACTTCGCCATGGTGATGGGCTGCCCCGGCCGAACCAACCGCTTCTTGAGCAGTCACGGTGTGGACAATGAACTGAGCGAGAAGCAACCCAGTGTGGTGAAGGTGCGCACCGAACTGCTCGACATCATGAAGCAGGACATGAACGCCGACGCCGCCGTGCGCATCAAATACGCCAGCAAGTACGCGAGCATCGCCAACTACTGGAAGTACTTCATCGGGCAGCAACGCGGACTGAAGCGCCTGCACGTTCACGACAAGAAGAAGCAGCAAGAGGCTGACCTGATGGCCTGGATACAGGCCGACCAAGGCCGCATGGCCAAATACGGCGACTTCCTGAGCCTGCTTGAGAAAGGCTACGCCGAGCGCAAGAAGTACGACAAGGCCGCCACCTACATGAACGAAGCAGCGTTCGGCAGCGAAGCCGTTGAGTTCGCCTTCAACTTCATGGGCCTGGAAGAAGCGTTGAAAGCAAAACCCGTTGATGCCGCAGCGGTGGCCGCGCAGGTGACCGCCATCAAGGAAGCCGCTGAGCCCTTCTTCAAGGACTACAACGCCAGCACCGACCAGAAGATCACCGCGGCCATGTACCGCATGCTCCGCAACGACGTGGACAAGAGCCTGCAGCCGGACGTGATGGAGACCATCGAAAAGAAGTACAAGGGCAACTACGACCTGTGGGCGGCCACCATGTTCAAGACGAGCGTGATGACCGACCGCGCCCGCCTGGACGCCTTCCTGGCCAAGCCCTCGCTAAAGGTGTTGCAGAAGGACATGGTGATGCAGACGATGCACAGCGACCTCGACTTCTACCGCGGCAAGCTGAACCCAGCAATGCAGGCTGCACAACCCGACATCGACAAGGGCTACCGCCTGATGCTGGCCGCCATGCGCGAGCGCGAGCCGAACCGCATGTGGTACCCCAATGCCAACAGCACCATCCGTTGCAGCTACGGCCAGGTGGGCGACTACAAGCCCGGCGATGCCATGCACTACGACATGGAGACCACCGCCGATGGCATCCTGGAGAAGGAGGACAACACCAACGACGAGTTCGTGGTGCCCAAGAAGCAGCACGAACTGCTGGTGAAGCGGGACTACGGCCGCTACGCCGATGCGAAGGGCGAACTCATCACCTGCTTCATCAGCAAGAACGACATCACGGGCGGCAACAGCGGTAGCCCCGTCATCAACGGCAATGGTGAGCTGATCGGCATCGCCTTCGACGGCAACTGGGAGGCCATGAGCGGCGACATCGCCTTCGAGCCCGAACTGCAACGCACGATCAGCGTCGATATCCGTTACGTGCTCTGGACCATCGATGTGTTCGCTGGTGCGACGCACTTGGTGAACGAGATGACCATTGCGCCAACACCAAGCGCCAAGGTGGAGGCCGGCAGCCCTATGGGCACGGCCGTGAAGAACTGATCGGCCTACGACTTTCCAAGGAGGGGAGCCCGCAACGGCTCCCCTTCGTTTTTGGCGTGCGATATAGCGCACTGCTGGATCGCTTCGGCTCCTCGTTCCTCGGATGCCTCGCGATGACGGTCCGGCCACCGTCATCGCGAGGCCGGCCCTGCGGCCGAAGCGATCCAGCCTCTTGCCCTGAACAACGGGCATCCGAACGCCTTCCTTGGTAACATTGTGCACCTCCCCGCCATGCGCATCCTCATCGCCGACGACGACCCGCTGAGCGCCGACCTGTTGAAGGCCCATTGCGCCAAGCTCGACCCCACCGGGGCAACCGTGCACGTGAACGATGGCGCCGAAGCCATGGCCCAACTGCGCGCGGGCCACTGGGACCTTCTTCTTCTTGACCTGAACATGCCCAAGGTGGACGGGCCTACCCTGCTGGAAGGCATCGGTGAGCGCGTGCCCGTCATCATCGTCACGGGCGACCCTGCTTTCGCGCTCGAGGCATACAAGTTCCATGTGCGCGACTACCTGGTGAAGCCGGTGACCTTCGAGCGCTTCGCCTCGGCCTGGCGCGCGCTGGAACGCACTGCGCCCGCAGCTCCTGCCACAGCTGGCAACAGCGTTTTCGTGCGCAGTGGCAACGACATTGTTCAGGTGGACCTGGACGAAGTGCGTTACGTGAAAAGCGAGAGCAACTACGTACGCTACGTGCTGGACGGCAAGGAAGTGGTGAGCCTGATGAACATGAAGGACCTGGACATGAAGCTGCCCAAGTCGTTCGTGCGCGTGCACCGCAGTTTCATCGTCAACCTGCGCCACATCGAAAAGCTGGACACCAGCGACATCAAAGTGGGCCGCGAGCTGATCCCCGTGAGCGAGACCTACCGGCCGCAGTTGCTCAAGCAGCTCGAACTGCTCTAAGCATTTACGGCTGCGGGACCCGGGGTCCGCGCAGCCGCCAATGCCACGACAACCGAGCTGCATGGGCGTGCCCTTGCAGCTCGTTGGTCGGTTCAATGTCCCGAGCCCAGCCGGATGCTCCAGCTCAGGTTGAAAACGGTGTCCGCGAAAGCCGCATCGCCGTGCACGATCTGGCCGGAGGTGCTGTTCGCCGTGTTCTCTTTATCGGTCACGCTTTGCGTGCGGTTGCGATAAAGCGCGTAGGACAGGCTGAGGTTGATATCGTGACGCCCCCGCATCCAATCCACCCCTGGTTCGGCCAGGATCACATAGCCGGGCCGGCGGAAACCGTTGCTCTCGCCGATGAGGTCCTCCACCGGGATGCCTTCGATGCGACCACCGCCGAAGAGGTTGAGCCCGGCCTTCCTGCTCAGCGTAAGGCTGAGGCCAGCGCGCGCCATGTATTGGTCGGCCACGCTCATGATCTGCTCGTTGGTCCGTGAGCGGAACGTCAACGTGCCGTTCACGTCCATGGGGTTGAAGAGGTAGAACGCGTTCATGTAGCCGTACAACGGACCGAAGAACTTCACATAGCCCTGCATCTCCAGCGTGAAACCGAGGCCACCATCTCCCAACTGGATGCTCTGATCCACCGGCTGGTATTGCCCCCAAGGGTTGGTGGCCGTGTTCGGGATGGTGTCCGTGCCCTCGTTATAGAAAAAGTCCTTCGCGTTGAAATCGCCGGTGGGCAGCTTGAGGCCAACACCCAATTGAAGGTTGCCCGTGGCCGTGCTATCCGGATGCCACATCCATCGGTTGTAGGTCACTCGCATGTCGCCGATCCCGGCGCTGCGGCTCTTGTAGCGGCCCTTGCCACCATGCTCGTACAACGATGAACGCGTGTTGTAGGAGTACGGCAGGACGAACGTGATGCCTTCGCGCTTGTTCAGGTTGTAGGTGAGGCCGAGGTTCACTTGGTTGGTCCAGTTGAATACCGCGGTCTTCAGCTCTTGCCGGGCTTCGTTCTCCTCGGTGCCGCTGTAATGCCTGAAGCTCTCGAAGTAGCGGTAGTTGGTGCTGAGCATGAAGCCCTTGCCCAGCACGTTGCCATTGCTGAAGGCATTGGGGTTGCAGGCCGTGAAGCTGCGGATGGCTACACAGCCTTGTCCGAGGGCGCTCGTCTGTGCGGTCACACCGAGCACCATTGCGCTGAGCAGGGGGATGAGTTTACGTTCCATGGGTTGGTAAGAAGGAGATCGAAACTCGCCGGATGCCCCGACATGACGTGCGTCAGCATGCGGAACCCCGGAACGATCATGCGAAGGCCCGGCGGACGAGCGTGGATCAACCCGGCTCGCTGAGCAGAGTGCATTGCACGGCGGCTTGGTGGCGGAAAGCTGGTATCGCAGGCGACGCCGACGAGAAGGGTGCTACTGTGCTCGGACCCGCACAGCCGACTGTCCGATCGGGGCTCCGGGAGTGCTGCCTTAGGTAAGAACCTGCCAACCTGGCGCACGAAACCGGCGGAAGTCCCCACACTTCCAACGGTTTGGCAGATGCTTCCAACGGTTTGCCAGACGAACCCGACGGAAGTGTCCATACTTCCGTCGGACAGGTGCACACTTCTGGTGGAAGTGTCCGCACTTCCGTCGGTCGGGTGCGCACTTCCGTTGGAAGTGTCCGCACTTCCGTTGGTCGGGTGCGCACTTCCGTTGGAAGTGTCCGCACTTCCGTTGGTCGGGTGCGCACTTCCGTTGGAAGTGTCCGCACTTCCGTTGGTCGGGTGCCGTGTTGAGACAGGGCCGCCGGGCGGTCCGCTGGGAACAATCTGCCAATGAACCGGAGCGCCTCTCAAGTCTGGTGCCATACGGCACACACCGGCTTAAAGCAGGGAAGAAGAAGGATGCCCCCGACGGCTTGTCCTCAGAAATGAGGACAACACCGGGAGCACGGCTGTGGGCTTGTCCTCAAAAATGACGACAAGCGGTCTTTGGTTCCGAGCGGCGGAGTGCGCTGGTTTGCCACGGCACCGAAAACTTCAACTGACCACGGTGCTAAGTGGGTGTTGCCGATGCTCGGTAGGAAGTCTTCAACGATCGCAATATGGGCGCAACCGCTGCAAATGGCCAACACCCCTGACCTGTACACAACCACCGCACAATGGCAACAGCAAACCGAAGGCGGCTGGTGCGCCGCCCATAGGTTCACCGATAACCCGGAAGGGCACCACCGGTCCATCTGGCGCCCAACTCTAATACCCTGATGAACATGAAGCCGATGAACAGAACGTTGGGGAGGAACAGGCTCGCGGCATTGCGCGCGGGCAAATGGAGCAACGGCGCGTTGTTAGTGGTGCTGACCATGAATTCTGCCATCAATACCGTCGGGCAAGTCGTGCCACCCCCAACAGTGGAATGGCGCAGCATTACTTATGAGGATGATCAGCCCACCTTTGGTATCAACTACCAGTGGGATAGCCAGACGAGCCAGTTTGAACCGGTGGGCAGCCCGAACGGAGAAGAGCAAAGCCGCGAAGAGAGCAGCGAAGAGCGGTGGTACTCTGTGACACCTTGGAAAGTGAACGGCGTTACCATGGGATACTATGCTGTTGGATATGCCTTCTGGGCGAACTGGGCGCCCGGGGAACAGGGGGCTGCGGTCCTTGGAATGGATGACGATATATCGGCTACTGAGTTCACCACAACCGACAGGGTTAAAGGAGGTCAACGCGGTAGCTGTCCAAATTCGACCTCAACGGAAAACTACTGTGGTACACGGCGCTCATGCCCCGCTGGTTGTACAACGTCATTCAGGACGCGCAGGGGAATGTTGTCGTGGTCGGCTACGCTGGCACCAACGAGCCCTTGCCTGACATGAACGATGTGCCCACCTACGTCAACCCCTCTGGTTCAGGCGATATCGACGTCTCCGGGTTCTCAATAGAGGATTACGGTTCCTTCGGCAACAAGGCGTATATGGCCAAATACAATGCCCAAGGCGACCTGCTTTGGCTCAATTTCTACACGGCCTTCGATGATTTAGAAGACGGCTGGGGCACGGAGAGCATTTTCTGGGATGTCTGCGAGGTGACCATTGCGGGGCAACCCACGTACGTTGTGGTCGGTGACAGCGAGCATCCGCAATCGAACGGCGACAAGTGGGGTTTTGTGGTGCACACGGATGTAAACGGCAACGTGTTGCGCAAACACTCGTATCGCTCTGGTGAAAGCACCTGGGACGGTATGGTTCCCTCCGCATGGTTCAGCGGCACGGATTCGCGGGGTGGTGCGTTCCACGCGGTGGATTCGAAGCCCGGCTCACAGCAGGTAGCCATCAGTGGTTTGTACACCAACGTACTGTCCGATGCGGAAGCCGGTGGCAATTTGGACATCAAGTACAAAGCGCATTGTATCCTTATGCAGCTCGATCTGTCCCAAGTGAATTGGTATGAGCCGGACTTCTACCGCAACACGGGCGATCCGAATGACCCAATCGTGTCGCAGGGTGGAAACGAGACAGCGCGCCAACAAAACACTACTGGCGTAACCTATGTGAACTCGGGTGGCACTTGGCGCATCCTTTGGCCTGTTGTCTCGAACTTCTTGCTGCACAGTGAGTCCGCTTACAATTCGATCTATGCAAGGAAGAGCATTGCATCACTGAAAGTGCATGCCCTGAGCACCGCCGGAGCGTTGCAATGGTCCAGCGACCTCGGCGAGGCGAGGGCCTACGACCTTCAAGCCGATGGCTGCAGCACGGATGGCGGGAACACCTATTCGGTGGTATGCACCAAGTGGCCAGCACCGTTCGTTCATGCTCCCGGCGGCTCCGGTCCTGATGATGACCGCTTCGACTCAGATGACTTGTCGCCGACCACCTTCACCTGCCTGGAGACCAACTTCTCCCAAGGGCCAGGAGTTTGGGCGGCGGACGAGTACCACTTCAGTTATTGGAACACGAATGCATACGTGGCAAAGCTCAACACGCTGAACGGCGCAGTGGTGTGGGAAACAGACTTTGACAGCGACCCGACCACCGAAGCCGGATGCTATCCCGATGATATGCGCAAGCAAGAGTGCATGTACAAAGTCGTGGAAGCCCCGGACGGAGGGTTGGTGGTATGCGGCAACACCAGCCACAACTTCGACGATTACTACTTGGCCAAGCTCCACAGCGACTGTATGGGCCGCGCTGTTTCCCTTATCGACTACGGCAACATGCCCGGCACGTACACAGCTGCCGACCATACTTACACCGTGGCCGCCGCAGGCGAAAGCTGGAACCAGGATATGGACATACACGGCATTGTGCGGGTGCCCAACGGTGCCACGCTCACCATCACCGATGCCGCCAAGATCCGCTTCGCCGATAGCCGCAAGCTCAACTACCCCACCCGCATCCATGTGGAGGTGGGCGGCAAGCTGGTGGTGGAAGGCGATGCCCTGCTCACCAGCATGGACCAATGCCCCGGCAGTATGTGGGACGGCATTGTGAACATGGGCTCCAAGTTCAGCCAGGACGAAAGCAATTTCTCCCAGCAGGGCTATGTCTCCTTGGCGAACTGCACCGTGGAGAACGCTCGCACTGCCGTGGCCTGCAACAGCCACTTCGTGGACGGCGAAACCATACCGGCCCACGAACTCCAGTTTGCCGGAGGCGGCGTTGTGCGCGCCAGCAACGTCCTCTTCAGCAACAACGTGCGCAACGTGGTCATGGGTCCCTACGAGAATTTCCAGCCCGGCGATAACTCCAACGTGCGGCCCAACCGCTCGTGGTTCCACCGTTGCCGGTTCGAGACCAGTGCCACCTTAACGGACAATCAGCGCTACCCCATTGAGCATGCTTACCTTTTGGGCGTGCGCGGCGTCAACTTCCTGGGCAACACCATGATCAACTACGGGCCCTTCCCGGCCCAGGTGGATGGCGAAATGGTCACCTCTGATCGATTCGCGGGCACGGGCATCACCGCCATCAACACCACGCTGCGTGTTCAAGGCCATTGCGATGTGCTTGTACCCGTGGGCACGCCCTGCCCACCGGCCGACTTCCAGCGAGGCCGCTTCGAAGGGCTGGCACAAGCCATGTACGTGAGCAGCTTCGACCCCGGCCGCACCTTCATCGTGGATGAGTGCGACTTCAACCACTGTTACAGCGGTGTGCGCATGGAGGGCATACAGGATGCTGCCATAACGCGCAGCACCTTCCTGGTGGGCGAGCCACAGCAGGGCGATTGGGAGAACGTGCCTTACGGCGTGTACTCCGACCAGTGCACGGGCTACGAAATAGAGGAGAACAGCTTCACGGCCACCAACACCGCCACCAAACCCATGGTGGGCCTGGTCATCAAAGACAGCGGGCCTTACAGCAACCGCTTCTACAACAACAGCTTCGATGGCTTCGATGTGGACAACAGCACCGGCAGCATCATTGAAGGCGTGAACGCCGATGCCAACACCAACTACCTGGAAGGCTTGGAGGTGAAGTGCAACGACTACGGACAGGTGGTGAAGAACAGTTTCGATGTGGGGCTTACCGGGCCTGATGTGAGCGTGAAGAATGCACAGGGGGAGCCGATGGTACTGCAAACGGACTACGACAAACCCGCCGGCAACCGCTTCAGCGTGGCCCACGACGGCACGTTCGATACTGAGGAGG
The DNA here is from genome assembly GCA_016699575.1 of Flavobacteriales bacterium. Lineage (NCBI taxonomy): Bacteria > Pseudomonadati > Bacteroidota > Flavobacteriia > Flavobacteriales > Flavobacteriales bacterium. The sequence continues at coordinate 3,090,835 of CP064979.1, read as the reverse complement.
ATTGGTTCGTGGAGGACGTTTCAAACTTCGTGGAGTACTTCTATCACACCCCCTCTGCAACCAACAGGACGGAGCCTACATACCGTGATTTAGGTTGGCTTGGATTCAACCAGCAGACGAGCCAGTGGCCAGGCAAGACCACGGCCTGCCCGAGCGACCTGTCGCACGGCGAAGACCCGGAAGAAAAGCGCCTTGCCAGTCTCGCGGCCGACGGCGAGAAACAAGACGCCGAAGATGCCTACGACGCCGCCAAGGACGATGGCGATACATATTCGTTGCTGGCCTATGTGAGCGACGGCAGTAAGAGCAGTACACAGGTGCGCAATGCCTTGCAAAGTGTGGCACCGAAGGTGAGCGAAGAGGTATGGACGGCTGCCTTTGCCCGCAACCCGGCCATGAGCCAGTTGCATATTGCCCAGGCCTTGCTCAGTAACAGCCCACTACAAAGCGAGGTGCTGAAACTGATGGGCGAGAGCGGTTTGGGGGCCTACTACCAGCAGTTGGTGTGGAATGCCCAAGACGGCACCGCCAACATTCTCACTTTGCTTGAAAGTGCCATCGCTTACGCAGCCGGTACGAAGGCAGAAAGCCTATCCGACTTGGGCCGCTTGTCATGGACGGTAGAGACTGATCTCAACGCCGCACTGGCCGCTTTGAAGTCGTGGCATGAAGGGTTGCCCGCCGCTACCAATGCAGCCGCCATTGGTGGTGTATTGGCTGCGAAGGCAGACGAAACCAACCTCGCTCTATTGGCCAACACTGCGGAGGCAACGGCGCCAACACCTGTGGTATATGGTGTGTTGAAGCGCTATGCCAGTGGTTTGGAGGATGCCGATTGGACGGCACCTTCTGTTGCGGATGAAACATGGCTGGAAAGTGTTGCTGTGCAGCGCGATGTGATCGGCAGCGCCCACGCTCAAACGTGGCTGAACGCCTTGGGTCACTCGGCAGTTCCGGAGATCATCCACCTGCCGCCAATGAACAGGGCACCTCGGCCAGCCGTCGCAGAGCCTCTGGCGTGGACAGCATCCCAAGACGTTTCAGTGACGGCTTATCCAAATCCGACCAACTCTGGAACCGTATTGGATATTCGGTTGCCGGAAGGCCGCGAAGCTGCGCAACTGCGTATTGGGGATGTGACAGGACGCGTGCTGGTTGAACAGAGCATTGGCGGCTCCCAGCGTTTGTTGGATATTGAAACCGGGGAGTGGCCGAACGGTTTGTATTTCACGGAAGTGTGGCTGGAGAATGATCTTGCGGCTGTGCTCAAACTCGCGGTACAACACTGAATATGCTCCGCGGATCCGCTGGCTGCTTTACGGTGTTTGTTGGAGCCTTGGCAATGGGCCAAGGCTTCAACAGGCGCTATGATGCCTTTTACCAGCAGCGTCCGCAGGATGCTTGGGGCATTGAGCGTACCGCACAGGGTTACACGGTCATATCAGGTAGCTACGATGCGGATAGCATATCACCTGATTCCTCATTCTTCCATGTCACGACCCTGTTCACATTTCTTGATGGGAGCGGGACGAAGCTCTCCGAACACCGCAATTTCCGCGCATGGCGTGGAACATTTCCAGGCTGGGCCAATTGCTGCGATACCGTACCGGGCGGGGGTTATGCAGTAGGGGGTGGTGTTCAATCCATTGACCAAGTGAATGAGATTTGCCTACAACGGATCAGTCCTCAAGGCGACACCCTTTGGACGCGGGTCTTCGGTGGCCCCAACCAATATTGGATCGGCCGCCAGGTGAAACGCACCCCCGATGGCGGCTTCCTCATTGTGGGCGATACCGATGCCAACGGCAACGTGGATGCCTTTGCCCTGAAAACCGATAGCTTGGGCAATGAGCAATGGCGAGAGACCTACAGCGGGGGTAGCTTGTCGGACTATTTCCTAGCTGTGGACCTGGCGGCCGATGGCGATCTGTTCTTGGGCGGACAACGACGCCTCACCGCCAACGACCGGGACTTCTGGGTACATCGCGTGGACAGCACTGGCACCACGGAGTGGCAGCGTTCATGGGGCGGTGCCTTCGACGAGTTTTCAGGGCATCTCGTGTCCCTTGCTGATGGTCATGTGCTGGTGGCGAGCGGGTGGTGCTACTCCAACAACTCCGACACCTACCGGCCCTACTTGGCCAAACTCGATTCCGCCAACGGTCAAACTCTGTGGGAAAGAGAGTATGGTCACATCGCGTTCACCACCACCTTCTTCGCCGCTAAAGAGCGCCCCAACGGCGACATCATTGCCTGCGGCGTGAGCTATGCCGGCGGCAACCAGCAAGGGCTGCTACTGCGCACTACCAGCCAAGGCGATAGCATCTGGATGCGCACTTACTACTACCAGGACACCCTCATCACCACCGGCCAAGGCCGCTTCTACGATGTGCTGCCCACCCCGGATGGTGGCTTCATAGCAGCAGGCTCGGCCTACAACCCGGCCGGTGCGCCCTACCCACCGGGCTACAGCCAAGACACCTGGGTGGTAAAAGTGGACAGCATGGGTTGCATTGTGCCGGGGTGCGATGGTGTTGGCGTGCAAGAGTTGGTGACGAACTTGGGTGGTGCGCTAAGCGTGTTCCCCAACCCTGCACACGGCAGCACAACCGTGCAAGTGCAATTGCCCGCATCCATGCAGCGCAGTGGGCTGCGTTTGGTGCTCGTCAATGCGCAAGGGCAAGTGGTGCTCGAACAAGCAGCACAAGACGGCGCCAACACGCTCGACTTGTCTGCGTTGAGCGGCGGGTTGTACTACGTGCATTTGGCCAGTGGCACAACATGGCTGAGCGGCACTAAACTGATCTTGGAATGAACGCACATGGGGATGCACGACAGGTCGGAGACCTTAGACCGATGGCCACTCGGCGAGAAGCCGAGCGGCTGCCCGTGCGACAGCCGAGGCGCTGCCGGGGGCTGCTAACCCAAAGTTGGTCGAACGGCTTGTGCTTCACCGAGCTTTGGCTCAATGGCGAGCAAGCCGTCGCCCTGAAGCTGGTGGTGCAACACTGAGCGAATGCGTTGCTTGGTTATCGGTATCGTGGTGCTGGTTGGAGCTTTGGCCCATGGCCAAGGCTTCAATCGGCGCTACGATGCCTTTGGCCTTGACCGGGCCCAAGGTGCTTGGGACATCGAATTCACTGCTAACGGTTACATGGCGATCTCTGTGAGTTCGGATGCCGACAGCATCTCCCCCGACTCATCCTTCTTCCACTACTCGGTGCTCTTCACGGAGCTAAACATCAATGGTGACAAAGTGAATGAAAGTCGTGTCTTCAGACCTTGGCATGGTACCACATCAGGTTGGGCGAATTGTAGTGACACTATAGCGGGTGGTGGTTTTGTAATTGGGGGCGCCACGGAATCGCTCGCCTCTGTTATCGAGACGTACCTCTTCGTTGCCGACCCACAGGGCGACACCCTCTGGACGCGCGTTTTCGGCGGTGCCAACCAATACTGGATAGGCCGCCAAGTGAAGCACACCTCCGATGGTGGCTTTCTCATTGTGGGCGATACCGATGCCAGCGGTTTTGTGGATGGCTTTGCCCTCAAGACCGACAGCTTGGGCAATGAGCAATGGAGGCAGACCTACGGTTGGAGCAACTCAGAAATTGATGGGCTGTTGTCGTGCGATCTGGGCCCGGCCAACACCTACTACATGGCTGGTAGCCGTTACCTGAACAACGACAACAGGGACATGTGGCTGCAACGCACGGATACTTCTGGGGCGCTCTTGTGGCGTGTGAGCTGGGGCGGCCAGTTCGACGACGGCAGCGGGCACATGGCCACGCTGTCAGATGGGCATGTGATCGTAGCCAACGCAAGAGGCTACAACTTCAACGGCACCCTGTTCCGCGTAGCCCTCACCAAATTGGACAGCACCGATGGAACCATCCTCTGGGACTACGAATACGGACCAGAAGCACCGAGCACGGTGCTCTTCGCAGCCAAAGAGCGCCCCAACGGCGACATCATTGCCTGCGGCGTGAGCTACGCCAGCGGCAACCAGCAAGGTCTTCTGCTGCGCACCAACAGCGCAGGCGATAGCATTTGGATGCGCAGCTACTACTACCAGGACACCCTCATCACCACGGGCCAAGGCCGCTTCTACGATGTGCTGCCCACCCCGGATGGTGGCTTCATAGCAGCAGGCTCAGCCTACAACCCCGCCGGTGCGCCCTACCCACCCGGTTATAGCCAAGACACTTGGGTGGTGAAGGTGGACAGCATGGGTTGCATTGTGCCGGGGTGCGATGGTGTTGGCGTGCAAGAGTTGGTGACGAACTTGAGCGATGCGCTGAGCGTGTACCCGAACCCCGCGAGTGGTTCAACCACCGTGCAAGTGGAACTGCCGCAAAGCATGCGCGGCACGGCGCTGCGCTTGGTGCTGGTCAATGCGCAAGGGCAAGTAACACACGAACAAACGGCACAAGAGGGCGCCAATGCACTCGACTTGTCCATCGTTGCTGCTGGACTCTACTACGTGCATTTAGCGAGCGCAACAACTTGGCTAAGTGGGGCCAAACTGGTGGTGCAACACTGAACCGAATGCGGAAAGCTTGCATAGCGCTGAACATGTTGGCTGGAACCCTGGCAATGGGCCAGGGTTTCAACCAGCGTTATGACGCTTTTGATCAGGGACGTGAGCAGGTTGGATGGGGCCTTGAACGCACTGCAACCGGGTATACGGTCATATCCTATTCATACGACGCCGACAGCATCTCGCCCGATTCATCTTTTTTCCACGCAAGTACTCTTTTCACCTTTTTAGATCCGAATGGCACTAAGCTCGCCGAGCACAGGATCTTTCGCGCATGGCGAGGCACTTACCCAGGCTGGGCCAACTGTTGCGACACAGTACCAGGTGGAGGGTATGCTGTAGGTGGTGGTGTTCAGTCCATAAACCAAGTGAGCGAGGTTTGTCTTCAGCGCGTAAATCCACAAGGCGACACTCTCTGGACGCGCGTTTTCGGCGGGCCGAACCAATACTGGATAGGCCGCCAAGTAAAACGCACCGCCGATGGCGGCTTCCTTGTTGTGGGTGATACCGATGCCAGCGGTTTTGTGGATGGGTTCGCGTTGAAGACCGACAGCTTGGGTAATGAGCAATGGCGGCAGACCTACGGCTGGAGCAACAGCGAGATCGATGGGCTTCTGTCGTGTGATGACGGCCCAGCCAATACCCTCTATATGGCCGGCAGCCGCTACCTGAACAACGACAATCGGGACATGTGGTTACAACGCACGGATTCCGCCGGTACCCTGCTATGGCGCGTAAGCTGGGGCGGCCAGTACGATGATGGCAGCGGGCACATGGCCACCCTGTCCGATGGCCATGTGATCGTGGCCAACGCAAGGGGCTACAACTTCAATGGAACCCAGTTCCGTGTTGCCCTAACCAAATTGGACAGCACCGATGGAACCATCCTGTGGGATCACGAATACGGACCAGAAGCACCGAGCACCGTGCTCTTCGCAGCCAAGGAGCGCCCCAACGGCGACCTCATTGCCTGCGGCGTGAGCTATGCGAGCGGCAACCAGCAGGGCTTACTACTGCGCACTACCAGCCAAGGCGATAGCATTTGGATGCGCAGCTACTACTACCAGGACACGCTCATCACCACGGGCCAAGGGCGCTTCTACGATGTGCTGCCCACCCAAGATGGCGGCTTCATTGCAGCAGGCTCGGCCTACAACCCGGCCGGTGCGCCCTACCCACCGGGCTACAGCCAAGACACCTGGGTGGTAAAAGTGGACAGCATGGGGTGCATAGTGCCGGGTTGCGATGGGGTTGGCGTGGAGGAGGTGGTTACCAACTTGTGCAATGCGCTGAGCGTGTTCCCGAACCCCGCGAGTAGTTCAACCAACGTGCAGGTGGAACTGCCGCAAAGCATGCGTGGCAAAGCGCTGCGCTTGGCCGTAGTGGATGGGCAGGGCCGTATTGTGCATGAGCAGAGCGCACAGCAAGGCGCTAACGCACTCGACTTGTCCCAGCTGTCAGCGGGGCTTTTCTATGTGCATCTGGCCAGCGGCACAACTTGGCTCAGTGGCACCAAACTCATTGTTGAATGAACGCACTTGAACAACGACAACAGGCCAGAGGCCTTAAACCCAGAGCCACTCGGGAAAAACCCGAGCGGCTGCCCGCGCGGTACAGCCGAGGCAGTGCGGGAGATGTGATCGTGCAACAAGGCTTTCCCTGTCCACCGGCCAACTTCCAGCGCGGCCGTTTCGAGGGGCTGGCCCAAGCCATGTATGTAAGCACCTTCGACCCCAGTCGCACCTTCATTGTGGATGAGTGCGACTTCCACCACTGCTACAGCGGTGTGCGCATGGAAGGCATACAGGACGCTGCAATAACGCGCAGCACCTTCCTGGTGGGCGAGCCGCAGCAGGGCGATTGGGAGAACGTGCCCTACGGCGTGTACTCTGACCAATGCACCGGCTACGAAATAGAGGAGAACACCTTCACGGCCACCAACACCGCCACCAAACCCATGGTGGGCTTGGTGATCAAGGACAGCGGGCCCTACAGCAACCGCTTCTACAACAACAGCTTCGATGGTTTCGATGTGGAAAACAGCACAGGCAGCATCATTGAAGGCATGAACGCCGATGCCAACAACAACTACATTGAAGGCTTGGAGGTGAAGTGCAACGACTACGGACAGGTGGTGAAGAACAGCTTCGATGTGGGGCTGACCGGGCCCGATGTGAGCGTGCAAAATATGCAAGGCAGCCCCGCTCTTGACCCGGATGCTCCCGCAGGCAACCGTTTCAGCCTGGATCACGACGGAACCTTTGATCCGCAGGAGGATTGGTTCGTTGAGTTAGTGTCGAATCCCGTTGAGTACATCCACCATAGCCCAAACGGAACCGACCGCTTGGTTCCTGATTGGCGTGATCCACTGTACACCGTTGTGACCGATGGAAACGTCCAATGGCAAGGTAAAAACGTTGCCTGTCCTAGCGACCTCTCGAAGGACTCCGAACACGAAGCGAAGCGACTCGCAAGTGTCAATGCCGATGCCGAAAGGCAGAATGCGGAGGACGCCTATGACGCGACGAAAGACAACGGCGACACCTACTCATTGTTGAGCTATGTGAGCGACGGCAGCAAGAGTAGCATCCAAGTGCGCAACGCCTTACAGAACGTTGCTCCCAAGGTCAGCGAAGAGGTATGGCATGCAGCGTTCGATCGCACTCCGGCCATGAGCCAGTTGCATTTGACGCAAGCGTTACTCACCAACAGTCCCTTGCAAGCAGAGGTTCTCAAGCTGATGAACGACAGCGGGCTCAACGCCTACTATAAGCAGTTGGTTTGGAGTGCCCAGGATGGTTCTGTGAGTATTCTTACCCTTCTGGAAAGTACTATAGCGTTTGCCGCGAGCGAGAAAGCAACAGCCCTCACTGACCTTGGCCGCTTGACTTGGTTAGATGAAGTAAACTTGAGCACCTCACTCGATGAACTGAAGACCTGGCACGAGAGCTTATCTGCCGGGAACAACGCTTCTGCGATCGGGGGTGTTTTGGCAGCAAAGGGCAATGAAACCGCCTTGTTCGCGTTGGCCCAAAGCACCGAGTTAACGGCACCGACCCCGGAGGTGTATGGGGTACTGAAGCGCTACGCTAGTAGATTGGATGATGCCGAGTGGACGGTGCTAACGGCTGCGGACGAAAATTGGCTGGTAGGCACCGCCGCACAACGCAACGTCATCGGCTCAGCCCATGCGCAAGCCTGGCTTTTAGCCTTGGGCCATCCGAGTCTGCCGGAAATCATCTTGTTGCCGCCCATGGACCGAAGTCCGCGCAGCGCCGAGAGTGAAGTTGAAATCTGGACGGTGACGCATCATGTGGGTTTGACGGCTTACCCGAATCCGACGAATGTGGGCACGATCTTGGACGTACACCTGCAGGAGTCGAACGGTGAAGTGCGACTTCGTGTTTTAGATGTTATTGGACGTATGGTCCATGAAAGAATACTTGGTGCGGGCCAGCGACTAGTGGACCTGGACACGTCTACCTGGCCTAGCGGCCTTTACGTTGCTGAGCTATGGCTTGCTGAAGAGCAAGTCGCAGCATTGAAGCTGGGTGTGCAGCACTGATGGAACTGCGCCTTGGCACTTTGGCGCTCGGCGCATTGGTTGTAACCCTGGCACAGGGCCAGGGTTACAACCGGCGCTATGATCCTAATAGCCTAGGCCGGGCACAGACAGCATGGGGTATTGAGAAATTTGATGGTGTTGGACACTTCGTGTTCAGCGCAAGCAGTGAGATCGATACACTCGGCCCCGATAGTGCGGTGTACTACGCGGCCATCTTCATCAGCCGCGTTGACGCAAACGGGGACACGGTCTTTCACAAGAAGCACTCTTTGCCGGGCTACGGGATCTACCCAGGGTGGGCGAATTGTTGCGATCCTGTTCCGGGAGCGGGATGGATAGTCGGAGGTGGGCGGGAGTCGTTTGCGGATGTCGATGAAGTTTACCTTATGCGGTTGGACGAGAATGGGGATACGACATGGACGAGGAGTTTTGGGAATCCCAATCAGGGTTGGATAGGCCGCCAAGTGAAGCGCACACTCGATGGTGGTTTTATCATCGTGGGCGATACCGATGCGAACGGGAATGTTGATGCCTTTGCCCTGAAGACCGATAGCTCGGGCAACGAGCAATGGAGGGAGATCTACAGCGGTGGTGGCCTTTCGGACTATGTAGTGTCCGTTGACAAGGCAGATGGAGGCGACTATTTGCTCGGTGGCCAGAAACGCATCACCGCTGACGACAAGGACCTTTGGCTGCTTCGGATAGATAGCGTAGGTGCCGTTCGCTGGAGTAGATCTTGGGGTAGTGGTTTCGATGAGCCGAACGCACACTTGACCACCTTGGTCGATGGACATGCGCTAGTAGCCAGCGCATGGGGTTATGACGATGACTTCAGCGCGGCGCGCACATACTTGGCCAAACTGGATTCAACGGACGGCAGCACCATCTGGGACCGCGAGTACGGGCCGGTGGCGTATGGCGCTGCCTTCTTCGCCGCCAAAGAGCGGTATAACGGTGACATCATCGCATGCGGTGTCACATGGGCGAATCTTGCCCAACAAGGTCTTCTGCTGCGCACCACCAGCACGGGCGATAGCATCTGGATGCGCAGCTTTTACTACCAGGATACCCTCATTACCACGGGTCAAGGGCGCTTCTACGATGTGCTGCCCACCCCGGATGGTGGCTTCATAGCAGCAGGCTCGGCCTACAACCCCGCAGGTGCGCCCTACCCACCGGGCTACAGCCAGGATACCTGGGTTGTGAAGGTGGATAGCATGGGCTGCATTGTGCCGGGCTGCGATGGCGTTGGTGTGCAGGAGTTGGTTACCAACTTGGGCGGGGCGTTGAGCGTGTTCCCGAACCCTGCGAGCGGTTCAACCACTGTACAGGTGGAATTGCCGCAGAGCATGCGAGGCAAGGCGTTGCGTTTGGTGCTTGTGAATGCACAAGGGCAAGTGGTGCGCGAGCAAACAGCGCAAGACGGCGCGAACATCCTCGACTTGTCGAACGCTACGGCCGGGTTGTACTACGTGCACCTTGCCCAAGGCACAACATGGCTCAGCGGGGCCAAACTGGTGGTGGAGTAAGCCGTCTTCCCCTCACCCCATCAACCCCTGCTGCACGCGCCGCTGCTCCTGCATCATCGCTCTATCGCACCTGTCGAAGCACACGTGCACCGCTGACTTGTCCTGAGCGCTGACATCGGTGCCGAGGGCATCAAGTACGGCGAGACCATCGGCGAGCCCGAGCAGTTGCCAATGCGGGCGTAGCTGATGCCGGGTACGCACCAGAAGGTCGGCATCGTTATGGGCCATGGCTTGTTGCAGCGCGGTGCGGTGCTTCGCGAATTCCTTGCGGAACTGTTGCAGCACGGTGATGGCCTTTTCGCCCTGCGCGCCGTACTGGTCCAGAAGGCCGGCAAGGTCTATCGCAGTGTCCACCGAGGGGTCGGTCCAGAAGGCGGCTTTGGTGGCCAGCTCGTTGCGATCGATGGGCTTGGTGATCCGATCGTTGAGCCCGGCCTGACGCACTTGGGCATCGTGGTCGGCATCGGCGAAAGCCGTTACCGCAATGGCCGGCACGTAGCGGTGGCGGGCCATTCCGTGGATGCGCAAGGCGAGTTCCGTACCCTTCATGTCGTCGCCTAGATCAAGGTCGATCAGGAAGAGATCGTACGAGCGTTCACGGCAGAGGGCCAGAGCATCTTCAGAGCCCGTGGCCAGGTCCAGCTTCCATTTCCATGCCTTCGCCAAGTCGGTCATGAGCATGCGGTTGGTCTCCACATCCTCCACGTAGAGCACGTTCAAGCCAGTTGTCGCTCGCGCAGCAGGCGCCGCCACCGGAACCGTAGGTAGCGGCTGCCCCACCTGCGGCATTGGCAGGTGCACCGTAAAGGTGGTGCCCATGCCGACCGTGCTTTCCAGCGCAAGTGTTCCCGCCATGGCTTTCACCAGGGCCTGCGTGATCGCCAGACCCAGTCCCACGCCTTCCTTGCCCTCGCTGGCCGCGGCCCGCTCGAACCTTGCGAAGACACGGTCCTGCTCTTCGGGCGACAAGCCGGCACCCGTGTCGCTCACGGCCATCACCAATTGTCCATCGGCATAACGGGCGGTCAGCTTCACCTGCCCTTTCGCTGTGAACTTGATGGCATTGCCAAGGAGATTGTCGATGACCTGGTGCAACCGGAGCGCGTCGCCCGAGCAAGCGGCGGGCAGTTGCTCCACTTCGGCCAACAACGCGATGCCCTTGTCCTGGGCGGCCACGGCGTGCACCGCAAGCAGGTCGCGGATGATCTGCTCCGGTGCGAACGCTTCCTTGCGAAGGGTCACTTTGCCCTCGGCCAAATGCGCGTGCTCGAGAAGGTCGCCAACCAAGGCCTGCATGCGTTGGGCGCTGCGCAGCACAATGGCGGCGCGCTCGCGTTGCGCTTCGTCCGCGGCGCCATCGGCCAATTGCTGCCCCATGCCGATGATGGCATTGAGCGGCGTGCGCAGTTCGTGGCTCATGTTGGCCAGGAAATCCTTCTGCACCTGCTCGGCCCGCTGCGCCCTGTCGCGTGCTTGTTCAATGTCGCGCATGCGCGCATCGATGCGCTCCTGCATGTGCTGCACGGTCCGTGCAAGGCGGCCGATCTCGTCGGCACGTTCAACCGGCAACGGCGCACTCGCGGCACCATCTGCATACGCTTCCACGCGCTTGGTGAGGCGATCGAGCCGCCCCGAGATGCCGCGCGCAAAGAGCAATCCGATGCCGATGCAAGCAAGGGCCACTCCGCCCACGGTGAGCATTTGCCGATCGCGCACCTCCCGCAGTCCGGCAAGAAGTGCTGAGGTGCTGCGCTCCAGGCCCACGGTATAACGCTGTCCGGTGCTCGGTACCTCGAGCAAATAGGCCTGCGAGATGTGGTCCGGCCAAGCGCCCAAGGACCGTGGAAGACTGTCGCTCGTCAATGCGAGCGGGAAGGGTGAGGATGAGCCCAGGTCGAACCGGAAGGTCTTCGAGGTATCCGGATGCAGGATCAACTCATCCTGCGCGTCGGCCAGCATCAGCTGGCCATCGTGCGGCGACAAAGCCAGCAGTTCGCGGAAGAGCGGACGCAGATCGGCATTGATGATGACGATGCCGACGACCTTGCCCAATGGCGAATAAACCGGCGCCGCCGATCGCATGGTGGGCATGAAGGGCCGCACAATGGCCCCGTGCTCCTTGTTCAGGTCGATGCGCGAGTGGTAGCGGCCGCTACGTGGCAGGGCGATGGTGGCGAGGAAATAATCGCGGTCGCCCTTGGCTTGCAACAAGCTGTCAGGCGTGCGGAAAACCGTCGTTCCGCTGCGGTCGAAACGCACGGCCTCCTTACCAAGGCTGTCCGCGACAATGAACCTGACCTGCGCGTACTCTGGCCTTGAACGGATGAAGCTGTTGAAGAGAAGCGCCGCCCGCTCCACCACCACCCCCATGGCGGCGGTGTCAACGGTATCAGCCAGCGCTGCCCAGTCGTTCACGGGGTCGTTGTCGCTCAGGAAATCGATGTCGGCGGCCATGGTGGCCGAAAACGCTTGCAACCGCAGTTCGGCCAGTTGCAGGGTGTGCCGCATCTCGCGCCGCGCATTGGCCAATGCTTGGTCGGCGCTGCCGCGATACACCAGCCAACCGCTCAATGCCGCAGCCACCACCACCAGGAACACGAGCACCAGCGTGATGCGCGTGACCATGGAGGAACGTCGGAAACGAGGGACAGGGTACGACGACATGGCACGGAAAGATCACCTCAAAGGTGAACGCCCGAACGCCAGCCCCTGCAAGTCTTTGGAGCTATCACCACACGAAGACGTGTTCAACGCGCCGCCACAGCCCCGCCCTTCTTCCCGTTGATGTGCTCCATGCAGCGGGCCACCACCAACTCCGCGACCTTCCGGCCCATGGCCAGTCCCTCGCGGTTGTCGGTTTCGATGTGGTAGCCACCGAGCACACGGCTGCGTCCGGCCATATCAGCGGTCCCGCTGAAGGTGGCCAGGTCCAGCGTGATGCTGTCCGTGGTGATGCCGGGCTCGGTGAGCCAGCCGGGCAGCAGGTGCACCTTCACACCGTAGGTATCGCTACCGGTGAAAAGCTCCAAGGCCTTGGCACAACCACCGCTCACCGTGCTGTGCCCGCTCACGTAAGCGGGGAACGGTGGGCACAGGAAGTCGTCGGGGGAATAGGGCCGCCAATCCTTGCCTTTCATTTTCTGCATGCCCTTGTTCGGTCCGGCCCAGGCCACGATGTCCTCGTCGCCCATGATGTGGTGCACCTGCTGATATGGGCGGCAGTTGTCGTAGAAGTACTTCGTGTCCCAACAAGCGATGAAACAATCCATGGCAGTGCCGGTGACGAGCAAGTACATCTTTACTTCCTCGTCGAGCGTGTGCTGGTCACGCAAGCTCACATCGCGGGCGAAAATGAGCCAGTGGCCAGCCTGCTGCACGCTGCGGGGCCCATCGCGCATGAATTCCACCAGGGCTTTCTGATCGTTGGTGAGGTTGGCTTGTAGTTCGACCACCTCGCGGATCTCCTTCTCAAGCAATGGGTCGCCCATGACCGGCGGGGGTGGGCTGCGGAACTGGCTGGCACTGTCCAATAGGAAAGGCTTCACATGCCCCCAATGCGGGGCCAAGCCGCCCGGCGCCCATTTCGACCCGTCGGCCCTGGTGAAATACTTGGGCGCCCACCGGTTGATCTCCTTCTGCGCATCCGCAGTGTTCACGCTCATGTAATGCGTGTAATCCCCGTAAATGGTATCGGCGGCGGCGTTCTGGCCATATTGGTTGCTGCCGTCATCTCGACGGGCATCGATGACGCTTTGAGCGGCCAGGTTGCCCACCCCGGCGGCGGTCGAAGGGTCCACGCTGAAATTGGCGGGGTCCAGGCCGGCTTCCTTCAGTTTGTTGGCGAAGAGCAAGCTGTCGCCGGGGTAAACGTTCTGCAGCAAACGGGCACACGCGTATCCAATGGCCGCGGCCTTGTTCTCCAAGGTCTGCTCAGTGGTGGGGCGGCGGTCGGCTTTCAAGTAGAACGGCTCGGCCACGCTATCGAAGCGGCTCCATGCATCGAACATGGCAATGCACGGCAAGGCCACCATGCGGCTGTTCACCGGCGGGCGCGGCTTGTTGCGCTCCGTGTCGTTGGCGGTGCCTTCCAGGATAACGCTGCCCCAGTAGTAGGCAGCATTGTCTTTTCCACGGGGTTCTTCAACAACGTCCTTCGTCTCCATGGAAGCGGTGTCGGCTTGTCCGCAGCCCCCGGCAAGGAGGCCGATCATCGCAAGACCAAGTACAGGAACAGGGTTCGAATAGCGCATAGGGGTCAGGTAAGTGGGCCGTGAAAATGAAGGATCGGCGGCACGTGGCGCACCCTCAGCGTCAGCGTGCGCGGAACTTTCAGCCGCACCTCATGCCGAATGGCCGCTTCCTTGTGCGAAAGCCGTTGAACGCGGTGCGATCGTCCCGGCCGCGCCGTGCCTTTCTTTCTCCACTGCGGCCATGGAAGCACCCACTGCGGCCAGGACCGGGCCGAACATCATGCCGAGCAACGGCAGTTTCATCACCAAGGCGAAGAGGGCACCGTTCATGAGCACCATGCCCCTGTTGGCCTTCAGCGCATCGATGCTTTCGCTCATGCGCAAACGGCGGCGCTCGCTCACGTAATCGAACATGCTGAAGCCGTAGAACCACGCCGAAACGATGAACAGGAACGGGGCCGTGAGCACCGCCAACGGCGGGAAAAAGAGCGTGACGACCCAGCAGCCGACCACCACGAACAGTTCAAGGATGCCGTTGCGCACCGCGATGAGCACTCCGCGCCAAACATCCTTGGCCAGCTGGCGCCAGCTGAAGGGGTAGTCGCGGCCAGTTAGGATCTGCTCGGTGCGTTCGCTCGCATAGGCCAGCATGGGGCTGAGCAGAACAAGAACGATGTACTTGTTCAGCGAGAAGAGCACGTAACCTACCATGATCTTCAACAGGATACCGACCACGACGACGCGCGCGCCCTCCAAGAAGGCCTTCACGGTGTTCCAAACGCCCTTGACGCCTTCGTGCACCGTAGGGTCGAAGGGGATGCTGAAGAGGGATGCCAGCCACTTGCTGAACTCGTCCACCGGACCACTGAGCATGGCCACCACCCCGAAAACAAGCAACAACCAAAGCACCACCGGGGCCAGGAACATCCACCACATGCGGTTGTCCAGGGCGAAGCCGAAGGCGCGGAAGAAGGTGGTGAAACCGAGTGAAAGGTCTTTCCTCATGGATGTGGCCGGATGCCGCGTGAAAGAACGCAACGCAGGGCGAATTAGCGCGGGCCAGGACCAAGCCGGGCCGAGCATTCCATGAACCGTCGCACGGCCCTACGACCGGCGCTGCGATCACATGCCCGCATTGCCGACCTTTGCCGCTTCCCATGGAACTGAGCCCGCTCACCGCCATCAGCCCCATCGACGGGCGCTACCGCAACCAGACCGCCGACCTGGGCCAGTGGTTCAGCGAGTGGGCGCTCATCCGCTACCGCCTTCAGGTGGAGCTGGACTACTTCGTCTTCCTCTGCGAACTGCCCCTACCCGAGCTGAAGGGCGCCAACTTGGATGGCATTGCGCGCATCCGTGAACGCATCACCAACCTCAGCCCCAACGATGCCGAGCGGATCAAGGAGATCGAACGCACCACCAACCACGACGTGAAAGCCGTGGAGTACTTCCTGAAGGAGTTGCTCGATGGTGCGGGACTTGGCGCGCACAAGGAGTTCGTGCACTTCGGGCTCACCAGCCAGGACGTGAACAACACCGCCCTGCCGCTCATGGTGAAGGACTTTCTCTTCCAACGCTACCTGCCCGATATGGTGGCCCTGCGCGATGCGCTGCACGGCCTGGCACTGGAGTGGGCCATGGTGCCCATGCTCGCACGCACGCACGGGCAGCCGGCATCGCCCACGCGGCTCGGCAAGGAGATCCAAGTGTTCGTTGAGCGGCTCGATGCCCAGGTGAAACTGCTGCGCGCCGTTCCCTTCAGTTGCAAATTCGGCGGGGCCACAGGCAATTTCAACGCGCACCATGCGGCCTATCCGGGCATCGATTGGGTGAAGGAAGCCGACCGTTTCTGTGACCAGAAGCTCGGCCTCGAACGCCAGCAGTTCACCACGCAGATCGAGCATTACGACAGCCTGGCAGCGCTCTTCGATGCGTGCCGAAGGATCAACACCATCCTCACTGACCTCTGCCGCGACGTGTGGAGCTACGTTTCCCTCGACTACTTCCGCCAGCGCGTGAAAGCCGGTGAGGTGGGCTCCTCAGCCATGCCCCACAAGGTGAACCCCATCGACTTCGAGAACGCGGAGGGTAATCTCGGCATCGCGAACGCGCTGTTCGCGCACCTCAGCGAGAAGCTGCCCATCAGCCGCCTGCAGCGCGACCTCACCGACAGCACGGTGACTCGCAACATCGGCGTGCCCCTAGCGCATACGGAGATCGCACTGCGCAGCATCCACAAGGGCCTGGGCAAGTTGCTCTTGAACGAAGCTGCGTTGAAGCGCGATCTGGACGGGCAGTGGGCCGTGGTGGCCGAGGGTATCCAAACGATCCTCCGCCGCGAAGGCTATCCGGAACCGTACGAAGCGCTGAAAGCCCTGACACGCGGCAAGGACAGGATCGGCGAGGAGGACATCCGCGCCTTCATCGACCATCTGGACGTGGATGACGCCGTGAAAGGCGAACTGCGCGCGCTCACACCGCACACGTACACCGGCATCGACCTTCTTGGCCGCGTGGTGGCTTGAGAGTTATTCGGTGCGCGACCTGAAGTAGGCGATCATGTCCGACGCCGGGATGTCGTCCATCCCTAATGCGCGCATCATCGTCACCAATTGCCCGCGGTGATAAGTACTGTGGTTGAAGCAGTGCAGAAGCATCTGCCAAACCGGGCTGCTGTGTTCGTTGCCGCGCAGGTCCTTGAATTGTACCACGCCCGCCAAAGCTCCATCATCGAGCGAAGCTGCATGATCGTGCAAAAGCGCGCAGTGCTTCAGCAGCGATCCGATGGCATCATCCGCCTCAGCTGGCCACGTGTAAGCCTCATTGCGCACGCGCTTCAGCCACACGTGTTCCGCATTGCGTATGTGCAGGAGCGTCTGGCGCAGCGTGGGGAAGCTGCTGGGCGTGTTGCGGTCCAGGAGTTCCGCTGGTTCGCGGTCCAGGCGCCGGACGAAGAGCGTGTTGGCCCACAGGTCGTACGCAGCGTATTGATCGATGAGCGTTCGTACTTGCATGATGGATGATCGTTGTGTTGCGGCGAAGTGGATAACTGTGTTGATACGGCAAGGCGTATCGGACTGGCGCCGCATCCGGCGCTCCTCTACGTTCGCGTTCACGAAGATGACGGAATGATCGCCACGCTGTTCGGGAAGAAAAAGATCACCGTGGACAAGCTGTCCAACGCCTTCGTGAACTCCATACTCGCCCTCACCGAGAACGGATTCCCCAATGTGGCCGCGGAACTCAGCGAAGCACCCGAGTTCGTCACCGCACCGTCGTTCGGCCCGGAGGACGAAGACCTTTTCGCGTTGATCGTCCTTGCCGGAAATCTCATGGAAGCACCGCGTTGGCTCAGTGCCGGGCAGGACAAGCGCTTCGTATCGCTCAGCATCAGCAAGTTCAGCGAGGCCACGGGGCGCGATTGCTCAAAGACCGAGGAGCAGGTGCAGGAGATGAAGAGCCTGATGGGAAGGCTCAACCACCCGAGCAAGAACCCGGTCTATGCCATGAGCAAGGCCGTCTTCCACCACTATGGCCTGTTCCGCTTCCAGGACGAGTACTTCCGCGAGCTGAAAGCACCGAACCCGATCGTGCTGCGCCGCATCGACACCCTCATGGCGTTCTTCCTCTGGAACTGGGAAGAATTCATGGGTGAGTACAAGGTGGTTTGAGGAAAGCTGAAAGAGGAGATCTGAAAGAGGAAAGCCGAGGCGGGCTTTCGGTTTTCAGCTTTCTGTTTTCACTTTTTCTCCTGCATCCCCAACTTCTCCACGCACATCTCCACGATGCGCTCACCAATGGAGAGGCACGCCGTGGCCGCGGGGGACGGCGCATTCAGCACATGGATGTGATTGCCGCGCGTTTCGATGCGGAAGTCATCCACCATGTTGCCATCGGTGCCGAGCAGCATGGCCCGCACGCCTGCGCGGCCGGGGTGGATATCATCCATCGTCAATGAAGGAACCAGCCGCTGGAGGGTCTTCAGGAAGAGCCGCTTGCTGAATGCCCTGCGGTATTCATCGATGCCGTAGCTCATGTTCTTGAAGAACAGTTTCCAGGTTCCGCGGTAGCTCAGCGCATCGGCCGTATCACGCAAACTGAAGTCGGTCTTGCCGTAGCCCTCGCGCTTGAAGGTGAACACGGCGTTCGGCCCGCATTCGATGCTGCCATCGGTCATGCGCGTGAAGTGCACGCCGAGGAAGGGGAAACGCGGGTCGGGCACAGGATAGATGAGGTGTTTCACCTTGTGCTTTGCCTGCTCGGTGAGCTCGTAGTAGTCGCCGCGGAAGCCGACGATGCGTTCATCGAGCGACGCGCCGTCCTGCCTGGCGAGGCGGTCGCTCTGCAAGCCACCGCAGAAGACCACGTAGCGGCCCTTGTACGTCGACTTGCTCGTGCTCACCGATGTCAAGTCTCCGTCCACCTGCGTGCCGGTCACCTCCTCCCCTAACAGCACTTTGCTACCGGTTCCCTTGCCAGCGGCCAGCTCCGTCATTTTCCTCGTCGCGCCTCGGAAATCAACGATACCGGTGCAGCCCACCCGGATGCCCGCAATGCCCGCGCAATGCGGTTCGATCTCCTTGATGCGGTCCGGGCCGATCATCTCCATGTCCTCGATGCCGTTGGCCTGGCCCGTGTTGAAGATCTTCTCCAAACGCGGCAGCTCTTCCTTGTCCGTTGCCACGATGATCTTGCCGCAGACGTCATGCGCCACCTGGTGCTCTTTGCAGAACGCGACCAGTTCACGACGGCCTTGCACGCAGTTCTTCGCCTTCCAGCTTCCGGGCTTGTAGTAGATCCCGCTGTGGATGACGCCACTGTTGTGGCCGGTCTGGTGATCGGCGAGTTCCTTTTCCTTTTCAATGAGCAGGATCCGGAACTGCGGGAACCGTGCCTGCAGCTTGTGCATGGTGGCTGCACCCACGATGCCGCCGCCAACGATGATCACGTCCCAATTGGTGTCTGCCATGCTCGTGCGCCGGAAAAGGCGGCGGCGAAAGTACCGGCCTTCACGAAGCAGCCTCTCCTACTTCCACCTTCGGAACGCGCAGCAGGAGGATGAGCCCGATGACGAAGAAGCTCCCAATGGCGATGACAGTGTTCCGCAGGTCCTCAGTAAGGTGGAAGACAAGCCCGTAAGCAAGCGTACCGAGCACCGTGCCCAAGTAGTAGCTGACGTCGTAGAAGCTGAAGAAGCTGGCCGTGTCCCGCGTGGGCGGCAGGAACTTGGCGTAGGTACTGCGGCTCAAGGCCTGGCAACCGCCCATGACCAGTCCCACGCAGCTGGCAAGGATGTAGAACTCGTTGGTCCACCGCGTGAAGTAGGCGCCGATACAGATCAGCACCCACGCGCTGACGCCCATCACCAAGGCCCTCACGTTGCCGAAGCGCGCGCTGAGCCGAACGAAGATGCTCGCCCCTACGGCTGCCACCAGTTGGATGAGCAGGATGCTGATGATCAGGCTCTCGTCCGCGATCTTGACGATGGCGCCGTTCTCGTCCACGCGTTTGATCTCCTGCTCGGCGAAGCTCACCGCGAGGTACATAACGGTTTGTATGCCCATGTTGAAGACGAAGAAGGCCAAGAGGAAACGCTTCAGCCGCACCGTGGCCTGCATCTGCCTCCACACTTTGCGCAGTTCCGCGTAGCCGTTCCAGAACACGCTATCCTTTCCTTCCACGACAGGCGTCCGTTTCGGCAGGCGACGGAAAGCGATCTGCGCGAACGCTGCCCACCAAATGGCCACGGTGATGAAGGTTGCGCGCGCAGGCACGCCGCCGTACGACACGCCCCCAATGGTGATCTCATCCGGAAGTCCGAACACCTTCGGCATCATCACCATGAGCAAGTTGACGATGAGCAGAATGACGCTACCGATGTAGCCCATAGTGTAGCCACGGGCGCTCACCTTGTCGTGCTGGTCCTTTCCTGCTATATCCACCAGGAAGGCATCGTAGAACACCAAACTGCCACTGAACCCGATGCAGGCCATGGCCACCAGCGCCAAACCCCACCAAATTCCATCGAAGGTGAAGAAGGCCAGACCCGCACAGGACGCAGCACCCACGTAGCAGAAGGCTTTGAGATAGGCCAGCTTGTTGCCGCGACTGTCAGCAATGCCGCTCAGCAAGGGTGCAATGAAGGCCACGATGAGGAAACCGGCCGAAAGCGCGTAGGAATAGAGCG
This sequence comes from Flavobacteriales bacterium, assembly GCA_016699575.1. Lineage (NCBI taxonomy): Bacteria > Pseudomonadati > Bacteroidota > Flavobacteriia > Flavobacteriales > Flavobacteriales bacterium. The sequence continues at coordinate 3,070,824 of CP064979.1, read as the reverse complement.
ACTGCGCCGGAATGCCGATCGGGCCTTCGCGCACAAGGTCAACACCGTCCTTCTTGGTGATGCCCGCATAGAAGAGCGGGAACACCGCGCTGGTGATGGTGAGCGAATAAACCGAGTTGGCCCAGTCGTAGAACGTCCACGCGCGGATGACCTTGGGATCGTTCTTCTGCATGGTGATGGACCGGCCGGGAAAGTAGCCGCCAACACGAACGCCCGGCTTGGGGCCGGGCGTTCGTGTTCTTGTTGCTGGGGATTACTGGAGGATGTCCACTTCCACGCGGCGGTTCTTGCTCAGGGCAACATCGTCATCGCCGCCGTCCGCCGGGCTCTCGTGGCCTGCACTTGCCGTGGTGATACGCTCGCCCTCAACACCGGCCTCAACCAGCGCTGCCTTCACTTCGTCCGCCCGCTCTTTGGCCATTTCGGTAAGGTCGGGGCGCATCCGGATGCGGTCGTGCTCGAGCGCGTCGCTGTGACCGGTGAGCTTGATCTTGATCTCCTTGTTCTCCGTCATCAACTTGGCCATGTCGGCAATGATCTGGTCCATGGACCCGTCGATGCTTCGGGTGAAGCGCTTGAAGTAGATGGTGGCTTGTTCAATGGCATCCACGGGCTTCAGGTTCAACGGCAGTGCCACCTTCTTGCTGTAGATGAACTCGCTCTCGGCCTTGTCGAGCTGCGTGCACGAGCACTCGCTCATCAGCTTGATCGGCCAAACGTTGATGTCGTCGATGAAGTAGTAGGCGTCGAGCGTTTGCTGGCGGGTTTCGCCCTTGGGGCGCTTTGCTTTGCCGGTAACGGTCTTTTCATTGGACGCGAAGTTCCCGATGATCATGTACTGCTCATCGCCCTGAGCCTCGTACACACCGCATACACCCTTCCAGCCGAACTGATCGCCGTAGATCTCGGTGCGCAGGTTGGGCACCTGGGCATTGTAGGTGAGGGACATGTTGTCGTCCTTGTTCACCAGCATCTTGCTCATGAAAACGCCCAGCTCGTTGCTGCTGTACTTGCTCAGGTCGCTCAGGCTCACGTAGTAGCGCACGCAGTATTTCTGGCCCTTCTTCAGCACCTTTTTCAGTTTGGCTTGCAGGTACGTGCGCGGAGCTTTGTTCTGGTAGCTCCACCAACGGAGGCCGGCGTAGTTGGTGCCCTTCAGGGCGCTCTGGTCGCCGAACTGGCTGCGCGGTGCGCTGATCGGGGAGTTGGCGACCGTCTCGCTCAGGAGATCAGCTTTTGCCGCTGTGGGGCTCTTCCAACCCTTGGCCATTTCGATGCTGCCCAATCGCTTGAGCTTGCCTTCCACCTCCTCGAAACTGCCGTTGGGCACCAGGTTCAACGAGTCGGGGTTAGGGGTTTCCTGGGCGAGGAGCACTGAGCCGGAAGCAAAGGCCGAGGCCAAGAGGAACGAGCGGGGAGTGAAGTTCATGCGTTGCGTTCGGGGGTGAAGCCCGCGGCCAAAATAGCGATGCAGGCGGGCGCCGTTTGCAAGCCGCGTGCCCGAAAGGCAACACGGGGTTGGGGGCAGGCGTCTACATTAGCCCACCAACCTAGTGACCATGAGCAAGGTGATGAAGATGCTGGCCCTAGTGGCCCTGTTGCTGCCCGGCGCGATGAACGCGCAACGGGGCTTCAAATTCGGCGTGAAGGCCGGCCTTAATCTGACCACTATGCCCACCACCGACCGGTCGTGGCTGGAGATCAATGAGGGCTTCGTTAGGACGCCGAAGTACAAGGCGGGCGCCCACGTCGGCCCGACCATCAGCCTCGGTTTCGGCCGCCATGGCAACGCAAGCCTTGTAACGGACCTGCTCTTCAGCATGAAAGGCGGCACCTACGTGTACGAGGACTACTACACGCTGGGGAGCGACACGGTGAACAAGAAGTACGATCACAAGGAAACGGTGACGCGGATGTGCATCGACTGGCCGATCCTGTTCCGTTACCGTTTGAACATGGGTGTTTACGGTGAAGCCGGGATCTACACCTCCATTGCAGCGGCCACCAAGTTCTCCACGGACGACAGCCGCTATGACACCGATGAACTGTACAACTATGTGGACATCGAGGAATCGCAGTACATCCCTCTGGACGTCGGCTTCACCTTCGGGGCAGGCTGGATCTCCAAAGGGGGCTTCGGCCTAGGGCTGCGCGGTTTCATGGGCATGATGGACCAGTACAATACGTATACGTTGTTCGTCAATTCGCTGACCAAGCCCTCCGGCCGAACGATCAACATGGGGCTGCAGTTCGGCGCCACGTATTACTTCGGCTGGGAGACCAAGCGCCGTCGTTGAGCCCTTACGCACGGCAATACTGAGCGCTCCAGCACGTTGTTAGGCCGTTCACACGAACGCCTGACTTGCGACCGCGAACGCTCCTGTTCCTCCTCCCCTTCGCGACCACCTCCGGTGCGCAGACCGGCATCGGTGCGTTGGTAGGCTACAGCCGCAACGACCATTGGTTCCGGTCGAACGTGGGCCTGGGCGCTTGCGCTGAGCACGCGTTCCGCAATGAACGCTTGGCGATCCGCGCTGCACTGTTCGCGCACCTGCCGGTCCAAGGTCGCCACGAAGGGGCGTTCAACGGGGATCCGCAACCGGTGAGCTTCGCCAGCGGGGCTGATTCCTAATACCTACGACCGGTACTGGAGCGTGGCGGTAGACCTGGAACCGCTTTTCCGCTTCGGCACGATCGGTGCTTCCGGATTGCAGCTGTGGGGGTGTGCCGGGATCGGCTATCGGCACGAACGCTACGATTTCGAGACACGGACCAGCGATGCTGTGACCGGTGCACCGATCGTGCGGTCGGGCCGTTCATTGCGCGACCGATGGGCGCACCGGGCCGGACTGGAATTGCGCTACGGTTGGCGACCATCCCAAGTGTTCCTCGGCCTCATCTGCGATCCGTTCACCTACCTGCCCGATGATCCGGAAGGCACCCCACTGGTGTGGTTCCAGGAATACGGCTTGCGTTTCGGTTTCGTGCATACCATACTTCACAACAAGAAAGACCATGGGCCGAGCCGTTGAACACCGCTTTGCAGCTACGATCATCACGCTTGTTGGCCTGGGTCCAACACTCTCGGCCCAGTGGTCCGGTGGTGCCTTCGTTTCCGCGGGCACCGACCATACATGGGGGCGCGGTGGCACCATGGGCGGTCTGCTCGTGGAAGGCCGGGTGAAGGACACCACATGGTTCGTGCTCCGCGGCTCAACGGCGTTCCATTGGCCAAGCACGTGGTCCACAGCGTCGAACTATTCGATACCCGGTGAACCGCCCAACGAGGTGATGGAGGTTCATCGTTACGTGCTCAACAGGTTCGACGCCGCAGTGGATGTGAAGGTGCCCTACGGCTGCACGTTCTGCCCGAACGGTTATTTCCGGGGCGGCTATCTGATGGTAGGTGCCGGTTGGCGCCACGCATGGCTACGCGATGAACGCACGCTGACCGACGCATTGGGCATCAACGCAGTGTCCGCGAAGGACCGGGGCTATGACCAAGCCTTGGTGCGGCTCACTGGTGGAGCCGAGATCAACGGTCCTTGGGGCGGCGTCTTCGGTGAGATCATGTTCACCGCCGCCAACAGCCTGTTTTCCAGCACAAGGCACATCGTGTTCGTGAACACCTTGACCGCCACGGTAGGTTATCGCTTCAGCTTGAAACGGCTACCAGCGCCACCCGAAGAAGAGTGATCAGCCCTTCTGCTGCGCGCGGATGATGTTGAGCGCACCGCCGGCCTTGAACCACTCGATCTGTTGATCGTTGTACGTGTGGTTCACCAGGATGCTGTCCTTCGAGCCGTCCTTGTGCTTCAGCACGAGCGTCAGCGGCTTGCCGGGCGCGAACGAAGTGAGGTCCGTGAAGTCGATGCGGTCGTCCTCCTGGATCTTGTCGTAGTCGGCTTCGTTGCTGAAGGTGAGGGCGAGCATGCCCTGCTTCTTCAGGTTGGTCTCGTGGATCCGTGCGAAGCTCTTCACCAGCACGGCGGCCACACCTAGGTGCCGCGGCTGCATGGCGGCGTGCTCGCGGCTTGAACCTTCGCCATAGTTCTGATCGCCCACTACGATGCTCGTGATGCCTGCGGCTTTGTAAGCGCGCTGCGTCGCCGGCACCGGACCGTATTCGCCGGTGAGCTGGTTCTTCACCTTGTCGGCCTCGCCGTTGAAGGCGTTCGTGGCCCCGATCAGCGTGTTGTTGCTGATGTTGTCGAGATGTCCGCGGTAGCGCAGCCAGGTACCGGCCATGCTGATGTGGTCCGTGGTGCACTTGCCTTTGGCCTTGATCAGCAGCACCGCATCGCTGATGTTCTTCCCGTTCCATGCGGGGAAGGGTTCGAGCAGTTGCAATCGCTGACTGTCGGGCTTCACCACCACGTTCACTTTGCTGCCATCGGCCGCTGGTGCCTGGTAGCCGGCATCTTCCACTGCGAAGCCTTTCGGGGGCAATTCCCAGCCGGTGGGTTCGGCCAGCTTCACTTGCTCACCCTTGTCGTTGGTGAGCGTATCGCGCACCGGATCGAAGGTGAGCTTGCCGCTGAGGGCGATGGCTGCCACCATTTCCGGCGAGGCCACGAAGGCATGCGTGTTGGGATTGCCGTCCGCGCGCTTCGCGAAGTTCCGGTTGAAGGAGTGGACGATGGAATTCTTCTCCTGTTTGTCGGCACCCTCGCGCGCCCACTGGCCGATGCAAGGACCACAGGCATTGGTGAAGATGGTGGCGCCGCTTTTCTCGAAGGTCTCGATGAACCCATCGCGCTCGATAGTGGAGCGTACCTGTTCGGAGCCGGGGTTGATGCCCAAGTGCGACTTCGGCTTCACGCCTTTGCTCACCGCGTCGGCCACGATGCTGGCGGCGCGGCTGATGTCCTCGTAGCTGCTGTTGGTGCAGGAACCGATCAGCGCCCACTCGATGTCCACCGGCCAGTCGTTCTTGGCGGCCTTCGCCTTCATCTCGCTCACCGGCGTGGCCAGGTCGGGCGTGAAGGGACCGTTCAGGTGCGGGCTCAGCGTGCTCAGGTCGATCTCGATCACCTGGTCGAAGTACTTGGCCGGGTCGGCGTACACCTCGGGATCACCGGTGAGGTCGCCAGCGATGCCATCGGCGAGAGCGGCCACTTCTGTGCGGCCGGTGGCCTTCAGGTAGCGGCGCATGCTGTCATCGTACCCGAAAGTGCTGGTTGTGGCACCGATCTCAGCGCCCATGTTGGCGATGGTGCCTTTGCCGGTACAGCTCATGCTCACGGCGCCTTCCCCGAAGTACTCCACGATCGCACCGGTTCCGCCCTTCACCGTGAGGATGCCGGCGACTTTCAGGATCACGTCCTTCGGTGCGGTCCAACCGTTCAGCTTGCCTGTGAGCTTCACGCCGATGAGCTTGGGGAACTTGAGCTCCCACGGAAGGCCGCTCATCACGTCGCACGCATCCGCACCGCCCACGCCGATGGCCACCATGCCGAGACCGCCGGCGTTCACCGTGTGGCTGTCGGTACCGATCATCATGCCGCCGGGGAAGGCGTAGTTCTCCAGCATCACCTGGTGGATGATGCCCGCGCCGGGTTTCCAGAAGCCGATGCCGTACTTGTTGCTGATGCTCTCCAGGAAGTTGAAGACCTCGTTGCTCTTGTTGAGCGCCTCCTGCAGGTCCTGCTTCGCTCCCACCCGCGCTTGGATCAAGTGATCGCAGTGCACGGTGCTGGGCACGGCAACCTTGGGGCGACCAGTGGTGCTGAACTGCAACAGGGCCATCTGCGCGGTGGCGTCCTGCATGGTCACCCGGTCCGGCGCGAAATCGACATAGTCCTTCCCGCGGCCGAACGCTTGCTTCGCCTCACCGTCCCAGAGGTGGGCATAGAGGATCTTCTCGGTAAGCGTAAGCGGCTTGCCTACGGCCTTGCGGGCAGCGGCAATACGCGAAGGGAAGCGGCTGTAGACCGCCTTGATCATGTCGAGGTCGAAGATCTGGCTCATTTACGGATGCGGATGGGTTTTGCTCGCCTGCCTGCAGGCGGCCGCGAAGGTAGCCTCAGCGTGCATCGCGAAAACCCACCTGCCGCTGCGTCTATCCACAGACGGCTGCCCGTCGATCCGGATGCGACTTCCGGCGTCCAATAGCAACAAGGGATCGATCCGCAAGTAGCTTCGGCGTCGTCCCCATGACCACTGCACTGCGTTCAGGAAACAGCGCTCGCAAGCGCCTGTTCTGGTCAGCCGCGCTGATCAGCGCAACGGTGCTCGGGGTGCTGTGGGCCAGCCGCGTCGATCCGGTGAACCACAAACAGCTCGTGACGGTGGCGGTGACCGTCGACTGCCTAGTAATGGCGGGTCTGCTCACGCTCCTTTGGAAGGCGCGGCGGGGGTTCGGCGTTCAGCATTGATCAATCGAGCCGTTCGGGGAAATTGTCCGGTGCGGGTTCCGTTGTGGAAGCGGGCATATGCTCGCGCCCGAACCAGCGCACCCGGCGGAAATGGAACACGCCGCTGTAGATGAACGCACCGATGAGGCATCCAGTGGCAATGGCCGTTAGGGTGAAAAGGAACTGGAGGATGTTCATCGCCGTGCCCGTGCCGGTTGTGGTGATACTGGTCACGCTTTCCAAACCGAGCGAGCCGGGCGCCAGAAGCCAGAAAGCGGGCAGGAAGGTGATCAATGCGGGCGGTCCATTGAAGCGGTATTCGATCGTCAATGCGCTCACCGTCATGAGCACGGCACCGAAGAACGCCGTCGATGCGCCGTCGAGCACCAGATCGCTGAGCGTTTGGCCCAGGTAGGCCATCAGCATGGTGGCGATCATCCACACGAGCGAACGGGCCCGGCTGCTCTTGTAGAGGTGCAGCCCCACGGCGAACAGGAGCACGCCTAGCCAAGGCATCCACAAGGCGAGGCGTTCATCCACCGGCAAATGGGTCACCGTGGGTAAGCCGCCAAAGGCATGGAAGCCGCCAAGGATGCCAAAGGCCAGCAGGATCAACTGCGCGAACCCGGCCACCAAGCGCGTGGCACCGCTCACCACGTTGGCGAACGCAAGTTCAACGATGGCCACCGTAAGCATGCTACCGGGCAGGAACACGATGAGCGGCGGTATGAGGAGATCCATGACCGGCTGCTCGAAACCCATCCGGTACGCAAGTGCCACGGCTGACGAAAGCACGAAGGCCGCAACAACCGGCATCACCGCGCTCCACGACGGTTGGCGACGCACCATGACCAGCAGCAGGGCACAGACCAGTCCGAGCACGCTCACAGCGCTCAACGCCTGCCATGTGGGCCTGATCATGAGGCCAACGCCGATGGTGGTGATCAGGTAACCGAACACGAAGCCCACATCGCGGTAGCGGTGCTTCATCTTCCAAATGGCATCCAAGCGACGAAGACCTTCGGATGGCGTGATCCTCCCGCTGCGGGCATCGCGCGCCACCGTCAGCACGCCTTCGATCTGATCGAAGCGCAGGCCACCGGAGCGATAAGGCCCCAAGGTGAGCTGCAGGCGATGCTCCGTGCCGTCCTCCAATTGCAGGAACATCACCGTGGGCAGCACCGAGGCCGTGAGGTCGTGCACGCCGTTGCGGTGCGCGATCTGGCCGAGGTCCCGTTCGATCAGCGCCACGGCATTGCCCGCCGCAAGCTCTGCCTGGCCCAAGCGGCTCAGGAAACGCAATAGCGTGGTGCGGTCAGTGGTGCTCATGTTGAAACCACATGAAACGCATCCAACGGGTATGACCCCTTGATGCGCGCCCCAAGTCCGGGGCCTTCGGGGATCGTGATGGTTCCCGCACTTCCGTATGTGATGCCGCCCTCCACCGGGTCCTCGGTGAACATCAGTGGCGTATCCATATCGCAATACTGCACGCATGAACTGGTCGTTGCCAATGCAGCGGCGGCGCTCCATGCCAACCTCGATTCCAGGAATCCGCCCACCTGCACGGACATACCGGCGGCCTCGGCCAACGCGATGATCTTGCGTGCTTTGTGCAGTCCACCGCTCTTGCCCAGTTTGATGTTGAACCGCTGGCATGCGCCCAATGCGATGAGCCGCTCGGCGTCGCGGTGATCGCAGCAGCTTTCATCGGCCATGATGGGGATCGGCGATGCCTCTTTCACGCCGCGCAGCTCCATGAACTGCCACCGCGGGATGGGCTCTTCACAATGCTGGATGCCCGCATCGCGCAAAGCGTTCAACACGAGGATCGCTTGCTCCGTCGACCAGCCTTGATTGGCATCGATGCGCAACGGGATGCGTTCGCCGATGGCACTTCGAATTGCCAGGATGCGCTGGATGTCTTCGTTCGGATCACCACCGACCTTCACTTTGACCACCGTGAAGCCCGCATCGACGATCGCCCGCGCATCCTGCGCCATCCGTTCAGGGCTTCCGATGCTCACCGTATAGTCCGTCACGAGTTGTAACCTTCGGTCACCACCAAGGAAGTCGGCCAAGGGCTTGCCAGCGTGCTGTGCTGCGATATCGTGCAAGGCAATGTCGAACGCGCTCTTGATGCTGTTGTTGCCGAAGATGAGGCGGTCCATGACGGCATGAGCCCCATCAATGTCCAGCGCATCACGGCGCAACATGGCCTGGGCCAAATGAGCGCCAACAGCAACGCAGGTTCCGACCGTCTCACCATTGATGGCCCAAAACGGATTGCACTCGCCTTGACCGACCAAGCCGTCCTCGGTGTCAATGATCACGACCACGCTTTCCACCTTGTGGAGCGAACCCAACGAAGTGATGAAGGGCGCCTTGAGCGGAATGCTCAGTTGGTCGAGTGCGATACGGATGATGCGAGCGGGCACGGCGCGAAGGTGCATGGACTGATCGGAACGCCTCCTATGTTCGTTGCCTACCAACGGGATCAACAGAGCACATGCACGCCGGACGACGGTTCACGACACGCGAAGTCCTGTATTGGACACGCCGCGACATCTACTGGTTCCTCCTCCTGGCCATCGTACCCACGGTGCTGTACGAAGTGGCCGGCCTGAAGTGGCTCACCCTGCCGTGGGTACCCATCGCCTTGGTGGGCACTGCGGTGGCCTTTCTCACCGGCTTCAAGAACAATGCCTGCTATGATCGTTTGTGGGAGGCCCGCCAGATCTACGGTGCCATTGTCAACACCAGCAGGAGCTGGGGTATCATGGTAGTGGACTTCATTACCGCCAAGCACGCGGGAGCGTCGGTAAGCGAGGCGGAACTGCAGCGCATCCACACGCGGCTCATCCATCGGCACCTGGCCTGGTTGCATGCGTTGCGCTTCCAGCTTCGGCAACCCCGGGTTTGGGAGCATTTGGTCAAATCGTACAACCGCGAATACCGCAAGTGGTACACCATCGACGAAGTGGAGAACAAACTGGAGGATGCGCTCAGCGGGCTGATCACAGCAGATGAGCAAGCGAGGGTCCTCGCCAAAAGCAACCGGGCCACCCAGCTCATTGCCGAGCAATCACGCGATCTGCGTGAACTCCTGGACCGCGGCCTGATCGAGGACTTCCGCCACATGGAACTGGAGAAGCTCCTCGTTGACCTCTACACGCAGCAGGGCAAGTGCGAACGCATCAAGAACTTCCCCTACCCCAAGCAGTACGGCACGCTCAACCTCATGTTCACCAGGCTCTTCACCAATCTGGTACCCTTCGGTATGCTGAACGAATTCGCCAAAGTGGGCGATGGGTTCGTGTGGCTCACCATCCCGTTCAGTGCGCTGGTGGCCTGGGTCTTCAACATGATGGAGAAGATCGGCGAAGCCAGTGAGAATCCCTTCGAGGGCGGTGCCAACGACGTGCCCATCACGGCCATCACACGCACCATCGAGATCGACCTGCGCGAGATGCTCGGCGAGAAGGATGTGCCCAAACCGCTGGCACCGGTGAACAACATCCTCATGTGAGGAAACACGCCAACGAAGAAGGGCCGCCTCGTGGCAGCCCTTCCAAGTAATTGCGTTCTGCGATCACTCCTCCACCACCTCGAAGGGGATGGTGCGCACCACCTCGCGGTGGAAGGCGACCTCAGCCTCGTACTTGCCGAGGGTCTTGATCATATCGCCCTTGAGCTTGATGCTCTTGCGGTCCACCTCGAAGCCGAGCGCGCGGATGGCGTCAGCGATCTGGATGGTGTTCACGCTGCCGAAGATCTTGCCCTTCTCGCCGGCCTTGGCGCCGATCTTCAGGGTCTTGGCTGCGAGCCCGTCGGCCATCTTCTCGGCTTCCGCCTTGATCTTGGCTTCCTTGTGGGCACGCTGCTTCATCGTTTCGGCCAGCTGCTTCTTCTCGCTCTCCGTTGCGCTCACGGCCAGGCCGCGGGGCAACAGGAAATTGCGGGCATACCCGTCGCGCACTTTCACCACGTCGTTGGCGTAGCCCAAGTGCTCCACGTCTTTCTTCAGGATGACTTCCATGGGTCGGTCGTGTTGCGGGTTACTTCATCATGTCTGCAACGTACGGCATCAGGCCCAAGTGGCGGGCACGCTTCACGGCCTGGCCCACTTTGCGCTGGTACTTCAGGCTGGTGCCGGTGATGCGGCGGGGCAGCAGTTTGCCCTGCTCGTTCACGAAACGGAGCAGGAAGTCGCTGTCCTTGTAATCGATGTACTTGATGCCGAGCTTCTTGAAGCGGCAGTACTTCGCCTTCTTGGTCTCGATGGCGATGGGGGTGAGATAACGGATCTCGCTGTTGTCGCTCATGGTGCTCAGGCGTTGGTCTCGGTTTCCTCTTTCTTCTTGCGGGGCGCACGGGCGGGCTTCTCAGCGGCCTCCCCTGCGGGCTGCTCGCTCTTGGCCTTGTTGCGTCGGCGCTCTGCGAAGGCCACGTGGTGCTGGTCCATCTTCACGGTCAGGAAGCGGATCACGCGCTCATCGCGGCGGTACTCGGTCTCCAGCTTGTCGATGAAGCTCGACTGGCCTTCGAACTCGAACAGGTGGTAGAAGCCCGTGGACTTCTTCTGGATGGGATACGCGAGCTTGCGCATCCCCCAGCTCTCCTCGTGGTGGACCTTACCACTGCCTTTTTTCACAAGGTCTTTGAACTTCTTGACCACCTCCTTTGTCTGGTCCTCAGACAAAACGGGAGTTAAAATGAAGATGGTCTCGTACCGGTTGGTCATAGTGACTGGTTGGTAGAATGGGGCGCGAATGTAGCTGGATCGGGGATATGAACAACCCGGTGTGCGGTGTTGCCTGACCTGTCCAGCCCCAAAAGGACGACCAAGGTCAACCCTTCGCCAGCGAATCGGCGATGTTGGCCACAACGTGGTCGATGGCCTCGTCGCTCAGGTCATGAAACAGTGGCAGGCAGAGCACACTTGCGCTCAGGCGTTCTGCCACAGGGCATTCGCCTGCACGGTCCACATACGGCAGGAGTGTCGTGGCGGGGCGGAAGTAGCGGCGCGGAAAGACGTTCGCAGTGTTCAAGTCGGTGCGCACGCGCATCAACTGTTCCTCATCACGGAACACGATCGGGAAGTAGCTGTGGTTGTACTCCACGTTGCTCCCGGGTATGGCGGCCAACATCACCGGGAGGGGTTCAAGCGCCGAATGGTACCGCCGCCATTGGTGCTTGCGGTTGGCCAGGATGGCGTCGTAGTAAGGCAGGTTGGCTATGCCCATGGCCGCGTGCATCTCACTGGTCTTGGCGTTGAGGCCGGGCGTCAGGAAATTCTCATCCACCTGCCCCATGGTCCGCATCAGGCGGATCCGCTCGTGCACGGCGAAATCGGCGGCGTGCATGCTGCCACCCTCCACCGTATGGAAGACCTTGGTCGCATGGTAGCTGGTGGTGCTCACGTCGCCGGCGTGCAGGATGCTGCGCCCGTTCACCGTGGTACCGAAGGCATGGGCACCGTCATAGATCACCTTCAGACCGTGGCGCTTGGCGATGGCGTCGATGGCGTCCACATCGCACGGAAGACCGTACACGTGGGTGGCCATGATGGCACTCGTCCGCGATGTGATGCGCTCTTCGATGCGCTTGGCGTCGATGTTGAATCCCCCTTCCTCCACATCAACGAACACCGGTTCGCAGTTCTCCCATTGGATGCTGCTGGTGGTGACAGGATGCGTGAACGCCGTGGTGATGATCTCGCCCTTCAGTTCCAACGCACGGATGGCCATGTTGAGCGCGATGGTGCCGTTGACCATATAGACGGAATGCTGCAGGCCAAACCGCTCCACGAGCGTCTTCTCGAACTCGCGCACCATGGGGCCGTGGTTGGTCACCCAGCCATTGTCCCAAACTTGCTTCATCAAGGCGTTGTATTCCTCCAGCGGAGGCAGGAAGGCCTTGGTGACGAAGATGGGCTCGGGCCACTTGGCGGCACGCTTCGGGGTGATGCCCGTTTCGGCCTGAAGAGCGTTGGTCATCGTGGTCGGGTTGGTCGTCAAACTTAGGACTATCGCGGGCAGCCTGGGTGCTGGTGCGTGCTACTGTTCGTCGAGATCGAGCGCATATCCGAGCAGTGTTCGTAGTTCCGTGGTGTGCGGACCATAGTGCTCGACAAGGCGCTGGCGCATGCTGTCGGAGAGCGGCGCTTCGTAGCTGCGGACGTTGGCCTTGGTGCGTTTGGGAGCTTGCGTGGCGGTGCGCGCCGGGAGCCCTGCGGCGCGCTCAATGGCGACATAAATGCTGGCTGCGTCGCGCTTGAACTGCGGGTAGCCGAACACGAGTACGCGTTCGCGACCGAAGACCTCGAAGTACCGGCGCACCTGCGCGGCGTAGTGGCCGCGATCCACATAGTGCGTGCTTGGCGCCGAAGCAGCCAGTTCCTCCTCCACTGCTTGCTCGAACGAGCGCGGGTCGTACAGGTGCGCGTACTTGGCGTGGCCCTTGAACTGGTGGAACATGTTCCAGTCGCTGTGGGCACGCTTCACCGGATCCCGCAGGACCATGGCGATCAGTACATCGCCCAGGTCGTTCCTGATGCGCTGGGCCGCCAACGGGTGCGGCAAATAGCCCGGGGTGGCATCGAGCGTAACGAATCCCTCGCCTTGCCAGGGCTTGGCGGGCAACAGGCGCTTGTACCATGCAATGCCCTTTGCATAGTGCTCGTCGTTCCCGAAGAAGTCCAACTCCTTGATCCGCGGCGGCACCACCTTGGGGTGCGATGCGAGCATGGTGAACAGTGCCGATGTGCCCGCTTTCTGTGCACCCACCACCACAATGCTCGGCAACAGCTTCGGCCGCCAAGGCTGCAACAACCGGCCGATGCCCGCGATCACGCCTCCAGCCGCCATTCCAATGCCGGGATCACAACGCCTTTGCGGCGACCGTGCCATGCGCCCTCGCGTTCGGTGTCGTGCACCGCGAAGGCCACCGTATCGTCCTTCCGGAAGAGCCGTTTGCCGTTGTGGTAGAACATCACCGTCACGCGGTAATCCCCCACGTTGAGGAATTCAGCGGGCACCGTGCAGCGCGCCACGTTACGGCCCAAACCGGTGCTCACCGCCGCACGTTCCATGAGCGATGAAGAGAACAGCAGCACGTCGTCGCCGTTGAACAGCAGGATGCCGACGTTGAGCGTGCCGTCAGCTATGTCCTTGTTGTCGAACCCGATGCGGATGGTGAACGGTGACCGCCATGTGAGCAGGCTCTCCGATCCGTGGTCTTCCACAGCCACATCACGCAAGCGTACATGCTCGTTGCCCGGGGCATCCGCTTCGCTCCATTCCACGGAGTCATTGTTGCTCGCATAGGTGCGCAAATACGCGGTCACCACTTCTTCGGCCGGGCCGTCCATGGCCACTTTGCCGTCCTGCAGCCAGATCACGCGCGTGCACAGGCTGCGTATCGATGTCATGTTGTGGCTCACGAACAGGATGGTCCGTCCGCTGCTGGCCACGTCCTTCATTTTCCCCAAGCACTTGCGTTGGAATTCCGCATCGCCCACGGCCAGCACTTCATCGATGATCAGGACCTCGGGTTCCAGGTGCGCGGCCACGGCGAAACCCAACCGCACGCGCATGCCGCTGCTGTAGCGTTTCACCGGGCTGTCGATGTGGTGCTTGATGCCGCTGAAGGCGATGATGTCCTCGAGCTTCGCTTCGATCTCGTGCTTGCGCAGACCGAGGATGGCACCATTGAGGAAGATGTTCTCGCGTCCGGTCAGTTCAGGATTGAACCCTGTCCCCACCTCGAGCAGGCTGCTCACACGACCACGGATGCGGATGGCACCGCGCGTGGGCGATGTGATGCGCGACATGAGTTTCAGCAACGTGCTCTTGCCAGCGCCGTTGCGCCCGATCACACCCACCACTTCGCCCTGCTTGATGTCGAACGAAAGACCGCGCAACGCGAGGAAGTACTCACCGGCGCGTTGTGCCATGTGCTCCTGACCGATGGGGATACGCGGGTCGGGTTTGCCCTGCACCTTGGCCCACCACGCTTTGATGTCCTCGGCCAGCGTGGTGCCACCGAACACGCCCAAGCGGTACTGCTTGTGCACATCGTGCACGCTGATGGCCACGCCCTGCTTCATACGATATCGGCGAAGGAGCGCTCGACCTTGTTGAACACGGCCGTACCGAGCAAAAGCAGAACGACGGCGAACAGCGATGTGTAACCCAGGCCTTCCCAGGGGATGGGTTGACCGAAGAACACCGCACGCGTGCTTTCGATCACGCTGGTCATCGGGTTCAGGTTGAAGAGCTTCAGCAGGACGGGGAACTGCTCCAGGCGCGAGAGCGGGAAAATGACCGGGCTCGCGTACATCAGCAACTGCACCCCGAAGCCGACGAGGAAGCTCAGATCGCGGTACTTGGTGGTGAGCGCGCTGATAAGCACACCTGCGCCCAGGCCGAGCAGGCCCATGAGCACCACGAGCAATGGCAGCAAGAGCAATGCGGGTGAAGGCGCCCATGAGAAACCATCGACGTGCAGGAAGTGGTACACCACCAGCAGCACCAGAAAGGCCAGGAACTGGATGCCGAAGCTCACCAGGTTACTGATGGCGACGCTGAGCGGCACGGCCAGTCTCGGGAAGTACACCTTGCCCATCAACGCAGCGTTGGCCGTGAACGTCTTGCTGGTTTTGTTCACCACGTTCGCGAAGAAGAACCAGGGCACGAGACCGCTCAGGTAGAACAGCATGCCGGGGATCTCCTTGGGCGCGAAACCAGCCGCTCTGCCGAAGATGAGCGCGAACATGAAGCTCGTCAGCAGCGGCTGGATCACATGCCAGAGCGGGCCGAGCACGGTCTGCTTGTAAACGGCTGTGATGTCCCGCCGCACGAGCAGCGCCACCAGATCGCGGTAGTGCCAGAGCGCGGCCAGGTCCAACTTCCACCAAGGACCGTCCGGACCGATCAGTGTTTCGCGCTCAGCGGCAGTGCTCGACATCGTTCACAAGGACCGCGCTCAGGCGCGCGTATCGGGCTTCTTGTTGTCCTTCTCGTCGCCCTCTTTCTTGCCTCGGCGCTTGCGGCCATAGCCGTATCCGTAACCGTAACCACTACCGTAACCATAGCCGTAGGCGTAGCGGTAGCCGTAGCCGTAGTTCGTGTTGTAGTAGTACTTGCTCTTCTTCATTCTCACCCCGTTCAGGATGAAGCCGAAGTTGTGCACCGGATTGGCCAGGTGCACTTCAAGGGCGCTCTTCAGGTGGTCCTTGTTCGCGAAACGCGTGTTCACGACGAAGAGCGTGGCATCGGCGAGTTTCATCATCACCAGCGCATCGCTGATGAGGCCGACGGGCGGTGTGTCGATCATCACGTAATCGTAGTGCTGCCTGCCGTACTCGAAGAGCTCGGCCATGTGCTTGCTCAAAACCAGTTCGCTGGCGTTGGGCGGCGTAGGACCGCTCAGGATCACGTGGAAGTTCTCGATGTGCGTGGGCATGATCACGTCCGGGATGGCCGCCTTTCCCACCATCAGGTTACTGATGCCGATGGGGCTGCTCATGCCCAGACCCGACGCTACCTTCGGTTTGTGCAGATCGAGCTCGAGGAGCAGCACCTTCTTGCCGGCCTTGGCCAGGATGGCGCTCAGGTTCACACTGCAAAAGGTTTTCCCCTCGTTGGGCCGGTAGCTTGTCACCATCACCACCTTGCCCGCAGGGGTTTGCGGCAGGTACTCCAAGTTGGTGCGCACCGTGCGGAAGCTCTCCGTGATGGCCGCCTTCGGATCGCTGTCCACCACCACGTAGTTCTCCTCGGCCTTTTCGCTGGCGATGATCTCGCCGAAGACCGGTACCGGGGTCATGGACCGGAGCTGGTCGGCGTTCTCGATGCGGTCGTAGAACATCACACGGATGAAGACCACGATGAGCGATAGGATCAGGCCGCCAACGATGAACGAATAAAGGATGCTGAGCTTGTCCGGCCGCACGATCCCGAGGCCACGGGCCTTCTCGATCACCTTGGTCTGCGGAATGATACCGGCACGGGCGATCACCGTGTTCGCGCGCTTCTCCAACAGGAAGAGGTAGAGCTTCTCGTTCACCTGCACCTTGCGGTCGATGTTGAGCATATCGCGCTGCCGCTGCGGCACCTGGCGGATCATGCCCTCGTAGTCGGAGATCTGGATGGTCACATCGCCGATCTTCTGCTTGATCGCGATCCTGGAATTGGTGATGTAGGTGAGCAGGTTCTGCCGGTGCAGCCCGATCGTTTCATCGAGCTTCTTGATGGCCTGGTTCTCATCTGTTGCATCCTGCAGCATACGGTTGCGGCTCATCTGCATGGAATAGAGCTCGCTCACCGCCACGTTGAGGAACTCGTCACCTTGGAGAAGGTAGAAATTGGGCGGCAGGAGTTCCTCGTCGCCTATGTTGAGCACGTAGTCTTCCAGGTTGTCCAGGCTCTCGATCATCAATTCGTACTGTCGGCGGGAATTGTCGAAGTTGACGAGCTGATCGAAGTAGCGTTCCTGCTCCCGGCCCAGGTCCAGGATGTTCTTGTTTTCCTTGTACGCCTGGAGGTCGTCCTCGAACTTGTTCAGGATCACGGTCACCTCATCGAGCTGCTTGTCGATGTAGCCCATGGTGTTCCCGTTGATCTCGAACTCGCTCTGGAGCGTGTAATCGATATAGACCTTGCTCAGGCTGTCCAGGAACAACTTCGCGCGCTCTGCCACCTCATCTTCCACCCTGATCTCCAGGATGCTGGTGTACTCGAGGTTCTCGATGGCCATGTTGTTCTTGTACTTGTTCACCAGCCAAGGCCGGCTGTGCAGCACGAACTGGTAGTCGCCATCGGCAAGCGATGCAATGTCGCCGCGGGTGATCTGTTTCACCCGGCGCACATTGATGAGCATGTCGTTGCCAGCGGCCACCTCCTTGTCGAACGGCAGGGTATGGCTCACGGCGCCTTCCTTCCCGACATCGTAGGTGATGGTGTACGTGTCCGCATCCACCACCTTCAGGTCGATGGGCTTTTCGAACAGTGCCTTGTTCTGCACCCTGGCTTTCACCTCGAAGGGCAGGTCGTGATAGGCCTCGGTGGCTTTGAGACGGCCCAGGATGTAATAGCTCACATCGAAATCGAGCTTGTCCAGCGTCTCATTGATCATGTCGTAGCTGGTGAGCACGCGCTTCTGGTTCACGATGTCGCCGTAGGCGGCGTAGTAACCGATGTTCTGGTAGATCTGGCTCTGGTAGTTGAACACGTCCCGGTCCTTGAGCAGGATCTGGGTGCTGGCCCCGTGCACTTCCGGAAGCTTGTACGCGTAGAGGTAGCTCAGCGCGGCCGAGAGGCCCACGGCCAGCACCACCAGGTACCAGTTCTTCGAGACGATACGGGCGAAAAAGCGCAGATCGTTGACATCGATCACGCCTCCCTTGCCGGGAGCCTTCGCTGTGGCCATTCAGAGTGCAGGTACTGGTCCGTGAGATCAGGACCGTTTCTGGAAAAGAGGCGGCGAATATAGCCGGGCACCCCGCCTTGGTGAGGTCCGGCATCCCCACTTCGCCGGTTCCCAGCACTGCATTGTCGAAACGTGGTGATAACCTCTTGGTGAACGATAGGACGCACCATGTCAATTCTTCTACATTTGGCGCCTCGGAACCTGACCCTGCTGGCCCCCGTAATGCGACCCTACGCACGCACCGTACTCCTCCTCCTCCTCGCCGTTGTGCCTGTATTGGGTGGTTTGTTGGCCCAAGGCGGGCCGCCTGTGGGTGGTCCGCCGCCCTGTTGGCCTCCACCTTGCATCCCTATCGACGGTGGTGTTTCGTTGCTGGCCGCGGCCGGTGCGCTGTTGGGTGGCCGCATGGCGCTGAAAGCCCGTCGCGCCCGTAAGGTCACGGCCTGATGGCCCGTCTTCCGTTCAAGGAAGACCCTCTGCTCCGGTTCCTGGTCACCGGGGTCCTGCTCTTCGCAGGTTGGTTGATGGTCTATCACTGGGTGTTGCATCCGCGCACGTCCCTGGACCGCACGGTCATCGATGGCATCATGTGGCTGGCCGGGGGCACCCTCGAAGCGCTGGGGGAGCAATTGCTTCCGGAGCCCGACCCGAACTATCGCACCATCGGCGTGCAGGGGGGGCACAACCTGTGGATCGGTGACCCCTGCAACGGTGTTACCGTGATGGCCGTGTTCAGCATCTTCATCATCGCGTACCCGGGCCGTTGGTCGCAACGTGCATGGTTCCTGCCGGTCGGCATCCTGAGCATCCATCTGATCAACACGCTTCGCGTGGTGGTGCTCGCTCTCGTGGTGAAACACGACTACGGATGGCTTGAGTTCAATCACGACTATGTCTTCTACATCGTGGTCTACGGGTGGGTGTTGCTGCTCTGGTGGTGGTGGGTGCGCCGCGCCGGGGGGCCAGCTCTGAACGCTGCAGCATGAAGCGGAGGCTGCTCATCGGTGCGGTGCTGCTTGTTGCCGTCCTGCTCGCCGAGCGCCGCGAGTTCCTCTTCATCAACCTCAACTACCAGATCGATCATCTATCGCGCGGCACCCCGTTCTCGTATGCGCATTCGGCGTTCCGATCGTTCGTGGCCGGTTGGTCCCTGCAGGCGCTCACCGCGCTCAAGTGGTGCATGTCATTGGTCTACATCGCGGTGAACGCGCTTTTGGCGTTGGCCCTGGCCCGGTTGCTCCACGGAGACCACCGCTACGCAAAGCCCATTTTGCTCATCATCGGCGCCGTGGCGCTTGCG
The DNA here is from genome assembly GCA_016699575.1 of Flavobacteriales bacterium. Classification (NCBI taxonomy): domain Bacteria; kingdom Pseudomonadati; phylum Bacteroidota; class Flavobacteriia; order Flavobacteriales; species Flavobacteriales bacterium. The sequence goes on along the minus strand of CP064979.1, from coordinate 3,051,735 downwards.
GCCTTGCTGTTCCATGCCTTGGGTTACCTCTTCACTGGTGGCATGGGCATCGCGGTGATGCTCCTTCACATGGTGCAATATCCCGTGGTCCTGCTGGTCCTCCTCGTCAGCAGCAGCCTCAGCAGGCCAAGGACCGGCTGATCCACCGTTCCGCTCCTACTTTCGGCCCATCTCCGCACTTGCCGGAAGCCACCCATGGAAGGAACCACCACCGCAGCCCCGGTGCAGCATGCCGATGCCGCCATCTTCGATCTGATCGAACGCGAACGCATCCGCCAAACCAACGGATTGGAGCTGATCGCCAGCGAGAATTTCGTGAGCCCGCAGGTGATGGCGGCCATGGGCAGCGTGCTCACCAACAAATACGCTGAGGGCTTGCCCGGCAAACGCTACTACGGCGGTTGTGAAGTGGTGGACGAAGTGGAGAACCTGGCCATCAACCGGGTGAAGAAGCTCTTCGGGGCTGCTTGGGCCAATGTGCAACCGCACAGCGGCGCGCAAGCCAACGCCAGCGTGATGCTCGCGTGCCTGAAGCCGGGTGATACGATCCTCGGGTTCGACCTCAGCCATGGCGGCCACCTCACGCACGGCAGCCCGGTGAACTTCAGCGGCAAGCTCTACCACGCCACGTTCTACGGGGTGAGCAAGGAGACCGGCCGTGTGGACATGGACCTGGTGGCCGAGACGGCACGGAAGGAGAAACCGAAACTGATCATCTGCGGCGCCAGTGCGTACAGCCGCGATTGGGACTACGCCCGCTTCAGGGCCATCGCCGATGAAGTGGGCGCACTGCTCCTGGCCGATGTGAGCCATCCCGCCGGGCTCATCGCCGCCAAGCTGCTCAACGATCCGCTGCCGCACTGCCACATCGTTACCACCACCACCCACAAAACGTTGCGCGGTCCGCGCGGTGGCCTCATCATGATGGGCCGCGACTTCGACAATCCATGGGGACTGAAAACCCCGAAGGGTGAAGTGCGGAAGATGAGCGCGTTGCTGGACAGCGGCGTGTTCCCCGGAACGCAGGGCGGCCCGCTGGAGCATGTGATCGGTGCCAAGGCCGTGGCGTTCGCCGAGGCACTGCAACCGGGGTTCGTCACCTACGGCAAACAAGTGATCGCCAATGCGAAAGCCATCGCCGAAGCGTTGGTGGCCAAAGGCTACAACATCGTGAGCGGAGGTACCGACAACCACTGCATGCTCATCGACCTGCGCAACAAGGACATCACCGGCAAGGACGCCGAGGCCGCGCTCGGCATGGCAGGCATCACCGTGAACAAGAACATGGTGCCCTTCGATACGCAAAGCCCTTTCGTCACCAGTGGTATCCGCATCGGCACACCGGCCGTTACCACGCGCGGTCTGAAAGAAACGGAATGCGCGCAGGTGGCCCAGATGATCGACACCGCGTTGACGCACGCGAGCGACAAAGCCGAACTGGACCGCGTCCGGTTCCAAGTGGGCGGCATGATGCGCCTGCGGCCGTTGAACGCATGGTGAGCTCAGCCCGCGTTCTGATGATCGCGGTGGTCGTGCTCCTGGGCACGCGAACTACCGCGCAGCACCCGAAGGACGCCGCAGGCAACAAGGGCCGTTGGTTCGTTTACTGGGGCTACAACCGGGCGTGGTACACCAAGAGCGACATCCGCTTCGAGGGCGACGACCATGACTTCACGTTGCGTGATGTGGTGGCGCACGACCGGGCGACCAACTTCGATGCGGGCACCTACTTCTCGCCCAACACCATCTGGATACCGCAATACAACTACCGGCTCGGCTGGTTCTGGCGCGAGCGGTGGAGCTTCTCGCTCGGCATGGACCATATGAAGTACGTGGTGGACCACGATCAAGTGGTACGCAGCGACGGCTATGCGAGGCCCACGGGCACCGGTGAAACGGGCGGTTTCAACGGGAGCCAGGAATTGAGGCTCACGGAGGATGTGCTCCGCTTCGAGCACACCGACGGCCTGAACCTCATCTCGTTCGATGCGGACCACTACGACCTGTTGTGGAGATCCGCCAACGCCAAGCACCATGTGCAAGCGTTCGGTGGCCTGCACGCCGGTGGTGTCGTGCTCCGAACGGATGTGCGCTTGTTCGGCGAGGGCCGCAACAACAAGTTCAACCTCGGTGGCTGGGGAGCGGGTGCACAAGCCGGGGTGCACGCTACGTTCTTCCAACATGTTTTCCTGCGCACCACCGTCCGCGGTGGCTACATCGACCTGCTCGATGTGCTCACCACCGGTGATGACGCCGATCGGGCCGCCCAGCACTTCTGGTTCGCACAGTGGAACGTGGTGCTGGGTGCGCAGTTCAGGTTCAAGTGACCGGGATGAACATCCGATAGCTTCGCCTTGCATGCGGACCCCGCTCTTCGTTCTGGTTCTTGCGCATTGCCTCGTGGTTCCGGCTCAACGCGTCATCGATCTGAGCGCCGCGGAGCCGGATCTCCGCGGCATACGCATCGCCGTGGACACCGTTGTATTGGGGTTCGGCGCCGACGCACCACTGGGCACCTTGCACGCTTCGATCTCGGGCAACGACAAACGCCTCTCCTCGAAAGAACCGATCGATGAAGCCCTCAGCACGCTGCTGCGGCGGAGCTTGGCCAGCGATAGTGCAGCATGGCACGTGGCGCTGAAAGTGAACGTACTGCAACTGGAGGACAACATGATCGGCAAGCAGGAGATCGCTTTCTGCTCGTTGCACATCGAGTTCTTTGAACGATCGGGCTCTTCTTGGGTGCGTTGTTATGATCACGGCACGAGCCTGAGCAGCGATCGGGCCGGTGTGGACCGCTGGCATCACACCACGTTGCTGGCCCGGTGCATCGAAGAAGTGTTCCATGGCGCTTGGACCGCGCACCGCAATGGCTTGCTCAACAGGACACCTGCGCCGCTCAACAATGCACGCACACCCGCGGTCGCGCTCGATCTGCCCATTGCTCGTGCTCAGGCGCTCCGGCCGGGCATTTACACGACCTTCCAGGATTTCCGATCGGACAAGATCGACACCTTGGCGAGCATGTCGGGTTTCGATATCACCACCGTCGACGGCGCGCCGATCAAAGGAAGCTTCGGCAAGTCGGCCGACCTGCACCAGCGCGAAGCATGGGGCTGCAGCGATGGGGAACGTTTGTACATGAACCTAGGGCCGTTCTACGTGCCATTGAAATGGGATGGCCAGGACTTCACCGCCCGTGTTCCCTTGGGCGATGTTGCCACCGGTATCAGCCCGGCCATGGGCATGTTCGGTCTCGTTGGCGCCTCCGCCGTACTGCTCAGCCGCACCACGGTCGTCACGGAAACGACCGTACGGGTGGACCTGCTTTCCGGCCGGATCGAACCCCTGCTCGACAGGACGATCAATGGCGCTCCTTCCCGGGCACGTTGCTATTTCATCCACTCGAAGCATAGTGCATCGGACACCACCGCGTGCCTGTTCATTTTCGGTGGCCGCGAAACGTGCCTGCGCCCGGGGCAGCACTACGAATACGAACCGTTGCGCCGTGCCGATGCCTTGCCGGTGGAAGTGCGCTGCGGGACAAGTGCGCCACGGACGGTGTACTTGGACACCAAGGTCCTTCACGACCAAGTGATCCTGATCAAGTCCAAACGCGATGGGTCCCTGATCGTTGATGAACTGAGCACTGTAATGGCTGAAGGGCTCATCGGCGAACTGGAGCCCGGTAACGCCGTAGGCCCCACACCCTGACCCCGCCGGTGATCACGGTGTGACGACCGGCGCCTCCCAATCCACGTTCTTGCCCAACGTGCCGCGGAAGCGCTTCCAGAATTTCTCGCGATCAAGGATGGACACGAACGCGCCCATCATCCGCGCCGACGACGGGTCGATGACGGGATCGGACAAGTTGAGCGGGCCCTTGCGCGTGTCCCAGACCACCGGGATGATGTCGATGACCGCACCCAGGCGCCGTTCCATCTTCTTGCCGAACGCCTTGGTCATCTTGCTCTGGAAGATGTCGGTGGCCACGGCCATGCGCGTGAAACCCAGTGCGCGTCCTTTGCGCCAGCCGTAGAACAGGTTCTCGGTGCTGTGCTCCGCGATCGGGTCCAAGTGGCAATGCTCGGGCGGCACACCGAGCTGTTGCGCGTAGAGGCTCATGATGTTGGCCTCCAAGTAAGGCGTGTAAACGGCACCACCACTGAAGATGAGATTGCGTGCAATGCCCTGCTCGTACAGGTGCACGGCCCAGTGCACACGCAGCTTCATGGTGCTGTCCCAAGCAACGCCGTTGAACGGCACGCCCGGCACGATCACGGCATCGTACGGCTTCTTCGCTTCCGCCGCGGCGTAGTACTTGGCCGGGTTGGTGATCACGCAGCCGTTGAACAACAGCGCAAGCAGCAACGCCCACGGTACCGCGGTCCAGCTCATCGGCCTCTGCATGGAACAAGGATAGTCACGCGGCCATTGGGGAGCGGCGCACACGTTGACGCAACCAAGAAATGATCCGCTCGGCCTCGTCGTCCTGCATCCAGAGCGCGTAGCACGCAATGAACGCCAGTCCCATCTGCGGGATACCCATGAATACGGCCGTTCCGATGTGGAACAGCACCCCGATCAGCAACCACGGGCGCCTTGTGCCCCGCCACCATAGCGCGAACGGGAAGGTGGTCATCCACGCCAGGGCCGCGTACGTGAGCACCGTGCAAAGCCAAGGCATGCGCAGCAACCAACCCAAGTGGAACTGCGCATCGGTTGCGACGAGCACGACCGCTGTGCCATCGAGCCACGCCGAGCCGGTGAACTTGTGCGCCGCCGCGGCCGCGTAAGCCAGCAGCAATTGGAAGCGGGCCAACCGGAATGCCGTGGTGCTGATCGCGCCACCAGGGCGAACGTGCATGAGCGGGAGCCACAAAAGCATGTTCTCCATGAGCTGAACACCACCGTTGCTGGCCAGCCACATGCGGTGCGATACCACGCGGAACAACAGCCAGACAACGAGGCCCAGGTGCCAGCGCGGTTTCCACGCCAAGCACGCTACCAACAACAGCATGCAAACGACAAGGCCCGTGCACACCGGCACCGGCAGCGCGAACACCAGCTCGCCGATCGCTTGCAGGACACCACCGCGTGGCGATAACTGCACTGGCGCGCTGATCCACGCACCATCGCCGAGCAACAGGATGCTGAACGCATAGGCCGCAAGCCATGCCATCGCCGACCAGCGGAACAGCGCAATGGTGTTGCTCATCGGTGCGCAACGAGTTCGATGGTCACCAGAGCTTCTTCGCACCGCATCATGCGCACCAACAAGGGTCCCTTGCGCGGCACCTGTTCGGCCATGGTCTCCAAGGTCCGGGTGAGCGGCAATGGCGCATTCACCGTGGAAGCACCTGGCGCAAGGCCCGCCTCGGCATAGCGGCAGGCATTCGCGCACATGCGCTGCCAGATGAAATGGCGGCTTTGGTCACTGAGGTCCGTCCATGCCCCGTCGTCCGTCCCCTTCACCTGCAACGTGCAACCGCACGCCGGCGGATCGGGCGCGAAAAGCCGCCAGTCCTGGTGGAAGAGCACACGAGCGTATGCTTGCGACCAGAAGCGCAGACGCACGGGCACCTGCTCCGCCGGGAAGGTGTAGGCCACAAGCAATACTGCATGGACCGCCACGAACCCGAACGCGATGATCCGCGCAACCGCACGTCGATCGGTCCTACCGGGGTTGGCGTGGAAGAATGACCTTTGGCCCATGTCATCGCCGAAAATATCCCCCAACGACCCATCGCTCCGCAGTTGGGTCGATGTTCCCGCCGACAGCGACTTCCCCATCCAGAACCTGCCCTTCGGAAGTGGCCGCCATGGCCAGAAGCCGAGCTCGGCCTGGAGCCGCATCGGGAACATGGCCATCGATCTTTTCGGGCTTTCGGAGCGCGGCTTGCTTCCTTGCACGGAAGGGCGCGCTCACGAGATCATGACCGAACAGCTGAACAGCTTGTTCTCCGATCGTTCGTTCGCTCGCGAATTGCGCCAAGACCTGTCGTGGCTCCTGCGCGATGATCCGGGGAACGAAGCGGCACGCGCAACCGTGCGCAAGGCACTCGTACCCGTGCAAGAATTGACCATGGAGTTGCCCGTTCTCATCGGCGACTACACCGACTTCTACAGCAGCCGCCAACACGCCTACAACGTGGGTTGCATGTTCCGCGACCCCAGCAACGCACTGCTTCCGAACTGGTTGCACTTGCCCGTCGGCTACCACGGTCGGGCCAGCAGCATCATCCCGAGCGGGAGGGACTTCCACCGCCCGAAAGGGCAATACAAACCCAGCCCGGACGAGGCGCCCATCTACGGCCCCACACGCCAGTTGGACTTCGAACTGGAGGTCGGTTTCTTCACGTGCCACGGCACAGGTCTTGGGCATTCCATCGGCACAGCCGACGCGGAAGAGCACATCTTCGGTCTGGTGCTGGTGAACGATTGGAGCGCGCGCGACATCCAGGCATGGGAATACGTCCCGCTAGGCCCCTTCCTCGGGAAGAATTTCGCCACGTCCATTTCACCGTGGGTGGTGACGCTCGATGCACTGGAACCCTTCCGCGTTCCCGGCCCCACACAAGATCCAGCAGTGCTCCCCTACTTGCAATACGCTGGCAACAAGCACTTCGACATTCCGTTGGAAGTGGCCATCCAACCGGCGGGGAGCACCGAGGAGACGGTGATCTGCCGGAGCAACTTCAAGCACCAGTACTGGAACATGGCGCAGCAGTTGGCGCACCACACGGTGAACGGCTGCAACATCAACGCCGGCGACCTGATGGCCAGCGGCACCATCAGTGGCGACACGCCGGACAGCTATGGCAGCATGCTGGAGCTCGCCTGGAAAGGCACCAAACCACTGCAACTGAACGACGGCAGCGAGCGTAAGTTCATCGAGGACGGCGACACGGTGGTGATGCGCGGGCATGCCGAACGCAACGGGGTACGCATCGGTTTCGGCGAAGTGCGCGCCCGTGTGCTGCCCGCGTTGTAAGGGCCACCGCACAGGCTTACTTTGTGGACGATGGACAACACAGCAGGCGCCACCGCCCCCGTCATCGATCTGGAGAAGGAGAAGCGCGAGATCCTCTCACGCTACCGCGGTCTGCTGCGTTCGTTGAAAGGCGAACGCAAACGCGAGGATGTGCTGCGTGTCCGCAAAGCGTTCAACATCGCCCTGGAGGCGCACAAGGAACAGCGGCGCAAGACGGGGGAACCCTACATCTACCACCCCATCGCCGTGGCGCGCATCTGCGCCGAAGAGATCGGCCTGGGGCCCACCAGCGTGCTGTGCGCATTGCTCCACGACACCGTGGAGGACACCGACCTGACGCTGGACGACGTGCGCGAGATCTTCGGGCCCACGGAAGCCATCATCATCGACGGGCTCACCAAGATCAGCGGCCTCAGCATGGCCGACAGCGCGCAAGCGGAGAACTTCCGCAAGGTGCTGTTGAGCATGGCGCAGGACGTGCGCGTGATCCTGATCAAGCTCGCCGACCGGTTGCACAACATGCGCACGCTGGAGAGCATGGCCCGCGACAAACAACTGAAGATCGCCAGCGAAACGCTCTTCATGTACGCGCCGCTCGCCCACCGGCTGGGGCTCTACAAGATCAAGAACGAACTGGAGGACCTGTCGCTCAAGTACAAGGAGCCGGAGATCTTCGAGGAGATCAGCACGAAGCTGAAGAAGAGCGAACCGGTGCGCAAGCGCTTCATCAGCCGCTTCTCGCTGCCCATCGCCGCGGCACTGGAAAAAGAAGGCTTCACGTACGAGATCAAGGGAAGGCCCAAGAGCGTGCACAGCATCTACAACAAGATGCAGAAGAAGAACGTCACGTTCGAGGAGGTGTACGACGTGTTCGCCATCCGCATCATCGTGGACAGCCGGCCTGAACTGGAGAAGGCCGATTGCTGGAAGGTGTACTCCATCGTCACGGACTACTACCAGCCCAACCCCGATCGCCTGCGCGATTGGATCAGCCTGCCCAAGGCCAACGGCTACGAAAGCCTGCACACCACGGTGATGAGCCCGGGCGGCCGTTGGGTGGAAGTGCAGATCCGCAGCCGCCGTATGGACGAGGTGGCCGAGATGGGCTACGCGGCCCATTGGCGCTACAAGGACAACGACGATAAGCAGAGCGCCATGGACGCATGGGTGGACCGCATCCGCGAGATGCTGGAAGAGCCCAGTGCGAACGCCATCGACTTCGTGAACGATTTCAAGCTGAACCTTTTCAGCGAGGAGATCGTGGCCTTCACCCCGAGCGGCGACATGCGCACGTTGCCCGCGGGAAGCACCGCACTGGATTTCGCGTTCGACATCCATACCGACCTGGGCCGCCAATGCATCGGCGCCAAGGTGAACCACAAGCTGGTGCCCTTGAGCCACGCGCTGCGCAACGGCGACCAGATCGAGATCATCACCAGCAAGAAACAGCAGCCCAAGGAGGACTGGCTGAACTACGTGGTGACGGCCAAGGCGAAGCACCGCATCAAGCAGAACCTGCGCGAACAGAAAAAGAAACTGGCCGTGGTGGGGCGCGAAAGCGTGGAGGACCACTTCCGCCGTTGGGGCGTGAAGCCGAACAAGCAGAACATCGCCACGCTGGCCGGGCACTACCGCGCCACCACCGAGAACGACCTTTTCTGGCACGTGGCACGCGGCCGCTACGACCTGGACAAACTTTCGCCCGCGGTGGGGCCCAAGGGGCGGCTGGAACTGCCCGTGCCCTCGGCACAACCGGAGGAACGCCCTTTGGAGGAAGTGGTGGCGGAGATCCGGGGCACACAGGGCGGCGCATTGCTGCTGGGCGATGATCTGCAACGGATCAACTACCAACTGAGCAAGTGCTGCAACCCGATCCCGGGCGATGACGTGTTCGGCTTCATCACCCAGCACGACGGCATCAAGGTGCACCGCGTGAACTGCCCGAACGCCGTGCAGCTCATGAGCAACTTCGCCTATCGCATCGTGAAGGCGCGATGGAGGGGCAAAGACCAGATGGAATTCCTCGCCGGCCTGAAGTTCAGCGGGATCGACAGCGCCGGCATCGTGCTCAACATCACCACCATCATCAGCGGCCAGCACAACGTGAACATGCGTTCCATCAGCTTCGAGAGCAAGGACGGCATATTCGAGGGCAAGGTGATGGCCTACGTGCAGGACACCGACCACCTGCAACAGCTCATTGCCAAATTGCGCGATGTGGAAGGGGTGCGCAGCGTGGAGCGCATCGACAATTGATCGAAAGTCCTTCCCGGAGCCGACCGGGTATCAGCCCGTGCGGTGGCGAGGGGTACTTTCGCCCCATGGCACCCGCCGTGCACAAGGAGAACGTCAAGCGCATTTTCACCGAGTACCTGGAACGCAACGGGCACCGGAAGACGCCCGAGCGTTTCGCCATCCTGAGCGAGGTGTACGACCACGACGGGCACTTCGACATCGACCGGCTCTACACCCGCATGAAGGGCAAGAACTACCGTGTGAGCCGCGCCACGCTGTACAACACCATGGACCTGCTGGTGGAATGCGAGCTCGTCCGCAAACACCGCTTCGGGCAGGCCCAGGCCCAGTTCGAGAAGGCCCACAGCTACCGCCAGCACGATCACCTGATCTGCTCCACCTGCAACGCAGTGCAGGAATTCTGCGACCCGCGCATCCAGAACATCCGCGATACCGTGGCGGAAGTCACCGGGTTCCGGGTGCATCACCATGCGTTGCATCTTTACGGCCAGTGCCGCACCTGCGCGGAGAACAACACCAACCCGCCGACCATGTCGGCACGCAAAGCATGAGCACCAGCGTGCAACCCTTCGAGATCACCGTGAAAGAACGTGAAGGCTGCCAGGTCTTCCTACTCTTCGGCCGCCTGATGGACCAGGTGCACGCCGATCAATTGCTGGCCACCCTGGACGATGTGGTGGCCAAGGGGCACAACAAAGTGATCCTCAATCTGCACGACCTGCAGTACATGAACAGCACCGGCCTCAATATCCTCATCAGCGTGTTGACCAAAACGCGCAACGCCGGAGGTGACACGTACCTCTGCCGCCTGAGCCAGAGCGTGCGCACGCTGTTCCTCGTCACCAAGCTCGACCAAGTGTTCCAGATCTTCCCCAGCGAGACGGACGCCGTGGAGAAAATGCGGACGCTCGCCTGACCATGGCACGCGTTGACGTGCTGCTGGGCGCACAATGGGGCGACGAGGGCAAAGGGAAAGTCGTTGATACCATCACCCCCGACTACGGTGTGGTGGCTCGCTTCCAAGGCGGCCCGAACGCCGGGCATACGCTGATCATCAACGGGCGGAAGCATGTGCTGCACACGATCCCCAGCGGGGTGTTCCGTCCGGGCATCATCAACCTCGTAGGGAACGGCGTGGTCATCGACCCGATCATCTTCATGCGGGAGGTGGACAGCCTGAAGGCCATCGGCATCGATGTGCGTGAGAACCTGCGCATCGGTCGGCGCGCGCACTTGATCCTGCCGAGCCACCGCGCGCTCGATGCGGCCAGCGAAGCGGACAAGGGCAAGAGCAAGATCGGTAGCACACTGAAGGGCATCGGCCCGACGTACATGGACAAGACCGGGCGCAATGGGATGCGCGTGGGCGATCTTGAGATGGCCGACATGAAGGACCGCTACACGACGCTGAAGAAGAAGCACGAGCGGTTGTTGGCCATGTACCCTGAGCAACCGTCGGCCACCTTCAACGAGCAGGAATGGCTCGATGCCGTGATGCGCCTGCGCGAACTGCCTCTGGTGGACAGCGAGCACTTCGTGGACGAGGCCCTGCGCAGTGGTCAGCACTTATTGGCCGAAGGCGCGCAAGGCACCTTGCTCGACATCGATTTCGGCACTTATCCCTTCGTCACCAGCAGCAACACCATCTCGGCTGGCGCCTGCACGGGTCTTGGTGTGGCCCCGCAGCGCATCGGCAAGGTCATCGGCATCTTCAAGGCGTACTGCACGCGCGTGGGCTCCGGCCCCTTCCCCACCGAGCTGGACAATGAGCTTGGCGAGAGCATCCGCCAGGCCGGAGGAGAGTTCGGCGCCACCACGGGCCGTCCGCGGCGCTGCGGCTGGCTCGACCTGCCAGCATTGCGTTTCGCGGTGCTCATCAATGGCATCACCGAACTCGCCATGACGAAGGCGGACGTGCTGAGCGGCATGGGTGAAGTGAAGATCTGCACGCACTACAAGGTGAACGGCAAGTTGACCGACCGCATGCCCTACGACATCACCACCGCCATTGAACCGGTTTACGAGGACATGAACGGCTGGAAAGCCAGCGATCATGTCGATGCTCAGCTCTCCGGTTTCGTTGAGAGGATCGAACATGCCGTTGGCGTACCCATCACCATGGTGAGCCTTGGGCCCGGCCGCGAGCAAATGGTGCTACGCGATCGAGCAGCCGTGCACTGAGCGCCCATGCGCACGCTGAAACCCGACCTGGTTGAAGCCTTGCGCAACAATCTGGGTGACGGTTCCAGTGCTTTCGAACGTTCGATCGGTGGTCCGGTACCGGTCAGCATCCGGATCAACCCTTCCAAGCCGGGGAACATCTCCGGCCAGCCCGTGCCATGGTGTTCACATGGCATCTACCTGGATGAACGTCCCAAATTCACCCTCGACCCACGACTGCATTCCGGTGCCTACTATGTACAGGAGGCGAGCAGTATGGTGTTGGAGCAGTGCTTCAGGGCAGCGGGCTTCCCGAACACTCCGATGGTGGCGCTGGATCTGTGCGCTGCACCCGGTGGCAAGTCAACGCACTTGAGGAGCCTGTTGCCTGCCGGTTCGCTGTTGGTGAGCAACGAAGTTGACCGGCGGCGCGCCTCAATTCTTTGCGAGAACCTGTGGAAGTGGGGAGCCACGGATACGGTGATCACCAACGATGTTCCCGGGCGTTTCGGCGCGCTAGGACCAACTTTCGATGTTGTTCTGGTCGACGCACCGTGCAGTGGCGAGGGTCTCATGCGCAAGGACGACTTCGCCGTGGAGCAATGGAGCCCACGCCTGGTGCGGGATCGCGCGATGCGCCAGAATTCCATCATGGATGCCATCTGGCCAGCGTTGAAACCAGGCGGCGTACTCATCTACAGCACCTGCACCTTCGAGCCCGCGGAGAACGAAGATCAGGTGGCGCGCATGATGGACATGTCGGGCGCGCTGCACATCGACGTGCAACTGGATGTTGCCTGGGGCATGGTGCGCGGCCGCGATGGAACTGGCATCCGCTGCATTCCGCCGAGCGTGCGCGGTGAAGGATTGTTCATGGCGGTGCTCTTTAAACCGGGTGATCGGACAGGACCTGTGCACAATGCGCCGAGCCCGGCGCCGCCTGCAAAAGACATGCACGACTTCATCGATCCGTCCGTGGAGATCCGCATCACCGAGCAGGAAGGTGTGGCGCATGCGCTCGGTGCAGCGTTGGGTCATGCCGCACAACGCATCGTATCCACCGTCCGGACGATCGCCCAGGGAACCCCCATGGCAGTACGCAAGGGCAACGAATGGGCACCACACGCTGCATTGGCCTTGTGCCCTTCGCTGTTGCACGAACGCACCCCGCGAATGGACCTCAACAACGCTGATGCCCTGCGCTACCTGCGCGGCGAAACCCTACCGGCGGCCAACGCTTCCGGCCATGTGCTCGCCGTCCACGAAGGCAACGTTCTGGGCTGGCTGAAAGGTGCCGGCAACCGCTGGAACAATCGGTGGCCTGCACCTTGGCGCATCAGAATGCGTTAGAAGGGATGCGCGCCTTACTTTGTGGCTAAGCCATGTGGGACAAGTTCGACCTTTGGTTCGACCGGCACAAATACGGTGTCATTGGCACCCTCTTGCTGCATTCAGTGGCTCTATTGGGCATGTCCTTGGCCCAAATGAAAGGGCGAACTGCACAGGTGGAACTGAACTTGCGCGATGTGGAAGTGCTACCACCGATGACCGAACAAGAGTTGGAGCAGCTGCTGGAAAGGAACGCGAACCCTCAAGCGGATCAACCTGTTGTCAACGCCTTGAGCAATGTGAGCGCGGAGATCGCGAAACCCAGTGAGGCCATGCTGGAGCGGTATGCCTCCAAAAGCATGGAGGAACTGAAGGCCATTGAGCAGGAAGAGTTCGATCGTTTGGCGAAAGAGCGCCAGGAACGCGGGGAAGAGATCGTGGTGCCGGAGCTTACGCCGGAGAAGTGGGACAAGAAACTGTACATGGAACCAGCCAAACCCGTGAAGGTCGCGGGTAACGTGACCGTCGCGTTCGACCTGATCGGCGAACCGAAGCGCGGAGCAAACATCAAAGTACCCGCCTACCAATGCAAAACAGGCGGAGCGGTGCTCGTGGACATTGAGGTTGACCGCGATGGACAGGTGCGCCGTGCGGAGATCAATGCCAGCGGAAGTACGACCACCGAACCATGCATGCTCGAACTGGCCGAGTCCGCCGCTCGCGACGCTGCGTTCTCTCCGGCCGCGAATGCGCCAAGCGGGCAGAAAGGCTGGATCAGGTTCACGTTCGTCGCCCAGTAGCGCATTTTCGTCGAAGCACCGGAACCCGGGCGTTCCGAAGGCCGTTCCGCGCTCGTTACCACCGCCGCATGAAGATCGACCTGCTCACCTATTACACCAGCGTACTGGACAAGATCAGCCTGGTTGACCGATCCATCTTCCGCAAGGAGCTCCGGAAGGCCTTCCGGAATCTGCTGCCCGAAGAACGCGAGCAACTGAAGCAATGGTTCAGGACCACCTGCGTGTGCAAAGTGGACCTGGCGGGCGAAACCATGCTCCCAGTGGCCGTGCGTGCCGAACGTCCGATCAGTTGAAGTGCTTGCTCCTCCACGCGTCGGCGCTGAACTTCCCGAAGAAGGCCATCCAACTGAACGCGGTGAAGCCCATGAGCACCATGGCCGTCCAGAAACAGAACAACATGCGCCCTCCCGTCCAATAACCGGAGGTCCCGGGCGTGTTGACGAAACCGACAGGGACCACGGCTGCGATGATCATAGCGACGAACAGCACGGTGGCCGCCAAATGGTATGCCGTGCGCACTGGCCAGTTGATCAAGGAACGGTGCCAAGACAGATCACCGCCCCACTGGTGCACCAGGTAGTAAAGCCCGTTGCCAAGAGGCACGAACAACAACGGATCCCCCTCCGCATCGCACAACCGGAAGTGCGTTGAAGGGGCCATGATGCGGAAACCCGCCAGTGGTGCACTTGCACGGGCCTCCAACTGCCTAAGTTCATGAACGGCCTGCAGTGGGATGCTGCCCTTGAACAGGCCGCTCTCCAGGAACCGTAACCGGTACTTGATGCATACGTTGCGGATGGCGTCCTCATGGTGCACGCGATCGAGGTCGAGGCCTTTGATGCTGTTGGGCCGGTCGCCATGACCGCTGAGCACCATGGCCCGCAGCACATCGTCCGTTTTCTGCTCCTCTTCCAGGATACCCTTCACGGCTTCGAGAAAAGCCGTTGAACCGCGCAGGCTGCGCAGTTCTTCCTCCAGGTGCGATCGGCGTTGCATGGCCATGGACCGTGTTTTCAACGCCTGACCGAGCAGCTTAGTGCTCAGCCGGCATTCTCTTCATCCGGAACGGTTTCGGGTTCGCCTTGGTCGAGCTGGAAGGCCAGCCTTACGCTGTCGGGCGCATCGGCCGCAATGCTCGACAATGCGCTGCGGTTGGGCTGGAGAACACGGCAGTTGGCCTTCACGTCGATGGGCTGGTGCCATGTGCCCTTTTCCACGATCACGTTCCACACGCCATCGTAAGGCAACACGAAGCGGACGGGGCTTTCCTCGAAGTACCCGCCGAAGAACTTGTACGTGCGGCCCAGCTTGTAGTTCTTGAAGTCCATGCCGCTCATGAACTTCACCTTGGTCGGCTGATCGATCTCCACTTCAAGGATCTCTTTCTTCTTGGCCTGGTATTGCTGGTGCAGGAATCTCATGCGTTGCTCTGGTTGTGGCGAAGATAGATGCAGGCGCGTGCCTCCGCGCCACACCCTCCATCACTCTTTGACGAACTGCTGCACGGAACGCTGTCCATTGGCCACGGCCACCACGGAATAGCATCCGGCTTCCAACGAAGGAACGTGCGCGTAGATGCGTCCGGCGGAAGGTGCATTGCCGGTATGCACGTCCAGCACGCGCCGGCCCAATGCATCTTCGATCCAGACGGTCAACCCGCGACCGGTCAGCACGGGAATGCAGAGCCACTGCTGAGCTGGCACCGGAAAGGGCTTGCCCAGGGCAGGAACTTCAGCGGTTTCGACCCCCGAACCGATATCAAGCACCTTGAACTTCCAGTAACCGTCCGGCGCCACCAAGGGCCGCACCTGTTGCTTGCCGCTGTTCGCCGAAGCGTGGATGTAGTAGAAGATCTCGGTGCCCACCGGTTGCGCAGGAATATCGGCCGTCCATTCGTTGTTGCCGATGCCCGTCATGCTGATGGGTGCGTAACCCTGCACGGTATCCGTGGTCCAGAACAGCTCGGCCGAGGCGATGCCGCTCTTGTGGCGTATGTACGCCGTGGCGGTGTAAGGCACCACCGTCTCGTACGTGTCCGCGAGCCGCTGGTGCCGTATCAACAGCGGGCTTTCCGCACCGATGCACTTGGTGATGCAGTGCAAGGCTCCGCTCGCGCTGATGATGTTGTCCGGTGAATTGTCGCAGTCAATGCCGATTACGCGGTATCCGGGCATGGCCTCGCGGATGATCCGCAGGCCGGTGGTGTCGTACTGCTCGCGGTAGGTGGGGACCAGAATGGTGCCGTTGATGATGATGTTGTTCGCATAAGTGCGGTAGCTCGCGTTGGGCGGATAGTTGCCTCCCGTGCTCGGGGGCATTGGGATCCGCACAATGCGATAGGGCGTACCGAACACGCTGTTGAAGTTCGCCTGGATGTCCGCAATGTTGTTCTCGAGCTGTGGCCCGTCGCTCACTCCGTTGGGGAACTCCCCGATGAGCAGGGTCTCCTCATCGAGCAGCTTCATGTGCATATCGATGTGGTGGATGCCGTCGTAGGGCAAGGTGTTCATCTTGATGTAACGTCCTTGCTGTATGCCCATCCACTGCTCCATCATGTCATCAACACCTTGCGGCGTACGCACCGTGATGTTGAAGTCGCCTTGCGCACCGTTCTCGTCATCCACCAGTTCGCTGCTGAAGGCCGTGCCGAAACCATCGGCCATGAAATTGCCGCCCGTGTGCACCAGATCGTACGGTGCCTGGCTGCTGCTGAAAACCGGGATGCCCTTCAAGCCGCCGATGGCGTCCGGCGAAACATCGTCCTCGGGGCGTGGCCGGTTGTAGATCCAATCCATGAGCAACAAACTGTCCACTTCGTTGGCGTACAAGGTCTCCATGCCATAGTCGCGCATCCAAACACTGTTGAACGGCACTTGCAAGTAGGTGACGTTGGTGAGGTCAGCGATGGGCCCGCCAGCGGTGTTGCCGCTGAGGTAGGTGGCCACGGCGTTGCTGTCGTCGCAGAGGAGGATCACCTCCACCTCGTCAAGCGCATAACGTACTATCTGTTTGAGGATGGTGGGATAGCTGACCCAAGTGATGCACAGCGATTGCACCTCCTCCCATTCGGCCATGGTGCGCACGGGGAACGACGGCGGGGTGGTGATGCCGCGCCCGGCGTCGCGCGATGAACGGTAATCGCTGATGAGCGCCCGCTCATGCGGGGCCATTTCGTGGGGCAGACCTGTTCGCTGGGCGATCAGGGAAAGCGGCAAAAGCAATAGGCCGAGGAGTGATAAGCGCATGGGGTCCGTGGGTGTGCAACGGCGGCAAGTTAGCCGCCCTCCCCGGCCGGTGCATGCACGGAATCAACCGGTTCTTGGGGAGGCACGACCAAGCCATCCGCCGGATCGCCGGAGAAACCGAGCGTATCCATCGGCAGCACCACGGCAGCCGTATCAATGGGCGGGCCTTCATCCGGGATCGTCCCGAAGTGCGCGCTCGTGGCCACCACGTTCCGCACGAAGTTGAACGTCTCCTTGGACCGGCAGTATCCGTTGCGGACATCCTCGCTGCGCCAATGCCGCGGGCATGAGAGCAGGAGCAGTGCACGCTCCACATGGTTCTCCCACCGATCGGTGCGCAACCCCCATTTACCGGCCAGTCGCTGGGCATCGTAAATGTGGCCCTCACCCGCGTTGTAGCTGGCCAGCACGAACCGCAGGCGGTGAAGGGCATCCGGTACGGTGCGCTGCCACAGGGTATCGAGCTTCTTCAGGTATACCGCCGCCGCCTCCACATGGCCCGCCACACCCTCCTCATCCCCGGTTGCGAAACGGACGGCCGTTTGCGGCATCAGTTGCATAAGGCCTTGCGCGCCGGCACCGCTGTTGGCCGTGGTATCGAAGCCCGATTCACGGAAGGCGATCGCAGCCAACA
This sequence comes from Flavobacteriales bacterium, assembly GCA_016699575.1. Lineage (NCBI taxonomy): Bacteria > Pseudomonadati > Bacteroidota > Flavobacteriia > Flavobacteriales > Flavobacteriales bacterium. Next base: position 3,034,317 of record CP064979.1, on the reverse strand, counting down.
GTTCCCAGTCCAATCCATGCTTTGCCGCAACACGCTTGAAGAGCGCATCGAATTCAGATGCCTTTCCTTCTTTCACGTCCGGTGAACGGGACCCGTGCGCTCCGGTCCGTTCCGCGAAACGCAGCTGGGCCAGCTCTTCGCGTAGGCGGAGGCGGACCCGTTTATCGGCCAGGTGATGATCGATGGAAGCCAGCAGCGCCGGTGAATTGGACCTCACGGCGAACACCAACGGATAGCGCTCCTGCGACCAGTACGCCGCGCCGAGCAAGGGGAATTGCTTCATGGCTTGTGCCGCGGCAAGATCGGTGACCAGGATACCGTCCAACCCACCGGTGATGAGCAGATCGAGCGCGCGGTTCGCGGGTTCCTGAACACGCTGGCAATCCAGCTTGGCGAACCGTTTGGCGGGCAGCGGTAGCGGGTCCATGAACGGGCTCGGCCACGGCACCTGCACGCTGCGAACGGAAACACTGCGACCACCGTCCATCGGCCGTCGCAGCAGCACGACAGGGCGCACTTCAGCATAAGGTGATGTCACCGATATCCCTTCTTGTTGGAGCGTCTGCGCGGAAAGCTGAGCGGCCAGGACATCCACCGATCCGTTCCGCAAGGCCAAGTGTAAACTGTCCAAGGTGTTGAACGGCACTGCTGCAATGGGCACGTGGCAGGTGGCCGCCAGGTCGCTGAGCAGGTCCCATTCCAGGCCAGCCTGGCCGCTGGTGCGATGCTCCCATGTGAGCGCATCCTCAATGACCCCCACGCGCAGGGTGTCTTTTCCAATGGCATCCAGATCGCGCTGCACGGCCGCTCGGTCTTGGACCGCCCGATGTTCATACGTGCCGCAACCGATCAGGCAGGCCATCAGCCAACATGATAACAAGACCCCGCTCACTCTTCCCATGTTGCTGCCAGACGTTCGCGCATTTCCCCCAGAAAGGTGCGGAACTCGCGACGAAGATCGGCCTCGTGCGCCACCAGCACCGCTTCGGCCCCTGCCAGCACCATGCCGTGCGGTACGCGTATGCTCAATCCGTACAGCGCATCGGCCAGTCCTTCCACTTGCGCATACCCGGTCAACCAATCGCCGCGCACCATGTAGGGCAACATGCGCTGCGTGCGTTCCGGCATGCGGGCGATCTCCCGCTCAAGAACAACGTAGCACTCTTGGGCGTACTGCGGCAAAGGCACGTTGCTGTGCCGTTCCCATTCGCTCGCGAGCAGGTGATCATAGAAGAGGTCGAGCGCCACACCGGCGAACTTGCCGCACTTCGGGTGCAGACGCTTGCGGCCAATTGCCGTTAGCGGATGCTGATCGGTGAAGGTGTCGATGCGGCGGTGGAGCCTGATCCCGCGTTGCACATCCGGATGATGAGCGGACAGGTCGCGGCCTTTCACCCCATCGGCCATGAAGTTGCCCACCATCACCAGCGGGTCATCGCCGCTGAGCAACAAGTGCGCGAGGTAGTTCATGGGGGTGAAGATGAGGCGCGCGATCAGTGTTACCGACCGGATACCTCCAAAGGCACCAACTACATTCGGCGCCGATGTTCCTCAGAACACTGTTGCTGTTGTCGCTGGTCCAATGCGCTTGGGCCGCGCTCGCCCAGGACCGCATCCTACTGATGAACGGGCAGACGATCGACGCGCGCATCATTGGCCAGAGCACCTTGGAGGTACGCTACGCCCTCATCAAAGGCACCAAGGTGAAGGAGCGCTCCGAACCGACGGAGAACGTCTTCAGCACAACTGATAGTCTGGGCCGAGAGCGGATCTGGTACTTCCACGACACGCTCTTCGGCAACGACTTCTCGGTGCAGCAGATGCGCCACTACATAGCAGGGCAGCAGGACGCGCGCAAAGGCTACAAACCCATCCTACCGATGATCGGCGGTTTCGTCACCGGGGCCGGGCTGGTCATCGGACTGGACATCGAAGTGATGGCGTTGGTGATCCCGCCGGTGTACTCGCTCAGCATGGCCTTGCCCCGTGTGCGGGTGACCAAAGGCTCCATCACCAACCCGCTGATGGACGGCGATGACTTCTACGCATACGGGTACGCCCGCGCGGGGAAGAACAAACGGATCCTGCGCACCCTCCTGAGCAGCGCAGCCGGGGTGCTCACCGGCTACGCGGTGAACCAGTTCATCATCAAGCCGAACCAGGAGATCGTGCAGTAGTCGAGGGCACGGGTCATTCCAACGTCCGTCAGTTCCAACGGAAACCGGTCAGCTACTTTCGGCCTCCGCTCATGACGATCACGTACCAGAACACGCTCGACTTTGCGCGGGCACAGGACGCCGCCGATCCGTTGCGCGTCTTCCGGGAGGAGTTCATATTCCCGCAACACGCCGGGAAACCAACCGTCTATTTCACCGGGAACTCCCTGGGGTTGCAACCCAAAGCAGCGGCTGCGGCGCTGAAGCAGGAGCTCGACGACTGGAGCGTGCACGGGGTTGAAGGCCACTTCAACGCCAAGCATCCATGGTACAGCTACCACGAAGAGCTGAACGCCAGCACGGCACGCCTCGTTGGTGCACTGCCGGAGGAAGTGGTGGTGATGAACCAGCTCACAAGCAACCTGCACTTCCTGCTCGTTTCGTTCTACAGGCCGAAGGGCAAACGCGTGAAGATCCTCACCGAGCAGCGCCCCTTCCCCAGCGACACTTACGCCTTTGCTTCACACATCGAGTACCATGGGCTTGTTGCCGAGGAGTGCTTGGTGGAGATGAAACCCCGTGCTGGCGAGCACACCTTGCGCCAAGAGGACATCGTTGCGCGGATCAACGAACTGGGCGATGAACTGGCGTTGGTCTGTTTCGGCGGAGTGAACTTCCTCACCGGGCAGGCGTTCGACATCAAGGGCATCACAGCGGCGGCGCATGCGGTAGGCGCCATAGCGGGCTTCGACCTGGCGCACGCAGCCGGCAACCTGCTGTTGAAGTTGCACGATGACGGTCCTGACTTCGCGTGCTGGTGCAGCTACAAGTACCTGAACAGCGGCCCGGGCGGCGTGGCCGGGGCCTTCGTGCATCAGCGCCACCTGGGCAAGGACTTGCCGCGCTTCGCAGGGTGGTGGGGCCACGATAAGCACGAGCGGTTCAAGATGGAACGCACCTTCAAACCGATGCCAACTGCGGAAGCATGGCAGGTGAGCAACGCGCCTGTGCTGCCTATGGCGGTGCACCGCGTGGCGCTGGAACAGTTCGACCGTGCGGGCATGGAGCGCTTGCGCGCGAAGAGCATCGCACTGACCGGTTACTTGCGCTGGATCATCGAGGGCATCTCCGCCGCGCATGGCAACATGTTCAACATCATCACGCCGAAGGACACGGCGCAGAACGGAGCGCAACTCTCCATCCTCGTCAATGGCGATGGCCGTGGTATCTTCAAACGACTGACCGAGCGCGGAGTAGTGTGCGACTGGCGCGAGCCTGACGTACTGCGTATGGCACCCGTGCCGATGTACAACAGCTTCGAGGACGTGTTCCGGTTCGGCGAAGCGTTGAAAGCAAGTTTGTCATGAGCAAGATCACCATAGTAGGCGGCGGTTTGGTCGGCAGCTTGCTGGCCATCTTCCTGGCAAAGCGCGGTCACACGGTACGCGTGTACGAGCGTCGCGGCGACCCGCGCAAGACCGATGTGTACGCAGGCCGCAGCATCAACCTCGTGGTATCGCACCGCGGCTGGACGGCTCTGCGGGCGGCCGGTGTGGAGGAAGCGGTGAAGGCCATCTCCGTGCCCGTTTACGCGCGCATGGTCCACGATGCCAGCGGTAACCTGAACCGCGTTCCGTACAGCATCGACAACCGCGCCATCTACAGCGTAAGCCGTGGCGAGCTGAACCGTCGCCTGCTCACCGAAGCAGAGAAGTTCCCCAACGTGTCCTTGTACTTCGACCACAAGTGCGCGGACGTTGACCTGTCGCGAGGTGAATGCACGTTCGAACACCAGGGCAAGCCCGTGGTCGTTCCGGCGGATGTCGTCTTCGGTGCTGATGGCGCGCCGAGCGCTGTGCGCCAGAAAATGATGGGCCAGCGGTTCACCTACTCGCAGGAGTATATCGAACACGACTACAAGGAGATCGCCTTCCCATCGAACGCTGATGGCTCACCGAAGATGGACCCGCACTGCCTGCACATCTGGCCGCGCCGCTGGTTCATGCTGATGGGCCTGGCCAACCAGGACGGCGGCTTCACCGGCACGCTCTTCATGCCCAACACGCACACGGAGAACGCGCCCGGCTTCGATACCGTGAAGGCGGAAGCACAGGTGACCGCCTTCTTCGCGCAGCACTTCCCCGACGTGCCCGGGCTGATCCCCGATGTGGTGCAACAATACATGCGCAATCCACAGAGCACGCTGGCCATCATCCGTTGCAACCCGTGGACGATGAACGGCAAGGTGGCACTGATTGGCGACGCGGCACATGCCATCGTCCCGTTCTATGGTGAAGGCATGAACGCGGGCTACGAGGATTGCAAGGTGCTGAACGATCTGCTCAACGAACACGGCGACGACAACTGGCCGCTGGTGCTGGAGCGTTACGGCAAACTGCGCAAACCCAACGGCGATGCCATTGCCGACCTGAGCCTGCGCAACTTCGTGGAGATGCGCGACCTGGTGGCCGATCCTCGCTTCCTGCTGCGCAAGAAGATCGAAGGCCACCTGCAGGCCAAACACCCGGACCAGTGGCTGCCGCTGTACAGCCAGGTGAAGTTCAGCGACATCGAATACAAGGATGCCTGGCGCGAGGGCCTGCGCCACGACCGCATCATGGAAGAAGTGCTGGCGCTGCCCGGCATCGAAGAGAAGTGGCAGAGCGAAGAGGTGGAGAAGAAGGTGATGGGGATGGTTAAGGGCCCCATATGAGATTCCGGTTGTGCTTTGCGTTCAGTTTGCTCTTACTTGGTTGCAGCCGGAGGGCAACAACGCTGGAGTTGCAGCTATGTGCGCGGCATCGTTTTCTGTCTCCTGCGGCAGGTGAAGAATTGTTGCTTGCATGCAATAGGTCCTACCTTTTTCGCAAGCATGATGTTGTGATATCAAAAGGTAGCTGGGGCGTGTTCCATTCGGATTGGGGGGACTATGTAGAGATGGTCGACTCTGGGACCAAGGCGACATTTCAATTTAGATGGAATGAAGGTTGCATCCATTTCAACCACCCTGGCTCGAATTGGGAGAGCCGTGACTTCTGCACCGATCCCGACCGAAAACCTTAAAGCGCAGTCCACAAAAGGCCTGTGCACACGCCACTATCTTTGCTTGACCACTGGAAGTCATGACCACCTCCGCGCTCATCACCAAGCTGAAGAAGAAGATCACCAAGGAGACGGACAAAGGCATCCTCAAGTCCATCGACATCCTGTTGAAGAACGACACGGATGAAGCGCGTGAGCAGCGTAGAATGACCGAGAAAGCACTCCTTTCCGAGTGGGCCACCGCCAAAGGTGATGTGGTGCCCTGGGAAGAGGTCCGCACCAAGCTCCAGTCGAAGATCGACAAGAGCCGTGCGTCCAAAGCGAAACGGCAATAGCGGGCATGAAGGTCCTTCTCACCAAGCTGGCCGCAGAGGATCTGGAGCGGCATTGGGATTTCATGTTGGAAGCGTATGACGAGAACTACGCCCAACGAACGCTCGACTTGCTGGATGATGGAATGCGGTTCCTTGCCAAGCATCCCGGCGCAGGTCAGTTCGAGATCCTATTGGATCATCTCGGCAAAGGCCACAGGCGATGGGTGGTCGGGAACTACAAGTTGATCTACCTCGTCGTTGAAGACCGGATAGTGATCACCGACATCTTCGATGCGCGGCAGCACCCGGGCAAGATGCGTGGCTGATCGCACCTCCCCCCGTTGACACTTTCCCCCGGCCCTGGCGCGTTATGGTCCAGACGTCCTTCACCTTCGTTGCATGAAGCGTGTGCTTGCCCTTCTCCTGTGCCTTCCGCTGCTCCTTGAGCTCTCCGCCCAAGGCTTCGCAAAGCGCAAATGGCCCGACCTGATCCCGCTGGACGGTAAGATGAAACGCGGCGGGCTCTACTTCGCGCCGGGCATCACCTACGCGCTGGCCAACGCCAAGGACCGCGAGGAGGAGGTCTTCCGCGCGGGCGACACCAGCTACACAGCGATATACGACCCCAACGGCCGCATCGGGCTCTACCTGGAGGCCGGCTGGTTCCATGCCACACGCGATCCCGTCATCCTGGACTACTGGGATTTCGGCATTGCCTACAAGCAACTCAAGGGCACCGAAGACTTCACCGGCATCCTGCAGCGCGGCGACAGCATCGCCACCATAGCGGGCAGCGGCGCATTCCGTGATCAGTATCTCACCGTGCACGTGAACGCGAACAAGTTTTTCCAGACGGGCCGGTACCAGTTCGTGCAGCTTTCGCTCGGCGCGAACGGGGATCTCGACATCGGTTCGCGGCGCGCCCATACCGGCGACCCCATCCTCAATCGGCAGGAGTATCCGCCCAGCATCATAGCACAGGCCCACCTCAAACTGGGGTACGGCTTCAAGATGACGCAGCGCTTGTTCGTCATTCCCGCCATCGAAACACCAGTGTTCAGCGTACTACCGGAGGACCAGGGCTTCGGGCAACTGCAATGGTTCAGCAGTCCTTACCGGCCGCTCATCCTCAGCATCCGCTTCCTTTTCCTGCGCTATCCCAACGGGTTCGATTGTGTGCCGGTGAAGAACAACGAGTTCGAACGGCACAAGGTGGTGAACCCGCAGTACGAGAGGCCATAGAGGGCAGGTGAACACCACAGAGGCACAGAGAGCACGGAGCCTCACAGAGTATTCAGGGCGCCAAATGGAGGGTTCGCCAAAGGCGGAATGAGGGACAGCAGCTCAGCCCTTCACGAACGGGTTGGTACGCCGTTCCTTGCCGATGGTGGTAGGATCGCCGTGGCCGCTGTACACGATCACTTCGTCGCCGAGCGGGTACATCACCTCGCGGATGCTCTTGGCCAGCACATCGAAGTCGCCGCCCGGCAGGTCGGTGCGCCCAATGCTGCCGTTGAACAGTACATCGCCACTGACCACGAAGGCCTCACCCCTGCCCTCGGAGCCTGTCCGGAGCGAAGCCGAAGGAGTGGAGAGGGGGTTATGGTATAGGGCGATGTGACCCGGTGCATGCCCAGGCACGAACAGGATGTCCAGCTTGTCTTCGCCCAAAGCAAGACTTCCACCGGGTTCCAGGAACACCTCCGGCTCGGGCACCGGGTCGCAATGGATGCCCCACAAAGCACCTTGATGCGGCGCGGCTTGGAGCAAAGGCAGATCGGCCTTGTGGACTTGCGGCTTCAGCCCGAACCGCTCAAGAACCCAAGCACAGCCCAGCACATGGTCGATATGGGCGTGGGTGAGCACAAGACGCACCGGGGTGATGCCGTTCTGCTCCAGCCAGTCGGCCAACTCCTGCTCCTCATGCAGTTTCCAGCAGCCCGGATCCACCAGGATACCCTCACTACCGTTGTGCACCACGTAGGTGTTCTCCTGGAACGGATTGAAAGTGAAGGAGCGGACCGTCAGCATTGCGGAAATATGACCCAACTTCGCGGGGTCCTGCCCGGGAAAGGGTGGCCAAAGTTGCATCGCACAAGGCGTCCATGAAGTTGTTTGTCCGCACGTTCTTCGTTCTCGTTGCCCTGCTCACGGCAACGGTCTCACAGGCGCAGTTCTACAACGGCAGTCGCCAGCAGTTCGGCAAGAACCGGGTGCAGTACCAGGACTTCCTTTGGCAGCAGTACAAGTTCGGTGCGCTGGAAACCTACTTCTACAAGGGTGGCCGTGATGTCGCACGCTATACTGCCATCAGCGCGCACAAACACCTGAAGGACCTGGAGCGCGTGTTCGACTTCGCGCTGGACGAGCGCCTTCAGTTCGTGGTGTACAATTCGCTCACCGATTTCCGCCAGAGCAACATCGGCCTGAGCAACGAAGAGCAGTTCAACATCGGTGGGGTGACGCGCATCGTGGGCACCAAGATCTTCGTGTACAACGAGGGCGACCGTGCACTGCTGGACAAGCAGGTACGAAGCGGCATTGCGCAAGTGATGCTGGACCAGATGATGTACGGCGGCAACTGGCGCGAGGTGATCCGCAACAGCACACTGCTCAACCTTCCCGAGTGGTACACCAAGGGCCTTGTGGACCATGTGGGACGCGGATGGGACGCGGAGACCGAGATGCGTATCAAGGACGGCGTGCTCACCGGCCGCTTCGACAAGTTCAACCGGTTGGAGGGCGATGAAGCAGCACTGGCCGGACACATGATCTGGAGGTACGTGAGCGATGTGTACGGCGAGAGCGTGGTGCCCAACATCCTGTACATGACCCGCGTGAGCCGCAACGCCGAGAGCGGCTTCCTATTCGTGCTGGGCGTTAGTCTGAAAACACTGAGCGAGGAGTGCGTGGCCTACTACCGCGATCGCTTCACCGAGCAGGACCGCTTGCGCAAGCCGTTGGTGTTCGACGAGTTCCCCATGAAGCACAAGCGCACCATCGCCTATACGCAGTTCGAAGTAAGCCCCAACGGGCGGTACGCGGCGTGGGTGAGCAACGAGCTCGGGCGTTACAAGGTTTTCGTGTACGACATCAGCAACAAGAAGCGCACGGTGATCGCGCGCGGCGAGCACCGCCTGAACCGCATCATCGACAAGAGCTACCCCGTACTGGCTTGGCACCCCGGCAGCCGTGGCCTCAGCTACATCGTGGAGCGCAAGGGCGAACCGTTCATGCGCACATACTCGCTCGATGACAAGAAGACCACGGTGAAACCGGTGCTGAACGTGGAGAAGGTGTTGGACCTCGCCTACAGCCCTGACGGGCAGACCATCGTCTTCAGCGCAGTGCGCGAAGGCCGCACCGACCTCTACCTGCACTACATCATCGGCAACCGGCAGGAACAATTGACCGACGACCAATGGGACGACCTCGACCCGCGCTTCACCAGTGATGGCACACAGCTCATCTTCAGCAGCGATCGCACGGACGACACCTTGCGGGCGAACGGTGATGTTGCGCTTACGGCCGGTATGAAGGACATCTTCCTCTACGACCTCGACACGCGCAGCCTCCTGCTCACCCGCCTCAGCAACACACCCAGCGCCAACGAGACCAGTCCAGCGGCTTTCGACAGCGCGAGCTACACTTACCTGAGCGACGCGGGCGGCACCATGAACCGCTGGCTGGTGCGCTACGACAGCGCCGTGAGCCACGTGGACACCACCGTGCACTACCGGTACTTCACCCGCAACGAACGAGTGACTGACTTCAACCGCGGCGCGCTGGACCAGGAAGTGGACGCGCGCGGTGGCCGGTACAGCGAACTGTTCTTCAGCGAGGGCAAGTACCGTTTCCACGTGGGTCGCACCGATGAAGGACGAACCGCGCAGCAGAACGCCACGGATCCCGGAGCCCCCGATCCGCGCGGCACGCCCGGTGGCGGTGCGGTTACCGACGATATGAGCCCTGTGCTGAAGGTGGATCCACTGGTGCCACGCGTGGCCAAGCCCGATGAAGTGGACGTGAGCAACTACCGCTTCTTGGGCGAGACCGATGCCCCGGCAAATGGTAGCGGCACCAACACCGCAGGCAACACCGTGATGGACCAAGGCGGCACCGTTGTCGCGCGTGTTGATTCCGCACAGAAGGCCTTCGCCTTCCCCGAGCAGCGCAACTACAACCTGAACTTCACCACCGACGAGGTGCAGAGCCAGGTGGACAACAGCTACAACAACGGGTTCTACCAACCCATAAACGGTGCGGACAACTTGAACCCCGGCCTGAGCGGCCTGATCAAGATGGCCGTGAGCGACCTGTTCGAGGACCACAAGATCGTGGGCGGCTACCGGCTTGCGTTGGACTTGAACAACAACGACTGGATGCTCCAATACATCAACCTGAAGCGGCGGGTGGACAAGGACATCACGTTCACGCGGCAGGCGATACAATCGTTCATTGGGTTCAACGTCGTGAAGACGCACACGCACGTCTTCACGTATCGGATGACCTACCCCTTCAATGAACTGAGCAGCGTGCGGCTCTCGCTCATTGAGCGGTACGACCGGCGTGTGTTCCAGAGCACAGACCTGTTCAGCCTGCAGGAACGCAACCAGTACGACATCACCTCCGGGGTGAAGCTCGAATATGTCTTTGACAGCAGCCTTCCGCGCGGCCTCAATCTCTGGACCGGCTGGAAAGCCAAGCTCTTCGGTGAGTACTACAGGAGCGTTGACGAGAACACAGGTGAGATGACCGTGCTCGGGCTGGACCTGCGCCACAGCCTGCGCGTGCACCGCGAGATCATCTGGGTGAACCGGTTGGCGGGCAGCAGCAGCATCGGCGCTCGGCGTGTGCTGTTCTTCCTCGGTGGCGTGGACAACTGGCTCTTCCCGCGCTTCGACCCCAGCATCCCCATCGACTTCACGCAACCCTATTTCTACCAGGGCCTATCAACCCCTGTCCGCGGCTTCTTCTACAACGCCCGCAACGGTAACAGCTTCGGAGTGCTCAACAGCGAACTGCGGGTGCCGATCTTCCGCTGGCTGATGAACCGGCCCATCCGCAGCGACTTCCTGCACAATTTCCAGGTGGCCACCTTCGTCGATGCCGGTGCAGCTTGGACCGGTCCGGACCCATACAGCAGTGAGAACACGTTCAACACGACGACCTACGAGAACAACCCGCTCACCATCACGGTGGACAATCAGCGGGAGCCGATCGTGGCAGGCTACGGCTTCGGGCTGCGCACCCGCTTGCTGGGCTACTTCGTCCGCACCGATTGGGCGTGGGGCATCGATGATGGTGTGATCCTCGACCCAGTTTTCTACTTCTCCTTGTCGCTGGACATCTGACAAGTCTAAAGTCCAAAGACCCAAGTCCCCAGCTTCAAGCATCCAGGAACGCATGTCGACCTCGACCATTCTGCTGTTGGTCCTTACGGGATTGTTGGCAGGCACGCTGAGCGGCTTCGTCGGCGTCGGCGGCGGCATCATCATGGTGCCCGCATTGGTGTGGTTGCTGGGCTATAGCCAGCACCAGGCACAAGGCACCAGCTTGGCGGTGCTCGTACTGCCGGTGGTGTTCCTGGCCGTGTGGAACTACCACAAGCAATACCCGATCGACTTCAAAGCCGTTGGCATCATCGCCGTGGCCTTCATGGCGGGCAGCTGGATGGGCAGCAAGGGTGCGTTGGCGCTTTCACCGGAAGCCGTGAAGAAGGTGTTCGGTGTGTTGATGATCGTTGCGGCGCTGAAGCTCATCTTCGGCAAGTGATCGCACACATCAAGGAAACCGTTGAGCGCTTGCAGCCCGAGCTGGTGCGCATGCGCCGCCACATGCACGCGCACCCTGAACTGAGCTTCCAGGAGCGCAGCACGATGGCGTGGATCGCGCAGGAACTCACCGAGGCTGGCATCGTCCACCGCACGGGGGTCGCTGGAACCGGTGTCATCGCCACCATCCACGGGGAAGGCGGCGCCGGGAGCAGGACGATCGCACTTCGTGCCGACATCGACGCCCTGCCCATCAACGAACAGAACATCTGCGACTATCGCAGCACGAACACCGGTGTGATGCACGCTTGCGGCCACGATGCGCATACCACAATGGTGCTCGGCGCCGGGCGTGTGCTGCATGCCCTGCGCGGCTCATGGAAAGGCACCGTCCAACTTGTATTCCAACCCGGCGAGGAGAAGATCCCCGGTGGTGCTTCGCTGGTGTTGAACGAGAGCGCTTTCGGCGCGCGGCTTCCTGATGGCATCCTCGGTCAACATGTGACACCGGAACTGCCCAACGGCAAGCTCGGTTTCCGTGCAGGCCCGTTCATGGCCAGCAGCGACGAGTTGTACGTGACCGTGCGCGGCAAGGGCGGGCACGCGGCTCAACCCGAGCGGCTTATCGATCCCATCATGATCACCGCGCGGCTGCTCATACAGCTGAAGGAGGAGTTCGCCGCGCGTTATGCGGGCCAAAAGACCGTGCTGGCCTTCGGGCGCGTGGAAGCGCTCGGCGCTACGAACGTTGTGCCGAACGACGTGAGCATCGCCGGGACTTTGCGCGCGTTCGATGAAGCGCTGCGCACCGACATGCACACGTGGTTACCGGTACGGGCTAGTGCCATCTGCTCAGCCATGGGCGGTGCTTGCGACTTCGAGGTGCGCAAGGGTTATCCCGTGGTGGTGAACGATGAAGCGTTGACGGCGCGCATGCAACGCGTGGCCGAGGCGCTCATCGGTGCGGAGAACGTGGTGCTGATGGACCAGCGCATGGGCAGCGAAGACTTCGCCTTCTACACGCATGCGATGCCCGGGTGCTTCTTCCGCCTTGGCACCGGAGCGCCGGACGAAACGGCACCGCGCGGGCTGCACACGCCCACCTTCGACATTGACGAACGCGCGTTGTCCATAGGCTGCGCCATGATGGTGGCTGGCGCGTTGGCGGAACTCGGCTGAGGCTTACGCCTCCTGCGTCACGTAGTCTTCCACCGGCGGGCAGGTGCACACCAGGTTGCGGTCGCCGTATGCGTTGTCCACTCGGCTCACCACCGTCCAGTACTTCCACTCGCGCTGGGTATGCGTGGGGAAAGCGGCCTGCTCGCGGCTGTAAGCATGCTTCCACTCGTTGGCGCATACTTCCTCGTTGGTGTGCGGCGCGTTCTTCAGCACGTTGTCCGCCTTGTCGGCGGTGCCATCGGCAATGGCGGCGATCTCCTTGCGGATGCCGATCATCGCTTCGCAGAACCGGTCGAGCTCACTCTTGCTTTCGCTCTCGGTGGGCTCCACCATCAGCGTGCCCGCAACGGGGAAGCTCACTGTGGGCGCGTGGAAGCCGTAGTCCATCAGGCGCTTTGCGATGTCCTCCACCTCCACCCCGGCAGTACGCTTGAACTCGCGGCAGTCGAGGATCATTTCGTGGGCCACGGTGTTGTTGGTGCCCGCGTAGAGGATGGGATAGTGCTTTTCCAACCGCGCCTTGATGTAGTTGGCGTTGAGGATGGCGTTTTCCGTAGCTGCGGTGAGACCAACGCCGCCGAGCATCTTGCTATAGCCGTAGCTGATGAGCAGGATGAGCGCGCTGCCCCACGGTGCGCTGCTCACGGCACCGATGGCGTTCTCGCCACCCGTCTTCACCAGCGTGTGGCCGCTGAGGAACGGCTTCAGCTTGTCGTTGACGCAGATGGGGCCCATGCCGGGGCCACCGCCGCCGTGCGGTATGGCGAACGTCTTGTGCAGGTTGAGGTGGCAAACGTCGGCGCCGATCTCACCGGGACTGGTCAGACCGACCTGGGCGTTCATGTTCGCGCCGTCCATGTACACCAAGCCGCCGTTGGCGTGGATGATGCCGGTGATCTCCTTGATGGTCTCCTCGTACACACCGTGCGTGCTCGGGTACGTGACCATGAGGCAGCTGAGCGTGTCCTTGTAGTGCTCTGCCTTGGCCTTCAGGTCGGCCACATCCACGTGACCCTCCTCGTCCGCCTTCACCACCACGATGTTCATGCCCACCATGGCCGCGCTGGCGGGGTTGGTGCCGTGCGCGCTGCTGGGGATGAGGGCAACGTTGCGCTGCTTGTCGCCGCGAGCATGATGGTAAGCGCGGATCACGAGCAGGCCCGCGTATTCGCCCTGAGCGCCGCTGTTGGGCTGCAGGCTCACACCGGTGAAGCCGGTGCACTTGGCGAGGATGTCGCTCAGTTCGGTGAACACCTGTTGGTAGCCGCCTGCTTGCTCCACCGGAGCGAAAGGGTGCATGTTTGCCCACTCCGGCCATGTGAGCGGCATGAGGGTGCTGGCGGCGTTCAGCTTCATGGTGCAAGACCCGAGCGGTATCATGCCGTGCGTCAGGCTGAAGTCACGGTTCTCCAAGCGCTTGATGTAGCGCATCAGCTCCGTCTCCGTGCGGTGCGTGTTGAACACCGGGTGGGTGAGGTACGCACTGCTCCGTTGCAAGTCGGCGGGCACTGCGAGTGAAGCGCCGTTGAGGCTGGTGGCACTGGCCTTCTTGCCGAGCGCTTCCGCCAACGCGGCCAGCACATCGTTCGCATCCTGCTCGCGCACGGTCTCATCGAAGGACACGGACACGCTGTCCTTGCCGTAGCGCAGGTTGATACTGCGCTTCCCCATGGCTTCGCGCACCTTCTTCACGTCAATGCCGCCAATGGTGATAGTGTCGAAGAACGACGCGTTCACCAACGTGCAACCGAGCGCCTTCGCGCCTTCGGCCAATGCGCGCGTGGCGCTATGCGTGCGCTGCGCAATGCTCTTGAGGCCATCGGGGCCGTGGTACACCGCGTACATGCTGGCCATTACGGCTAGCAGCGCCTGCGCCGTGCAGATGTTGCTGGTGGCCTTGTCGCGGCGGATGTGCTGCTCGCGCGTTTGCAGTGCCATGCGCAACGCGCGTTTGCCGCGGCGGTCCTGGCTCATGCCGATGATGCGGCCGGGGATGACGCGCTTGAATTCGTCGGCGCAGGAGAAGAAACCTGCGTGCGGACCACCATAGCCCATGGGCACACCGAAGCGCTGGCTGTTGCCTACGCATACATCGGCGCCCCACTCGCCCGGAGGTGTCAGGAGCGTGAGGGCGAGCAGATCGGTGCATACCGCCACGCGCACACCGGCTGCCTTCGCCTTGGCAACGATGGCGCGCAGGTCGTTCACGCTGCCATCGACGGCGGGGTATTGAACGATGATGCCGAAGAAGCTGCCATCGGCATTGAAGTCCTTGATGTCACCGTGCACGAGCTCAATGCCCACGGGCACAGCACGCGTGTGCAGCACATCGATGTTCTGCGGGTAGAGGCTCTTGTCCACGAAGAACTTGTGCGCATTGGCCAGCTCCTTGGGACGCGCGCTGTGCAGCAGGAACATGGCCTCGGCTCCAGCCGTGGCCTCATCCAGCAAGCTGGCGTTGGCGATGGGCAGCGCGGTGAGCTCGCTCACCATCGTTTGGAAGTTGAGCAGCGCTTCCAGGCGGCCTTGGCTGATCTCCGCTTGGTAAGGTGTGTAGGCCGTGTACCAACCGGGGTTCTCCAGCACGTTGCGCTGGATGGCCGGCGGCACCAGCGTGCCATGGAAACCGAGGCCGATGTAATTGCGGAACAGCTTGTTCTTCGCGCCGAGGGCCTTCATGTTGGCCAGGTGCTCGTGCTCGCTCAGGGCATCGCCGGTGGCCAAGGCACCCTTGGTGCGGATGCCGCTGGGAACGGTCTTCTCGATGAGGGACTTCACGCTGGGCTCGCCGATGGTCTTGAGCATGGCGGCGGTCTCCTGTGCATCCGGGCCGATGTGGCGCTGCTGGTAGTTGGCTGACATGGTTTTGTCGTAGGGGCGGCGAAGATAGAAGGGGGTGCGGGCGGGGACGGGTGAGGGAGGTCAGGAGGATGGCGGCTTTTTCACGCGTACGTATCGGATCCAGGTCTGCTCATCCACGAGCCGCCCCGGGTGCTCACAATCATCCACGGCATTGTGTACTTGTGCGCCCTTTGGAGGGCCTTTGGGTTCCGCACACCCTAACAAGTGCCTTTGGGCGACAAGGCGGCCCTGAAACTGCGCATACGTTTTTCCGAAGGAAATGAAACTCAAAATTGAGGTGCACAACATTGTACTCAAGTGTCAAGTTAAGGTTGGCAGCGAAGTGTTCTGGGCGATGGTGTACTTGCTGCATCAACTCCTGACCTATACCTGAAGAACGGTCCGGCCGGCGGCGGGTTGCACTTTGCACTTACGCTGTTGGCACCTATCGGCTCCAAAGCGGCATCGCACTCGGGCGTATCAGCCCACGTACCTGAGCCGCATGAGCAACAAGGAGCTGGTGGCTGAACTGGAACGATTGCCGGAAGATGGCGCCCGTTCCACCTTCGACCTGTCGCGCGCAGCAGCGGGCACCTACACGCTGCTGTTGGTGCGCGAAGAGCGCGTGCTCTACCACCGCTTCGTGCTGCGTTGAGGCGATCGTTCCCCATCGGCCTGCTGATCGACTTCTACCTTGTGCACCATGACGGCAGGTGCCCCGATCGGCTTCTTCGTGCTGCGCAGTAGCGCGGGCGCGGGCAAGACCCATGCGCTGGTAAAGCACTACCTGCGTGCCTGCCTGTGCAGTCCCGATCCCGGCGCCTATCGCCGGGTGCTTGCCCTCACCTTCACCAACAGGGCGGCCGGCGAGATGAAGGAGCGGGTGCTGAGCTACCTGCAGGGCCTCGCCAACGGCAACACCACCGATGGCCGCCTGGCCGATGTGCGCGCTGACCTGTTGCAACGCACCGGCCTTTCCGATGATGAATTGGCTGCGCGCGCGAAGACCATGCACCACCACATGCTCCACCACTGGTCGCAGCTGGCCATCAGCACCATCGATGCGTTCACGCGGCGCATCACGCGGCCCTTCGCCCGCGACCTGCGGTTGGACAACGATCTGGAGATGACCACCGAGGAGGACTACTACCTGCAAGCGGCCGTGGACCGCCTGCTGGAAGCAGCCGTGGAAGACGATTGGCTGCGCAAGGTGCTTACGGAGACATGCCGCCAATTGCTCGAGGACGAGCAGGATTGGAACGCGCGGAAACCGCTGCACGCACTGGCCAAGGAACTGATCAAGGAAAGTGCGGTGGGGCCATTGCAGGCCTTGCGTGATCAACGCCCTGAGGATGCGATCGCATTGGCCAACGATCTGCGCACATGGTGCAAGGCCCATACACAGCGCATGCGGGCATTCGGCAAGCAGGGCCTGGCGTTCTGCGCGGACAACGACCTGGGCGCGGGGAACCTGGCCTTCGGCGACAAGGGCGTGCTGAGCTGGTTCCGGAAAGTCGCGCGCTTTCCACAGGAGGACTTCGCACCACTGCCGCCCTCGCGCAAGCAGGGACTGGAGGTGGGAAAGCTCGCGGGCAGCAAAGTGCCCAAGCCGAAAGCCGCGCGCGTGAACGCGTTGGCGCCCGGGGTGCTGAGCATTGTGCAAAGCGCGGAAGCGGAGCATGCTACCAACGGGAAACGGTTCATCGTTTCGGCAGCCGTGCTTGGCAAGCTGATGCCCACGGCCGCGTTGCAAGCACTCGATGAGCACCTCGACGCCGCGAAACAGGAAGACGGCGTGGCTTTCTTCAGCGACCTCACACGCAAAGTGGCCGAACTGGTGCGCGAGGAACACGCGAGCTTCATCCACGAGCGCATTGGCGAACGCTACCTGCACTACCTGATCGACGAGTTCCAGGACACCAGCCGCCTGCAATGGACCAGCTTGCTGCCGCTCGTGGAGAACGCGCTCGGCAACAACGGCAGCGCGCTCATCGTGGGCGATGCCAAGCAGGCCATCTACCGGTGGCGCAACGGCGATGTGCGCCAGTTCATGGCACTGCCGCGCTTGCACGATAGGGATGGTTTCCCTGATGGCGCCGCGCGGGAGAACGCCCTGGTGCTGGCCAGCAAAGAGCCCGAACCGTTGCCCTTCAACTACCGCAGCACGCGCACCGTGGTGGAGTTCAACAACGCGCTCTTCGCGCACTTGGCGCAGGGACTACCGCCGCAACTGGCCATTGCCTATGCCGGACAGGAGCAACGCGTGAAGAACGAGCAGACCGGTCTGGTTCACGTGCGCATCACCTCGAAAGAGGAACAGAGCGTGAACGAGGACGGAGTGGAAAAACAGTTCCTATTGGAGAGCGTGCAGCAAGCGTTGGGGGACGGTTTCGCGCCGGGCGATATCGCCGTGCTCGTGCAAGCGCACAGCCAAGGTGCGCGCATCGCCACATGGCTTTCGGGCGCAGGGCATGAAGTGACCAGCGCCGATGCCATGCGACTGGGTGCGGATAAGGCCACTACCCTGCTCATCGACCTGTTGCGCTACGTTACGCTATTGGATCCGACGGCCGGTATGCGCGCCATTCAAGCGCTGGCGCTCATCCACGGCAACACGCAGAAAGGCCCCCTCACTTGGGAAGTCGAAGACACGGAAGACCCGCTGGCCCCCATGGACCGGTTCGACGAAGCGGCCCAGCTCACCGGCGCGGACAAGGGACTACGACCACTGCTCATGGCCCTGGCCCGCACCGCCGGCCTGGACCACACCAACGATGCCCATGTGCTCTTCCTGCTGGACCAAGCGCATGCCTTCAGTGTGCAGCACGGCGATGATGCGCTCGGGTTCCTGGAGCACTGGGAGCGCACGGGCAGCACGGGTGTCGTGGAAATACCGCCTTCGCCAACGGCCATCAGCATCGTAACGGTGCACAAGTCGAAGGGCTTGGAATACCCTGTGGTGATCCTGCCCTACACCGAGCGGAAGGGCGGTCGGCGCGAAGACCTCATCTGGATGAACCCGGGCACTGTGGCACCGCAGCGACCGCAAGCGCTGGTGGCGTTGACCAAGGAGCTGACCGAAGCCGATGTGCCCGAAGCAACCGAAGAACAAGAGGAGCAAGCCTTGGACAAGTTGAACATGCTCTACGTGGCATGCACACGCGCCGAGGAACGTCTCTACTTGCTGCTCGACCCGGCGAGCGGCGAACTCACGCAGCGCGTCATTGCACATGTGGAGGCACAAGGCGTGGCGGATGGCAAGTACATCAGTGGCGAGCGCTCGAAGCAGATCGCACGAACCGCATCGTCCACCGCACAAGCGTTGGTCGGCATCGACACCTCGGCACGGCGACCGCCAATGCTGCTGCGCATGGAAGCACCCCAGGAATGGGATCCCGCCAACCCCGACCCGTTCCGGTCGCGCGGCAATGCACTGCACGAGATCGTGGCGCGCACAACCACAGCGCAGGACTTGCCGAGCATTGTGGAAGGCGCAGTTCGGCAAGGCCTTCTTCCCGCAAGCGAGCAGGAAGCCGCTCTGGCGCAACTTTCACCGGCGTTGTCGAGCGCTGCGCTCGCGCCGTGGTTCGACGGAACCAACGAGGTGCGCTCAGAGGTGGCGCTCATCACTGCTGATGGACACACTGTGCGCCCCGACCGGCTGGCGTTCACACCGCAGGGCATCCGCGTGCTGGACCTGAAGACCGGTGCACCCCGGCACGGCCACCGCAAGCAGGTCCTTACTTACATGCAGGTGCTGCGCGAAGCCGGGGAAACCGTCCTCGATGGCCATTTGTTCTACCTGGAAAGCGGCCAACTGGAGCGCGTTGGCACGTAAGCATGAGCCTGCGGTTCTCCCATTCCCACTTCCGCGACTTGTCCACTGCGCAGTTGCATGCCATCCTGAAGCTGCGCGTGGATGTCTTCGTGGTGGAACAGCAATGCGCCTATGCCGAAGTGGACGGGCAGGACACCGATGCCTGGCATGTGCTCGGTCTCGACAGCCAAGGCGCGTTGATGGCCTACGCCCGCGTGCTGCCCAAGCACGGCGAAGGCGCTGCTCACATCGGCCGCGTGGTGGTGCATCCGCGGATGCGCGGCACCGGTGAGGCCGTAGCGCTCATGCGTGCGTGCTTCAAGGTGTTGGAGGATATCCACGGATCGCACGCGAACCATATCGCGGCACAGGAGTACTTGGAGCGGTTCTATCAACGCCTGGGCTACCGCACGGTAAGCGCGCCCTACGATTGGGACGGTATCATGCACATCGACATGGTGCTCGATGCCTGATGATCAGCGCACCAACGTCACGCTGCCGAAATACTCGCGGTGCTTGCCGCCCTTGTCGGTGATGGTGGCCTTGTACGAATAGACCTCGGGCGGAAGCCCTGCCCCGTCCCAGCCTTGTTCCGTGCTGCCCGTGCTGAAGATGACGGAACCCCAGCGGTCGAACACGCGCAGGTCGTAAGAGCCCGCACCGACCACGCGCGGCCAGAACACGTCGTTCACGCCATCACCGTCCGGGGTGAACGCGTTGGGCGCGTAGAAGAGGTGGTCGCGCACGATCACTGTCAGTTCCGTGCGGTCCACACAAGTGTTCGATGTGCCCACTTCCTGCACGACGGTGTACTCGCCGGCATCGCTGAAGCTCCATAGGAAGGTCGGATCGGTGACCTGTTCACCATCGATCCAATAGGTCCAGGTCTGCGCCTCCTGGCTCTGATCGGTGATGAGCACCACCGGGTCCATGACGTTCACTGTGGGAGGATGCACGGAGAAACCTGCAACGGGTTGCGGGTAACCGCGCACCGCGTTGGGATGGAAAGCCTCAACGGTGTCCACACAACCACTGGTGGTCATCACCGTGAGCTTCACATCATACGAACCGTCCACTTGGTAGGTGTAAAGCGGCGCGGCTTGTGCGGATGTCGTTCCATCGCCGAACTCCCACCGGTATTGCATGGGTGTCCAAGCGGTGCTCTGGTTACCGAACTGCACCGGCAGTGGCACGCATCCCGAGGTGTCCGGCGTGAAAACGGCCGTTGGCGCCGGGTACAACCGCACGGTATCCGTGTAGGACTCCGTGCATCCGTGATCAGTGATCGTTAGTTCAACCGCGTGGTTCCCGGGTGCGGTGAAATCGGCCATGACGGGGTCGCCGGTCATAAGAGGTACAGCCCCGTTCGGACCCAGGTCCCATCCGATCTGCGCGTTGTTGCCGAAGACGCCGGTGGCATCCAACTGCACTGGCAGTGCGTGCAAGCACAGCGGGTCCGGTGCAGCGAACGCTGGAGCGATGGGTAAGTAAACCTCGAACACGGAGGTGGCCGTGTCCGCGCAAGGCCAGCCCGGTTGCGTGATCAGCGTCACCGTGTACGTGCCGCTATCGGCATAGGTCCAGGCCGGTGTTGCGAGGTCCGATGTGTCGTTGCCCGCATTGGGGTCGCCGAAATCCCACCAGTAACTGCTTCCGTTCACGCTCTGGTTGTCGAAGTCGACGGTGAGACCATCGCATGTGGACACCTGCTGCTGGATCGCGCTCACCACCGCCAACTGGCAAGGCACTACCTCGAAACGGAAGTCGCGCCGTATCGCGGTGAGCAACACCCCGTTGCGGAACTCTTGTACACGGACACAGATCACGTACTGGCCAAGCGAGGTGGGGAGCACGCTCAATGCCCCGGTCAGCGGGTCGATGGTGAGCGGTGGAGCCGTGTTCATGGCGTTCGCTGCGCTGAACCCGAATTCCCATGGCACGTCCACGAACGGCGGCGCGTCCGGCGGCGAAGGCATGGGATCGAACTGCGAACCGCCGTTCCAAGGTGTCACCAGTTCGAACGATAGTGAATCACCATCGGGGTCTGTGGCACCATGGTCGAACGCGAAGGGATCGTTGCTGCACAACGCGATGGGCGGTAACAGGTTGAACTGCGGGGAACTGTTGTAGCCCGATTGGTTCGCATCGGGCACGTGAACTGCGCAGGCGATGCCGTATTGGTCGGGCGTCTGAAGATTGAGGATCGTGGGAGTGCGGCAGCAGCGCTGATAGGTGATATGATAGCCACCGGGGATCGGCGGAAGGTTCATGACCACCACATACTCCGCGGCTTCAACGCACATCACCGGTAATACCAGCAGGCAAGGGTTGTTCAATTGAACCGGCACGAGGATGGGAGCCGTGAATTGCGGGAACTCGCTGAACAGCCAGCTGCCATTGGCATCGTACACTGCAAGCTCAGCAGAGGCATCGAACCCGGTGCCGTTAACGTTGCCCGGCCCGCAGTCACGGTACATCACCAAGGTCACCTCGTAGTCGTCGTTCCCCAAGTGGGCATAGAACATCTCCCCACCGAGGATGTGGGTTGCGCCCGCTTGAAGGCAAAGCGCACCTGCCAAGGCTCCTATGATCGATCGCAACTTCATGGAACGGCTCGCAAAAGGTAGGACGCAACCGACCGGAACCGCGACGCCCGGGCTCTACCTATTGTCGGCCGGTCTGAACAGGTCAGAGCCCCCGGACCGTCCCATCGCCTCGTCGAACTCGGCCGGGGTGCACGGCAGGAAGTGCCCGTCGGTCATGGCCACCATATCGGCAATGAGCACGCGTTCGGGGTAGGTGGCCGCCACCACGTCATGCACAATGGACCGGCTCCCGATCAGTTGCACCTCCGTGAACGCCGTCCCGGACAGTATCCTGTAGAAGTTCCTCCCGTTCGCCGAACGACGATAGACCGGCTGCTCCACGGCCCAAAGGTGCGCTTCTATCTTGTCGCCGTGGAGCCCTTCCTGCGCACCGTAGCGGAGCTGATGCTCGCAGAGCACGGCCCGGCGCTGTGCGATGTCGCAGTGGTGATGCCGAGCTCGCGTTCGGGCCTTCACCTGCGCAAGCACTTGGCGGCGTTGAACGGCGGTGCCCTTTGGAGCCCTGAGATCCTGTCCTGGGAAACGCTCTGCGAGCGGCTTTCAGGAGCGCGGCCCGTCCATGACATCGAAGCCCTGTTCGCACTGCGCAGTGCCCAGACCGAAGAAGACCGGGCATCCGAGGATCTGCATGCCTTCCTGGACCGGGCACCCATCATCCTATCGGACATCAACGCCATCGAATCGGACCTGCTGGATGTGGAGGCGTTCTACGTCGACCTGCGACAAGTGGAGGGGATAGAGCAATGGTCCTTCGATCGACCAGGAATGAGCCCGTCCCAGTCGCGCTTGCTTGACCGGTGGTTGAAGCAGCGCGACCTCCACCACCGCTTCAAGGAGAACCTCAAGGCAGTGAAGGCCGGGACCACGGGAATGGTAGCGCGGGAAGCTGCGGAGAACCTCGCCAAGGGAGCATCATCGCCGTGGAAGGCGCTGTGGTTCGTGGGCCTGAATGCCATGACACCGGCCCAGCACAGCGTGCTCTCATCCTTGCAGAGAGCGGATATCGCCCGCTTATGCTTCGACGGGGACTTGTCGTACATGGGCGAGGATGACCAGGAGGCGGGACGTTCACTGCGCCGTGTGGTCGCTCGGCACGGAACCGGCCTGGTCCCGATGGGAGATCACCTGCGCACGATCGTACGGCAACTGCGGATCGCTGAAGTGCCCACGCCCATCGCCGAGTGCATCCACGCCGGGCGCCTCCTGTCCGAACTGAGCGCGGCAGAGCGTGCGAAAACCGCGGTGGTCCTTACTGACGAGGGTTTGCTCCTGCCCTTGCTGGAACATCTGCCCGCTGACATCGGCCCGCTCAACATCACCATGGGCCTGCGCCTGAGCAAGCTCCCGGTTTTCGGGTTGCTGGAGGCGTTCTTCAAGCTCCGTACAACATGGAACGCAGGCGGCCGGGTCCGGGCCGAGGATATGCACGCTTTGCTCGAACACCCCTTGTTGGCACCGGCGTTGGCCAGGAGCATTGTGCTGCGTTCGGAGCTTCGTCCGCATCTGTTCACGCAAAGTTGGTTATCGCCAGCCACGCTCTCCGCCGCATGGTCCGGCGATGCCGTTGGCGAGGCCTTGCTCAGCGCGCTGCGCGCAACCGGGCGCAGCGCAACGGAACGCGCAGGATACAGTTCATTGATCAGCCTTGCGCTCGCCGATGGCGCACACGGTCCGTTCGAGCGGGAGCAGCTCTTCCGCGCCGCGCGAATGCTGGAACAGCTTGCCAACGAACTCGGTCGCATTGCCATCCATACGGATGGTGATACCTTCTACCGGCTCTTCGCACGCATGGCCCGGGAGCAGCGCATCCCCTTCACGGGCGAGCCGTTGCAAGGCCTGCAGATCATGGGCATGCTCGACACCCGCGCGGTCGATCACGAGCGCCTGATCATCCTGTCCTGCAACGAAGGCACGTTGCCGCCCCCAAGCGTGGACCGGTCGTTCATCCCGTTCGATATCCGGTTGATGCGGAAGATGTCCCTGCCCTCGGATGCTGATGCGCTTCAAGCCTACACGTTCCATCGCGCGGTGCAGCGTGCCCGCGAGGTGCATTTGATCCGCTCAACGGCCGGTCCGGGCGGCGAAGCGGGCGAAACACGGTACATCCATCAACTTAGATCGTCGCTGAAGAGCAGCCTCACGCAATTCGAGCAAGGGTCCTACCAAGTCCCTGCGCGGCAGCGACCAGAGGCTCTCCTGGTCGTGGAAAAGAGCGCAACGATGATCGCGCTGTTGCATGAGCGCTTGGCGATAGGCCTTTCGCCAAGCGCCATCGGCACGTTCCTGCGGTGCCCGCTGGATTTCTACTTCAAGCACGTGATCGGGTTGCGCGAACCGGAGGTGTTCACCAACGACGTTGGAAGCGACGTCATGGGCACTGCGGTCCACAAGACCCTTGAAATGCTGCTGGCGCCTACGATAGGCAAGCCGCTGGCGGCGCAATACCTGCGTGAGGCAGCGCAGCAAGCCGGGCCGGTGTTGGTAGCACGCATTTTGGCGGAAGC
Source organism: Flavobacteriales bacterium (assembly GCA_016699575.1). Lineage (NCBI taxonomy): Bacteria > Pseudomonadati > Bacteroidota > Flavobacteriia > Flavobacteriales > Flavobacteriales bacterium. The sequence goes on along the minus strand of CP064979.1, from coordinate 3,010,084 downwards.
TCCGCACATCGATCCCGCCAAGGGCCACGCCCATCTGCAATGGGACATGGCCCGGAACGCGATCGAGCGATGTTTGCTCAACGATGCTGGTTCCATCGACAATGGCACATCCATCACCATCCTGTCGTTGGAGGAACAGCTGAACATCGAGGTTCCTGACGGACGGGCCACGCTTGGTGTCCCCTTTGCTCTCCACGGGCGTTTGGACCGCACGGAGCTCAGGAACGGCGTGCACCGGATCGTGGACGTGAAGACCGGATCCGTGAAAGAGAGCGACCTGGTCCTGGAATTACCGACCTCGGGCAAACCGAAAGAGAAGGCACTTCAACTTGCGGCCTATGCCCTGATGAAACTGGTGGCCGATCCGGGTCTGAGCCAGTTGAACGCAGGGCTGGTCGCGTTGCGCAAACCCTCCCTGCACGACCGTTCCGACCTGCGGATAAACGGTGATGCCAACATCGGCCGAGCGCATGTCGCAACACTGGCAGAGACTTTCACTGGTATCGCCAGCAGCATCCTCGACACCGCGGTGCCTTTCACGCACGACCCGAAGAGTTCGTATTGCCGGTTCTGCATGGCCTGAAAATGAAGCGGGGGCCCGAAAGCCCCCGCCGGATCCTCAAGATGAATAATCAGCGGTACACCACCTTGTGCACGCTCTGCTCCCCGTTGCGGGTCACCTTCAAGTAGTAGACCCCGTTGCTCTGCGCCGTCAGGTCCATCTCCTTGCGATAAGCGCCAACGAATTTCGCCTGACGCTCCGTGAAGACCACCTGGCCAAGGGCGTTCACGATCTCAACCTGCAGATCCGTCGGCTCAAGCACGGTGAACTGGAAGCTGAACAAGCCATCGTTCGGGTTCGGCCGAATGACCACGGTCCCGTCCGTATCCGCCGCGCTCGCAAGATCCTTGTAGATGAGGCCCGTGCGGTCCTGGCCGCCGAGCGAGACATAGTAATCGCCGTTGTTGGCGAGCTCACCGGTCCAAGCGTCGTTCACCAGTTCGATCTCGGCTTTGCCGCTCACGGGAACCACCGCCAAGGTGATCTCCTTGCCCGCCTCAAGGGCAAGACCGGCATCGCTCATGGGCGAGAAACCGAAGCCCGCGAACACCTGGTAGTTGTAGTTGCCGTTCTCACGCACCGCGCCACTGGCGTTCATATTGATGGCACCTACCATGTCCTGTTCCTGGGCAATGTCCCCAAGGGTTGCGCCGCTGTTCTTGTCCCAACGCAGGGTGAACACCACGCTGGAGAGGATCCCATTGAAGTTCTCCTGCGGACGCAGGCGCACTTCGACCTGTCCGTCGCGGTTGTTGTAGATGCCGATGTCCACCTGGCTCTGCGCCATGAGACCGGCCGGCAGAAGACCCAGAACGGCGAGGAGTTTATGCTTCAACATGTTGATGGGGTTACGGTAGTTGTTCGTGGCCGACGTTGGTGGGGATGGAGCCACCGATGTTTACGAGAATGGGGTCGCGGTCGTTAGCGGCACCGGCGTACTTCACCGCTCCGTCCAAGTTCACATCACAAACGGAGTAGGCGTTCACCACAGCCGTGGGAACGTTCCCCCCGATGGCTTGCAGGATCGGATCGCGGTCGTTCGACATGCCTACGTACTTCAGCAGCGCGTCCAAAGTAGTGTTGCCCGCCCACTGGAGCAATACCCCCCCCTCGGAGGTCAACGCGTTCGTGCCGTATACGGTCTGACCTGTCGAGGTGAAGTCGACAAGGGCCACTGAACCGTCCATTGCCACGGGTGCGGCGGTCATCACTCCGAAGTGGTTCCGGTGCCGCAAAGCGACATAATAGGCCGGTTCTTCAACTGGCAGCATCACCGGCCATTGGCCACTGGGCGAAATGAGGTCCCCATCCCGTTGAAGGAGCAGCGCATGCGTGGCGACGACAACGGCGGGGTTGACGGCTGAACGGAACTCGAGCAGGACCCAATCCACGATCGCATCCGGTCCGTTCACGGCAAGCACACCAGGGGCCGTCGATTCGCCTGTCGTGCCCGCGCGCAGGAATCCAAGCTGGGTGTACGGCTCCGTGAAGGGCAGGGCTCCCGTTGCACGGAGATCGTCGCGCATAAGTCCCGCGTTGGTGTCGTACGGACCTTGCAAATAGGTACGCAACATGAACGACTTGGCGCGCGGGCAGTGCTGGGACATGGGCCCGTTGGACAGCACCGCGGACGGATCGCTGCTCTCGGTGCTGGCGGTGTACCCGCGAACACCGTTGCGGCCAGCCTGGGAATGGTCGCTCACTTCCTGCTGAACAGGCAAGGCATCGAAAGACCAATAACCCACCAGCCCATTGGAGGCAGGGTCCACAGGACCGTTCCGGTTCGCCGCGATCAACGCTGCCGATCGCGCATTGTTCCACAACCGCATTTCATCGAGTTCACCATTGAAGGAACCGGCGAACGCGCCTTTGCCCAAGGCGTGCGACCAAATGGTGCCCGTGAACGGTGAAGCGCTTGCGGCAACGTCCTGAACACCGTCCACATAAAGCTTCAGCGCGTTGCCCGCACGTGTGATCGCATAGTGATGCCACTGACCGGGGATGACCTGCTGGGAGCCGGTCAACCGATCGGCCACCTTGAAAAAGCGGATCCTACCGTTGTCCAGGTCCAGCGAGAAATCACTGTTGTTTCCAACGATGGCGTCCGCGGAGCTCAAACCAGCTGCAGCGTTCATCCAGAACTCGAGCGTGAAATCGCCCACGATGGTGAACGGGGTGAAAGACACCAGATCGTCGGCACCATCGAAGGACAACGCGTGCCCGCACTCTCCGCAAGCACCCACGGGCGTGTAAAAGGCGGTGAGCGTAGCATTGGCGTCGCCAACGGTGTACTCGTGCGTCAAGGCGCCGCCATCGCTCCACCCGGTGAAGGCGTAGCTCACGCCATTGAAGCATTGTGTTGAGAGCGGTACGCTCACCACGAGTTTACTGCCCACTGCATGATCCAGCATCGAAGGCGCGACCAATGGCAAGCCTTCAACGATCACTTCCAGCCCTTGCGGCACGGTTTGGATCCCCAGTTGGACCTTCAGTGGAAAAACCTCGATCGACGTGGAAGCTTGGATGCCATCGGCATCGGTGACAGTGACCGTCACCCGGTACCATGTGTTCCCACTGAAGCCGTGGCCGTCCGTTGGCACCACCAGGTCGAACGTTGCGCCGCCGCTCGCACCGGCTTCCGGGTGCGTGTGGGCATCGTGTTGGAACTGCACGGTCCACACGTAGGTCGTCGGTGGCACCGGTTCGTCATCCGTTGCAAGCGCCGTGAACTCCACCACCTGCCCAGCTTGGAAGAACGAACCGTTCGCGGGAGAAATGATCTGGACCGTAGGAGGGATCCCGACGGTGATCGGCGGCGCTTCGCACACGGTGCTGCTGTTTCCGTCGCTTACCACCACGATGGCCTCGTACACGCCTTCCCCATTGAAAGTGTGCGTTTGCGCTGCGCCAACGAACGTTCCCGACCCATCACCGAACGCCCATGTGTAGGTGAGCGGCAGACCTTCAGGATCGGTGGCGGAAGCATTGAACTGCACTTGCACGGTCGGACCAGGGTCGTTTTGGGGCGTTGCTGAAATGGTACCGCAAACGGGTGAATAGTCGGGGGCGATGAAGATCCTGTGAACCGACCCTGTAAGCCCACCAATACCATCAGCGAACGATACATAGATGAGCGAGCCATCGGGTCCCTGAAGGAGCTTCACCACGCTCTGCGGCTCCACCCCGCCCATCGAATCGGGGTCCAGGAACACCTCGTCCCCGATCACGGATCCATTCGGCGCAAGCGTCAAGCAGCGGATCCAATTCCTCACGTAGTCCGCGTAGAACAACTTGCCTTCGTAGGCCGGACCGAACATGGTCCCGTCATAGACAAAGCCCGCCATGATGGATGCACCTACGCCGTTGTGCTGGTATGTGAACACGGGGTCGCTGAATGCCGGGTCCAAGCAGTCTCCCCCAATGCCCCTGCCACCATCACCACAGGCTGGCCAGCCGAAGTTGGCCGCTGGCGTGCAGAGATGAAGGTCCTCCCAGGACACATTGATATCGTTGCCGCCCACTTCGCTGACGTAGAAGCGGGCGTTCACCGCATCGTATGCACCGCGGAAAGGGCTGCGCAAGCCCATGCTGTAAATGGTCTTGAGCGCGCCGTTCGCGTTGAACAGCCCGGGCGTGGCATCGTAGTACGGATTGTCGGCGGGTACCGTGCCATCGGTGTTGAAGCGATGGACCTTGCCGTAGGGACTTGACGTGCTCTGTGCAAGAGCAGGCGTGAAATCGTCACCGACCGCAAGGAGGATCTTCCCATCAGGGGTGATGTTCAGAGCGCCACCCGTATGACAACAATCGCTGAACGGAGCAACCGTTTCCCAGACGACGAACTCATCGCTCAGATCAGCCACGCTGTCGTGGTGGATGAACCGCGAAACCCGGTTCTTGTTGGCGAAGGTGCTGTAGTAGATGTAGAAGTAGCCGTTGTTGGCAAAGTCAGGGTCCAACACGAGTTCAGCCAGGCCGTGCTCGGCAGTGAAGTTGATGTTGGACAACGCCATGTAGATGGACAGGTCCAACGGAGGCTGATCGATGGGGCTGGTGATGAAGACCACACCCCCAAGGGTGGCAACCAGCATCCTGTTGTCCGGGAGAACGGCCACACTGCTCGGATTGCTCACCTGATCGAGCAGCAACTGGTGCTGCATGCCGGGAAGCTGCGCTCTGCTCTCAAGGGACAAGGAAGACGCCGCACATGTGCAAGCCAAGGCAAGCGAACGGAACAGGCTGTGCACGGTGCTCAACTGCATGATATTGTGCCGTTTACGGGCCACATGACCAAGGGTTCCTGCACACAGACCCCGCGTGCTGACTCCCGGCGGGCAAATGTACTGGGGTCCGCTGGGGGGCGCCACCATGATGAACGACAGGTCAGAAAACCGAACAGGGGCCCGGATGGAGCCCCTGTCGGTACCTGCAAGGAAAAATTGATGGAACCGATCGCGGGTTCGGAGGATCGCCCTTGCCCGCGAACAATGGGAAGACGCCCTCCTCAGAACAGGGTTGCCGCCCGAGGTCAAAAAAATCTACTCCGTGAACCGGTAGCCAACCCCGCGGATGGAATGGAAATGCCGGGGAGCCTTGGGGTCGTCCTTGACATACTTCCTGAAATTGAGGATGAAGTTGTCGATCGTGCGGGTGCTGGGGAAGACGTCGTAGCCCCAAACCTTCTGCAGGATCTCCTCACGGCTCACCACTTCGCCTTTGCGCTCTACCAGTAGCCGCAAGAGCATAGCCTCGCGCTTGCTCAGTGGGTGAAGTCCTCCCTCCCTGTCCGTGAGCGAATATCCCTTGAAATTGATGGAATGACCGGAGAAGTTGTAAGTGTCCTCCACAACCGACCGGCGCTCTCCGCCTGCACGGGCAAGCAGCTTCCTCACCCGTAAGAGCAGCTCCTCCAATTCGAACGGCTTGGCCAGGTGATCATCGCCGGTCTTCAGGCCCCTGATGCGATCTGCCGGGGCGTTCCGTGCAGTGAGGAACAGCACCGGCGTCGTGTTCCCTTCCACCCGCATGGTCTCGCACACCGTGAAACCGTCCACTTCGGGCAACATCACATCGAGGACGACCAGGTCGAAACGAGCACCTCGCACACGAGCCAAGGCTTCTGCGCCATCAGCTGCAGTGGTCACCTCATAGCCATCCAGTTTCAAGTTCAATTTCAGCGTGCTCCGCAGTGAGGGTTCATCTTCCACAAGCAACAAGCGGCCGGGTGCAATAGCGGGCATGGTGCAAAGGTGGTGCGGCTATGTTTACCCACCGAAAAGCATGTTCACTTCAGAAGAGATCGAGCAAGCCAACGCAATCAGTGCCCACTGCATGATCAGCGCGCTGGGTATCCGTTTTGTTGCGGGTGAACCAGGAACGTTCTGCGCGACCATGCCGGTTGAGCCGCGCACGCACCAACCCATGGGCCTTCTGCACGGTGGGGCCACGGCAGCACTGGCCGAATCGCTTGGCAGCACGGGCAGCTATATGCTCATCGACCGTGAGCGGCATGCCGTGGTGGGCATTGAAGTGAACGCGAACCACCTGCGTGGCGTGCGTTCCGGCTTGGTGAAAGCCATCGGCAGACTGGCGCACAAAGGACGAACAACCCATGTCTGGGACATCCGCGTGGAGGATGAACAGGGAGCGTTGGTGGCGTTGTGCCGATTGACCAACCTGGTCATTGAGCGGCGGGCATGACGCGGTCATTCCGGCACCTCCTTGATGTATGCCTCAAGCGCCGATTGACGTTCGCTGCTTTCCGCGCGCCTCACGGTCCCATTGAGCTGTGGGTGCAACATCAACCGGAGACCGAACGCATATCGTGGGAGGCACTGGATGCCATGGTCAACCGGTTCCTGGTGATGCCTTTCGTGGCCGATCCCCGTGGTCCATTGGGGATCGCTCCCGATGTGCGCATTCTAAGTGGGAGCGCGGCTGATGCAGATCCTGCTTTGACCGATTGCCTGGGCACCAACGAACTGCATCAACACGAACAGGTTGTTCCGGCGGATGCAAGCTCCATCTTCACCGAGAGCGTGGATTCTGCCAAGAAGCGCATGGCCCACGGCAGCATGGCCAAAGTGGTGTTGTCCCGCGCGCAACAAGTGGACCTTGCCCCCGAGCAGCTTCCCGATCTCTTCGCACACGCCCTACAGTCCTCACCGGAAGTGCTGGTGGCTCTGGTGTCGCTTCCAGAACACGGCACTTGGCTGGGTGCTTCTCCTGAGCGTCTGATCAACGTATCCCAAGACCGGATCAGAGTGGACAGTCTAGCCGGTACGGTTCCGGTCCGAACGTTCAACGATGAAGTAGGCGCATGGGGCAGCAAAGAGCGCGAAGAGCAAGCAATGGTCACCGCGGGTGTTGTGGGGGCCTTCCGTGCAACAGGCTACACCGATGTGAACACGAACGGACCGAACGTGGTGACCGCAGGCCCGGTGGCACATCTGCTCACCACCGTGTCAGCCCCCGTCGGTGATCGTTCTCCTGCATCCTTGGTCCGCGAGCTGCACCCGACACCGGCCGTCTGCGGAACACCGAGGAGTGAAGCAATGTCCTTCATTCTGGCCAACGAACCCGTGCAACGAGGGTTGTACGCCGGCTTTTGGGGGCCATGGCGCTCTGTGCGTGATGGTCAGCTCTTTGTGAACATCCGTTGCCTGCAGCATGCCGAAGGGACGGCGACCATCCATGCCGGTGCGGGCATCACGGCAGCGTCCGACCCGGACAAAGAGCTGCGCGAAACGGAGGAGAAGGCGCGCACCTGGCTGGCTCCCATTGCCGCCCTGAAGTAGCCGGTACATTCGCGGCCCGATGGCAACAAGCGACCACTTCGCCGCCGCAGAGCTCGCGCGGCTTTGCTTCGCGAAAGGAGTCCGCCATGCCGTGATCAGTCCGGGTTCGCGCAGTGCACCACTGGTCGTAGCGTTCAACGGGCAGGAGGGCATGCAATGCCTTCAAGTGATCGACGAGCGCAGTGCTGCCTTCTTCGCATTGGGCATGGCCCAGCAGCTGCATGCGCCGGTGGCGCTCATTTGCACCAGTGGTAGTGCCGTGCTGAACTACGGACCAGCGATAGCAGAAGCATTCTACCAGCGAGTGCCCCTGCTCGTGATCACGGCTGACCGGCCCGAGGAATGGGTGGACCAAGGCGAGGGCCAGGCCATCCGGCAACAGGGCGTGCTCGCCTTGCACATGAAGCGCAGCGTGCAGTTGCCGCGGATCACCTCTGATCCGCTTTCCCGCTGGCATTGCGGGCGCTTGATCAACGAAGCCATCGATGCCACATTGCTGCCCGTGCCGGGACCGGTGCATGTTAACGTACCGTTCGCAGAGCCGCTGTATGGCATGGTCGGGGATGGACAGGCGGGACGCCCGTCCAGACTGATCGCGCCGGTGATGACCGAGCCGTTCATCCTCCCGGACCATGCCCGCTGGCTCATCGGACAGGTGAGCGCACGGAAAAAGGTGCTGGTGCTCGCCGGCCAAGGACTGTGGAGCGAGGGGCTCAAGGCGCAACTCCAAAGGCTTGCAGCCTTGCCGCAGGTTTCAGTGCACACGGAAGCGACCAGCAACCTTGAAGACCCCGCGTTCATCGGTTGCATCGACCGTGCAATTGAAGGTGTGAACGATAGCAATGAAGCCGACCTGAAGCCGGACCTGCTCATCACCTTCGGTGGTGCGATCGTGAGCAAACGCGTGAAGACCCTGCTCCGCAAGTGGCGACCGGAACAGCACTGGAACGTGGACGTGGGCCAACGGCACTACGACACATACCAGAGCTTGACGCACGACATTGCCGTGAACCCGGAGATCTTCTTCGCCCAAGTAATGAACGGCGCACAAGGGAACGAGAGCATCTACGGCGAGGCCTGGCGTATGGTGGACCAACGCACACGGGGCCTGCACAACCGCATCGTTGCCTCGGCGCCGTTCTGTGACCTTACCGTGTTCAACACGCTCAACGATCGTATCCCCGGCGACAGCGACGTGCACGTGGCGAACAGCACGCCCGCGCGCTACGTGCAGCTCTTCGATCGGGTGCGTGGCATCCGTTGGTTCAGTAACCGTGGCACGAGCGGCATCGATGGCTGCACGAGCACCGCGGTCGGCGCGGCATTCGCATTACAGAAAACCACCACTCTCATCACCGGCGACACCGCCTTCTGCTACGACAGCAATGCGTTCTGGAATGAGCACCTGTCGCCTCACCTGAAGATCATCGTCATCGACAACGGTGGCGGCAACATCTTCCGCTACATCGATGGGCCTGACAAGGACCCCGAACTGCTCAAGTGGTTCGAGGCACCGCACACCCGTAACATTGAGAGGCTGGTGAAGAGCTACGACCTGCCGTACTGCCACGCCAATGACCAAGCCTCGTTGGAAGCTGGGCTCGACAAGTTGTACGCGGTACACGAACGCCCTGCTGTTCTCCACATCACCACCGACGCGCATACCTCACCCAAGGTGTTGCGCGAGTACTTCCAACAACTCCGCTCGACATGATCGTTGCGCATCCATTGCGTTCGTCGCGCCGTCGCGGTTAATCTGCATTCAATGAGTTCCCGCAACTGGACCACCATCAAAGACTACACGGACATCAAGTTCGAGTTCTTCGAAGGCATCGCCAAGATCATGATCAACCGGCCCGAGGTGTACAACGCCTTCCGCCCGGACACCAACAAGGAGATGATCGATGCGATGGACATCGCGCGGGAAGACCCGAACATTGGTGTAGTGGTACTTACCGGCGCAGGCGATAAGGCCTTCTGCAGCGGCGGCGACCAGAACGTGAAGGGACGCGGCGGTTACATCGGCACGGATGGCATCCCGCGCCTCAACGTGCTCGATCTGCACAAGCGCATCCGCGAGCTGCCCAAACCCGTAGTGGCCATGGTGAACGGCTACGCCATTGGCGGCGGCCACGTGCTGCACGTGGTGTGCGACCTCACCATCGCCGCGGACCACGCGCGTTTCGGGCAGACCGGTCCCAAGGTGGGCAGCTTCGACGCTGGTTTCGGCAGCAACTACTTGGCGCGACATGTCGGGCAGAAGAAAGCCCGGGAGATCTGGTTCCTGTGCTTGCAGTACAGTGCGCAAGAAGCGCTCGACATGGGCATGGTGAACAAGGTGGTGCCACTGGCCGAGCTGGAGGATACCACCGTGGAGTGGTGTCGCATCATGATGCAGCGCAGCCCGCTCGCCTTGCGCATGATCAAGCGTGGCTTGAATGCCGAACTCGATGGTCAACGCGGTCTGATGGAGTTCGCTGGCGACGCCACGTTGATGTACTACCTGATGGACGAAGCACAGGAAGGGCGCAACGCGTTCCTGGAGAAGCGGGCACCGGACTTCCAGAAGTTCCCGAAGTTCCCGTGACAGGTTCACCACAGAGGCACGAAGGGCACAGAGGTTCACAGAGATGAAGCACTGGCTCCAGGCGTTCCGACTTTGGACATGGACAATCGCATCATGTTCTTGGCTTGTGTTCGTTTCTTGTTCACACCGGCGTCGTGCCCCATCAACTTTCCCAAGCACATCCCAGGGAAGCCATTTCACAACGGTTGACTCCTTGCAAGCGGGTGGAGCACGCTATACCGTTTACGCCAACTTGGACACTCTGCTTGTTGTCAAAGACCTCGACACAGTATTCCGGTTCCGTGGCCCAACGAACGGCTTGACGGTCCGCGATTTTGACAGTGACGGGCATGACGACATTATAATCCATCATATTACCAATATGCCGGGTATCGAGGAACTGATACGATACTCCACGCATAGTAACGGGTTCGTTGAGGTCCAACTCTTCAGTTCGTTCCCGTCCTCCACTGAGCTTCAAGGAACGGGCCTTTTCTACTCATACCATCGCTCTGGATGTGCCGACATGAACTGGGATTCTGATTTGTTCTTCCTCGATGACAGCATGGCCGTGCGTGTAGGGAACATCCACGGCGAGGGTTGTGAGGACATAACCAGAACGCTCGCTAGGATCAGCTATGCCGCAGATTCCGGAACATCGGATGACCTTGTCGTGATGGATTCCTTGGTCTTTGATGCTGGCTGTAGTTCGGGTGTTTCCAAATGGGACTTCATTCGGGAATACTGGACCGCAAACTGGAAGGAGTTCCTCGAGTCCAACCGATGAAACACTGGCTCCACGCCTTCCGCCTGCGCACCCTGCCTTTGGCGGTGAGCAGCATACTTGTGGGGAGCGCGTTGGCGTACGTGGCCGATCAATTCAGGTACAGCGGGCCGGACCAGTTCCATCCACCAGTGCTAGTGCTCGCCCTTCTCACCGCCATCCTCCTCCAGGTCCTCAGCAACCTCGCCAACGATCTGGGCGATCACCAGCACGGCACGGACAACGCCGATCGGGTGGGCCCGCAACGAGCGGTGCAGAGCGGTGCCATCACACCGGCGCGCATGAAGGGCGCGATGCTCATCTGCGGCGTGCTGGCCTTCATCGGTGGGTGTGCGCTCATCACGGTAGCGCTCGGCTTCACGCTGAAGACATTGCTCTTCTTGTTGCTTGGCATCCTCGCGATCGGCGCTGCAGTGAAGTACACCTTCGGCAGCAACCCATACGGCTACGCCGGGCTGGGCGACATCAGCGTGTTCATCTTCTTCGGGATCGTGGGGGTCTGTGGCACCTTCTACTTGCACTCAGGCGCCTTTCATCCGGTGCTGATGCTTCCCGCCATCGCCTTCGGCTTGCTCAGCACCGGTGTCCTCAACGTGAACAACATGCGCGACATCCACAACGATGCGGCCAGCGGAAAACGGACACTGGTGGTGCGCATGGGTGCCCACTACGCCAAGGTGTACCACACCATTCTTGTACTTGGCGGGGTTGTCGCACTGAGCGTTTTCGCTTGGATGGTCCACCAATGGCAGGCATGGCTCTTCATGCTGGTGCTGCCGGGCTTCATCATACACCTGCGCCGCGTTTGGACCGTCCCGGAGCCACGCGCGCTCGATCCCCAACTCAAGGTGTTGGCAATGGGCACCTTCCTCACGGCGTTGCTGTTCTCACTAGGCCTGATCTTAGCGGTATGATCCGCGCCGCCTGGAAGGAGATCACCCTCACCCCGCGTTTTGAGCTCGGCACCTCGAAAGGCGCCATCAACGCGCGCACGGTGTGGTACCTCATCGCCTGGCACGCCGACCGGCCCGAGGTGCGCGGTATCGGCGAGGCGGCGCTCTTCCCCGGCCACAGCAAGGAGTTCCCGGCGGAGGTGAAGACCAAGTTGCTGGAGCTGTGCCTGGACACCAGCAACTGGCGCGAACGGTTGAACGGCGATCTGGTGGAAGTCCCCAGCGTGCGCTTCGCCGTGGAGCAGTGCCTGAAGGACCTCGATGCCAGCGGTAGCAAGATGCTCTACCCTTCGGCCTTCACGCTCGGCCAGCATGGCATACTGATCAACGGTTTGGTATGGATGGGCGACAAGTCCACCATGCAGCAGCGCATACGGGAGCAGATCGACAAGGGCTTCACCACCGTGAAGATGAAGATCGGGGCCATCGGCATCGAGGACGAACTGGCGCTCTTGAAAGCCGTGCGTTCGGAGTTCAGCACGAAGGACATCACCCTGCGCGTGGATGCGAACGGCGCATTCGATGCGCGCAGTGCGCCCGACGTTCTGAAGAGGCTGGCTGACCTGGACGTGGAGAGCATCGAACAACCCGTACCGCCTGGGCTCTATGAAGTGATGGAGGAATTGTGCGCGTCCGCTCCGCTTCCCATCGCCTTGGATGAAGACTTGATCGGCCTCAACACCCGCGACGCAAAGTCCGACCTTCTGGACCAAGTCAAGCCGCAACGCATCGTCATTAAACCGAGCCTCGTTGGTGGATGGGCAGCGGCCGAGGAATGGATCGCGCTGGCCAACGAACGGAAGATCGGTTGGTGGATCACCAGCGCGCTGGAGAGCAGCATCGGGCTCAACGCCATTGCGCAATGGACCGCCACGCTCGCTACCCACGGTGCACAAGGATTGGGCACCGGCAACGTTTATGCGAACAACATCCCTTGCCCGCTGGTGGCAGCGCGCGGCGAGCTGCGATACCGGCCCGAGCTCGAGTGGGACCTGTCGCGCATCATCTCCTGAACCATGGACCGCTTCCACCGCATCATCATCGACGGTACGGCCTATGAAGGGGCAGCGGTCCGGCGCAAGGCCACGGAACTGCATGCCGCTTCGGGCGGCGCGAGCTGGAGCGTGATCCTCGAAACACTGCTCACCGACCTGAGCCTGCACAAGGGGCCGCTCGCCGTGCGCACCAGTGGCACCACAAGCCCGCCCAAAGCCCTCTCCATTCCGCGCCGCGACCTCATCGCCAGCGCGCGCCTCACGGCCGAAGCCTTCAAGCTGCACGAGGGTGACCGGTCGTTGCTCTGCCTGCCGTGCGAATACATCGCGGGAAAGATGATGGTGGTGCGCGCGTTCGTCATCGGCCTCGACCTGCATATCGTGGATCCGCGCGGGGCAGTATTGGAGAACCTGCGCACCGAGGACCGCTTCCGTTTCACGGCCATGGTGCCTCTACAACTCTACCGTGCTATCCAAGAAGACAAAGCCCGCGTGGAGCGCCAGTTCGATACCGTACTGCTCGGCGGTGGTCCCGTAAGCGATGCGCTCATCGAGGATCTACAAGGACTGCGCACACGTGTGTATCTGGGCTACGGCAGTACGGAGACTATCACACACGTGGCCCTGCGGCAGTTGAACGGCCCGGAGCGCAGCACCATGTTCACTGCATTGGGCGACATCACCTTCGCTCGTGACGAACGCGGATGCCTCATCGTGCATACGCCGCACCTTACCGTAAAGGAGCACGTGACGAACGACATGGTGGACCTGCTGGACAACCGCCACTTCCGCTGGCTCGGGCGCCACGACAACGTGATCCTCAGTGGGGGCAAGAAGATCTACCCGGAGCAACTGGAGGCGAAGACCTCGGGGCTCGTGCCCTACCCGCACTTCTTCGCTGCCTTCCCCGATGACAAGCTGGGCGAGGGCGTGATGCTCGTGCTGGAAATGAGCGATCCCGATGAGAAGGTGGTGCAGGAGGTGCTCGATATCCTGAAGGATGTCCTCGATGAGCACGAGCTACCACGACGGGTCATGGCGCGGCGCTTGTTCGAGCGCACGCCGAACGGCAAAGTGATCAGGGCGGTGTGAGGTTCCCGTTCCGTCGGGCTCTACGGATGCGCCTCCGTAGGTACCACCAAGACGGAAGTACACCGACCCAAGCCACTAGTACAACAGGCCAAATCGGCAGGTTGTGGTAGAGCGAATAGTTCGGTTTGCCGCCAATGTTCATGGGCCAATCCATGATCATGAAGTAGTAGATACCGGCCAATACGATCGGGGCCGGCACCAACAGAACAAGGGCTACGAGCCCGTTCGCGCGAATCCAGCCACTGGCAGCAAACCCTCCCCGCCACACCTTGGAGAAAGAATACCAGTAGGCGGCCAGCAATGCAAGAACAAGTAGTCCCATAGCCTTGCCTATTCCTCCTCCCCTTCCTCCTCCTCCACCATCGGCCGCGCATTCGCATAAGTGCGCCACTTCTCCAGCACGCTTTGCATATCGGCGGGCAGAGGGCTCTCGAACACGATGCGTTTGCCGGTAGTGGGATGGTCCAGTTCCAGCATGCGAGCATGCAGGGCTTGCCGGGGCAGGGCCTTGAAGCAGTTCATGACGAACTGCTTGTACTTGGTGAACACGGTGCCCTTCAACACCTGATCACCCCCGTAGTCGGCATCACCGAAGAGCGGATGGCCGATCCACCGCATGTGCGCTCGGATCTGGTGGGTGCGGCCGGTCTCCAGCTTGCACTCCACCAAGGTCACGTACGTGAAGCGCTCAACGACTTTCCAGTGCGTGATGGCCGTCTTGCCTTGGTCGCCCTCCGGGAACACCTGCATCACGGTACGATCCCTCAAGGAGCGGCCGAGGTTCCCTTCAATGGTGCCTTCGTCCTCGGCGAAGTCGCCCCATACCAATGCGTAGTAGCGGCGGTCGTTCGTGCGGTCATAGAACTGGCGCGCAAGGTGCGTCAGGGCTTCCTCGGTCTTCCCGATCACCATCACACCGCTGGTGTCCTTGTCCAAACGGTGCACAAGACCGGGCCGTGGCGTGGGCTGGTTCTTCGCACTGGGCAGTTTCCCGAAGTGGAACATCAGCGCGTTCACCAATGTGCCGGTCCAGTTGCCGTGACCGGGGTGCACCACCAATCCGGGTTGCTTGTTGATGATGAGCAGGTCATCGTCCTCGTACAGCACTTCCAGCGGGATGTCCTCCGGAAGGATCTCCACTTCCCGCACCGGATACGGCAGCACCACACTGATCACATCGCCGGGCTTCACCTTGTAGCTCGGCTTTTCGGGCTTGTCGTTCACCAGCACGTTGCCGCTCTTGGCAGCAGCCTGCACGCGGGTGCGCGATGTGTTGGCCAAGCGTTCGCCCAGGAACTTGTCCAACCGCATGAGCGACTGCCCGGGATCGCATACGATGCGATGATGCTCGAAGAGCTCTTGTTCGTCCGGGCTCTCGCCGATGGTGGCCTCGTTGGCGTCAGTGGTCATGGATGCCCAGGTGTGCAGGGGCGGCAAATGTCGCCAACACCGCGCTAGGCAGGCACGAACGATCCGGGCTGAACACTAACGCTGCACCATGAACCGCTCCGTCGCCAGCAATGCACCGGACAAGTCGCGCACGCGCAGCACATACAGGCCTGAAGCGAAGGTGCTGGTGGCAATGGATGCCATGCGCGAGCCGCTTTCGGTGATCAAAACGCGACCAGTGGCGTCCACGACCTGCAACTGTACACCGCTGTTGACGCCGGTCAAGGTCACGTTCAACACATCCTGTGCAGGGTTCGGGAACACATGCACGGTGGTGGTTGAAGCAACCGGTTGCTCGATGCCCAGGAACGGGTCCTTTTTCGCCTTGAACACCGGACGGAGCATCAGCGCGCCTTCCTGAGTGGTCTGCTGGAAAGCACCGCTCACCTTGTAGTACACCTTGTCTCCGAAGTCGCGATTGCGGTCGAAGCCCACGTTCAATTTGGTGGCCGCCGACTGCACGAAGCCGACATAGAACGTGCCGCTGACCACGACCTCCTGGTCCAACGGGTACTCAACGAACTTGTTCGGGCCCCAACGCACGTACTCCGGGTTGCTGAAGCTCACGTTCTGGAAGAGAACGGTCTCGGGGCTCACGCTGCTCCACACGGTGAGCAGGAACGAACTGTTGCTGGGATCCTCGAAGATGGGATCGAAGTAGATGCGCACGGCGCGCAACGTGTCGCTGCCGTTCATGTCGAACCGGTGGGCGATCCTGGCTCCAGCCGTATTCACGAAGTAGCCGGCCTCGGCGCTGCCATCATCATACGCGTAGTAGCTGGTGAACTCCTGCTTGAACCGGATGGTGTCGTTGCAGCGGTTGATGTCGGGCGTAGCGTTCGTCCAGAAGTGCACGTCGAAGTATGCACAGGTGTCCGTGACCGGTGCGGGGTAAGTGAACCCGTCGTTCGTCACCGGGTAATTCACAGGAAAGGATGAAGTCGGCGGTGCTGCGGTGTTGGTTCCCTGGTCGTAATCGTGGATGAGGTTTCCGTCCGCATCGAACACCTGATAGCCGTAGGTGACGAAAGCAGGATCCAACCGGTTGTTCTTCTGGCTCGCGGTAAGACTACTGGCCATGTAGGCACTGGGGCTCGCCGCGAAATGCGAGTAAGGCATGCTGGTATACGCACCGAGCAACGTGCTCTCCGGCATCACATGTGTCACGTCCACGAGGACAGTGTCGTCGTATGCGCGCTGACGGCCGAGGCGCACATAGTCCAGGTGCCAATGGTCCAACGCCCCGCTGCGCGTGCCCACGTTACTGAAACGCATACGGAAGTTGTTGGTGAGGAAGCGTTGGTCGGTGATCTTCAACATCACCTGCTCGAAGGGCTGCATGGCCGTGTAACCTGTGGACCACACCAAGTACCAGAGGTCCTCATTGGCGGCGTAGAACTCCAGGCGTAAGCTGTCCTCGTTCTGCGGGATATTGTCGCCGCTGAGGCCTTGTGCCTGGTAGAAGAAACTGAGGTAGATGCTATCGCTTGCCGGGTAGGCCATGCTGATGGGCACGCTGGTCAGCTGATCGCACAAGCCGTACGATGTAGGCACATCGAAGTCGTATGGGTAGCCGGTCCGGTCGAGCCCTTCGAACGATGCCACACCGACCGTGGGGGGATCCACCGGATAGGTGCCGTTGATGTACACGTCGTCCTCTTCCCACAGGATCAAGGGTGCACTTCCGGGAGCGCAATCGAACAGCTCGGCATTCGCTGTCACATCGTACACGAGCAGTGAATCCTGGACGAAGTCAGGTGCCAAGGGGATCTGGGTGCTGCTGCCCCCGATGGTGTCGAATTGCGTGTAAGGCGGCCACAGCGTCATGGTCTGGCTGCTGCCCGGGTAGGTGGTGATGTCGGTGACGACCACGCTCACACTGGCGTTCTCAATGGTGTCCAGGATGGTGGTGTCAGGCAATACCTCCCATGTGTAAGTGTACGTAGGATCGAGCATGAAGGCTTGGTCGGGCGCGCTCACTCCACTGACCTCCAAATGGTACACGGTCTCGATCAGCGTCACCCCGGCATCTCCGCCTTGCGCGTCGAGGTGACGGGTGCGGTCGGTACTGAAGTCATCGAAGATGGGGAGCGACTGTGGCAGGTACTGGTAGATGAACCACTCGTTGAGGCCGCTGCGCAGTACGCGCTGGTGCCGGGCTTGCTCGGGCTGCGCGTGCAGCGGGCCGATGCCGTCGCCTTGCGCAAGGATCGCACCGCTCAACAGAAGGGCGGAAAAGGTCAAGCTATTCTTCATCAAGGACTGTCTTCAGGGTGTCTGCCCGCAGGGTGTCGAGCAGCGACCGATCCGGGTCGAGGCCCGCCGTATCGACGGTGAGCCATACATCGATGGCGCCTCCGAGAGCGATGCGATTGTTCATGCCTGCGCCGGGTTGCTGTCGTTGCACGCGGGCTAACGCACTGTCGGCAGCCGTATTGCATCCTTCGCACTCCACCACCACGCCAAGGTTGAGCGATGCATGGTTGAGCACCGAGGCCAGCTCGCCCAGCGTGAACCCGCGCACATCCGGTACTGGGACGCGCTCGCCGCCCTCGCCGCTGCCCAGCACCAGCGTAATGCTCTCTCCGCGTCGGATCCGCTCTTCGGGCTTGATGCGTTTGCCCTTGTACAATTGGTCCAGCACACAGTCCACGCAGGCATCGGGCTTGTACTGCAGCTCCTTCACCTTGATACCAAGGATGTCGAGCACGCTGATCGCCTGGCGCTTGCTCAGATTGATGAGCGCCGGCATGTTCAGCATCTTGGGCTGGCTGGCGTTCATGGTTAGGTACACACGGCGGTCGGGCTTCACCTCCCATTCAGCATCCGGCTCCTGGTCCACAACGGTGCCTTTGGGGGCATCATCGTTGTACACGCTGTCGATGACCTCTGCAGTAAGTCCCCGCTTGGCCAATGCTGCGCTGGCCTCTTCGATCGTCATGCCCTTCAGGTCGGGGATGGCCACCTTTTCGTTGTGGCGGGTGTAGATGTTCATCCACCAGTAGCCCACCATGAGGATGACCACGGCCAACAACACCGGCATCAACCAGCGCAACCATTGCGAACGTCCTTGAGCCGCCATCCGATCCACCTGTTTTTGGACAGGCGGGCGAAGATATCCGGAGGGCTTTGCCCGAACAGAAGGGGGGACCTGCCGGCAAAGGCCGACAGGTCCCCCTGGCGCTTCCTGTTCTAGCGCTCCACCACTACCCTGCCCGCGCTCCGGCCCTTTGCGCTGCGCAGCTCCACCGCATAGATGCCTTGGGCTTCGTGGCGCAGGTCCAGGACGTGCAGTCGGGCGGTCACGTGCTCGGTGCGCACCACCCGACCGGTCGCGTCGAACACCGTGATGTCCACCGGCCCTTGGTCGCTAAGGTCCATGGCAAATAGGCCGCTGCTGGGATTGGGATACGCTCCGATGCCCTCAGGACCGTCCGCTTCAAGGATACCAATGCTCGCCGCTGGCACCGTGCGCACTGAAACGGTGGCCACTGGACCGCCCACGAAGCCCACGAACCAACTGGTGCCGTTCTGGTTCGGGGTGGTCGGCTGATCGTTGGTCAGTTCGTTCTGGTCGTAGTTCACGTCCTCGTTGTAGCCCAGGAAGATGTCGTTGTTGAACGCAGTGACACAGAAGAGGTAGCGCATGTCGTCCTGCAGCACGATGGGATCTTCCAGCGGCACATACCCGATGAAGAGGTTGCTGTCCACCGTCACATTGTATTCCGTTTCGCTCACGGGCATGATGTTATCGAAGGCAAAGGCGCCATCGCTCAAGCCGGTGAACTGATCCTGCCATTCGAAGACGGTGAGGGTGAGCAGTTCGCCGAGCATGTTGCCCGGTGCGTTCTTGGCGGCGTAGATGTGCATGCCCGCCACCCCGATGCGGCTGGCGTTGCCATCCAGGAAGTGCGCGCAACTGGTGTAAGCACCGGCGGGTGCTGCGGGTTGGGTGCCGATGGTCACCACGGGCCGGTCGTTGGCATCGTCCCAAGGGGCATAGCCGAACTCCTCGCCCATGCGCAGTTCCACCCCGAAGGTGTTGTCGCCGGTGCTCTGGTCGGTGCCACCGAAGGCCGTGGTGTAGGTGAACTGGTAATCGCCACCGTAACTGTTCTGGCTGAAGTCGGGCAGCACGATGAAGGAGCTGTCGCCAGAAGCGATGTCTACGGCAGCGCTCGTCTCGTTGTAGAGCAGCGGACCACCTTGGTCCACCGTGGCAGTGAGCGTAACGCCAGTGCGCGGCTGCTGCCCGAAGTTGTGGACCCAAGCGCCCAGCTGCACACTGTACTCGCTGCTGTTGCCCGCCAACAGCGCGGGATAGTTGAGGCCTTTGGGCATCAGCATGCCTTGCTTCTTGAAACCGATGTCGTCCGCGAAGAAGCCCGTCTTGTTGCCCAGGAAAGCCACCACGGTTGCACCGGCATCCAATTGTGCCCGCCAATCCGCCCCTTCAGCCTGGCCGATCTGGAACACGGGAATATTGACCTGCGTGCCCACGGCACCTGCGCCCATGCCAACCGGTGCACCGGGAATGTTGTTGATGATGACCACTGCAACGGCACCAGCGTTCTGGCAGAAGAGCGCCTTCTCGCTGTAATCGCAGCTGCCCCGGTAGAGCAACGCGATCTTGCCGTTGATGGCCGCAGGATTGGCAATGGCGTTGCAGCACAGGCTGTCGGCCGCGGAACCGTCCAATGCCAACGCCACCGTATCCACTACCGCGTTGGCCGCATCGGTCATGTCCGGGGTGGCCCAACTGCCCGCTGCGGGCTCCGCCCAAGTGTGCGCATAGCTGCCTGCTATGGCGGCGGGCTCCAGCACATCCACTGTCACTTGTTGCGCGTTGGTCTTCGTGCACGTGAACACGATGCATGCCGCCACCACGGGTATCCACTTCTTCATGGGCTCTCAAGTTTGTTGGTCCCGAAGTGACCCTTTCGTCCTCACTGTACATCCCACTTGGGGACGAGCCGCAGAATGTGGGGCGAAAGGCGGCGATAGACCGCTGAAGGCCACGCACCAGAACATGCTTGATGGAGCATTGGCTCCGCGAACGCTCGGCTGTACCTAGTGTTCATCAGTCGTGTGTCCCCAGCACAAGCTCGCGTGAGGTGACAAGCCTGAATATCGCAAGTGAGCCAACGCTCGGCTTAGCCGAGTGTTCATCGGTCGCGCGCCTTGGGCGCCAAGCAGGGTCCTGGCCGCTCAGGCCAACCCGGAAGTGAGCGGCTCACTCCGGGAGGTCCGCAAGGATGGACTGCAACTGGCTCTTGAGCGGAGTGATGTGCATGCCCACCACCTCGGCAACGATGGCCGTATCGATGCGGAAATAGTCGTGCACCAACCGATGCCGCATGCCGATCATCAGTGGCCATGGTACTTCTGGATGGGCAGCTCGCAATTCCTTGGTGAGCATGTTGGCCGCTTCGCCGATTATCTCGATCAGCTTCACCGTTCCGAACCGGAGCATGGGGTCAGCATCCAATTCACGCTCAGAAACACTACCAGGACTTGCTTCCAGTTGCCGGATCGCATCCAGCATGTGCAGGATCCTGGCGCGGTCCGCTTCAGCTGCGCGCATAGATCAACTGCTTGTCGCGGTCCACGTATGGTTTCACGTAAGGACTCAGGCCCTTGGTGGTCACCAGGTCCACGGGACGGGCGAGCAAGGCTTCCAGGTCGAAGCCCATCTGCACGAAGTGCAAGCCGATCGGGCGGCTATGATCCAATTCCACCAGGATATCCACGTCACTTCGTTCATCAGCTACTCCACGCGCGAACGACCCGAACAAATAGGCCTGCTTCACCGGTTGTCCGGCGAAGTATGCACGCAGTTGCCCCAGTGCCTGATCGTCCAATCGCATAGCGCGAAGCTACGCCTCTCTCACCACCCGGTATGTTGCGAGAAGGCCGCCTCGGCAAATAGCCGAGCATACGCGCCCGTGGCACCATTCCACCGGAACCATCCTCTTCCAGCAAAGTCACACAGATCCAATCCCCCACCTACCCGCCCATCGCCTTCTTCACCTGCTTCATTAGTCCGCTGGCGTACACGAAGGCGTTCAGTTCGGGGTTGTCGCTGTGAAGCAGGTCCTCGCGGCTGCCCTGCCAATGCTTGCGCCCTTCGTGGATGAAGATGATGTTGTCGCCGGTCTCCATCACGCTGTTCATGTCGTGCGTGATTACGATTGTGGTGATGTCGTACTCCAAGGTAAGCTCAGCGATGAGCTGATCGATGACGATGCTGGTCTGCGGATCCAGACCGCTGTTGGGTTCATCGCACAACAGGTACTTGGGCTGCATGGCAATGGCCCTGGCGATACCCACGCGTTTCTGCATGCCACCGCTGATCTCACTGGGAAAGAGCTTGTGCTTGTCCGGTGCAATGCTCACGCGCTCCAGGCAATGCTCGGCACGATCGCGCATCCCCTTGGTGTCGGTGGTGCCGAACATGCGCAGCGGGAACATCACGTTCTCGATCACGGTGAGCGAATCGAACAGCGCACCACCCTGGAACAGCATGCCGATCTCCTGGCGCACGCCACGTTTGTCCTCCTTCCCGAGCTTGTGGAAGCTGCGGCCGTCGTACAGCACTTCACCTTCCTCGGGAACGTGCAAACCAACAATGCACTTGGCCAGCACGCTCTTGCCGCTGCCGCTCTTGCCGATCACCTGGTTCACCAACCCCTTCTGGAACACGGCACTGATATCGGTGAGCACCTGCGCTGTACCGAACCTTTTGCTCACGCCCTTCACCTCGATCATCAGAGCAGGAGCTTGGTGAGCACGAAGTTGCTGATGATGATGGCCACGATGCTCCATACCACCCCGGTGGTGCTGCTGATGCCCACCTCGCGCGTGCCGCCCCGGGTGATGTACCCGTGATAGCCGCCAACCGTTGTAATAATGAACGCGAAGACCTCCGTTTTGATCAACGCGTATGTGACGGTGAACGGATCGAAATCCAGCCGGATGCCTTCGTCATAAGCCGCCGTGCTGATGATGCCCGTGGCCGCAACGATCAGATAGCCCCCGAACACGCTCAGGAACATGCTGATGATGATGAGGAACGGGAAGATGAGCAGCGCCGCCGCCACTTTCGGCAGGATGAGGTAACCTGCACTGTTCACACCCATGATGTCCAGAGCATCGATCTGCTCCTTCACCCGCATGGTGCCGATCTCGGCGGCAATGGTGCCGGCCACCTTTCCCGCCAGGATGAGCGCGATGATGGTGGGACTGAACTCGAGTATGGTGCTCTGTCGCGTGGCGAATCCCACCAGATTGTCCGGAATGAGCGGGCTGGTGATGTTGCTCTTGGTCTGCAGCGCGATGACCGCCCCCATGAACCCGCTCAGCACGGAAACAATGCCGAGGCTCTTCACGCCCAGCAGATCGATCTCCTCCAGGGTGCGGCGCAGGTAAATGCGGAAACGCTCCGGCTTGCCGAACACCTCGCCCATGAGCTGGGTGTAGTGGCCGATGTGGTAGAGGAACTGCACGGGGGCCGAAGATATCGGGGCAGGTCGTGGGGTTCAGGCGTCTTTGCAACGGCTTTCAACGGTCGTGGGCTGACGGCAACAAAACACGCGCGTTCGCGTTGCTCCGGCATGCCCTGCCGATCCTACATTTGGCACACCATGCGTTACCGCCGCACCTCGCTGCCTGCCTTGGCCCTTGTTGCTTCGTTGCTTTTGCTCAGCGGCTGTTCGCTGTTCAAGCCGAACAAGTGCGACTGCCCCCATTGGGACCACGTGCCCGCGCCTGAGCGCAACTACGATGTGCACGGTGCGGTTGCTGAGCCGTCATCCCCCTACCCTCTTCCAAGTGGGACAAATTCGGTTCCGCCACGGCACTCGTGATGCTCGCCGCTGTTGACGCCTTCGACGCCCTGCGCCGCCGACTGCCCGAGGCTGCGGTGCCCGTGGTGGAGGACTGGATGCGCCGCTATCCCGTGCAAGTGCGTGTGAGCCGGCCCCGCAAAAGCAAGCTCGGCGACTACCGCGCTGCGCACCGCGGTCAGCCGCACCGCATCAGCGTGAACGCCGACCTGAACAAGTACTCCTTCCTTGTTACCCTGGTGCACGAGTTCGCGCACTACAGCGCATTCCTGCGCACACGTCGCCTCACCGATCCGCACGGCAAGGTGTGGAAGGACGAATACGCCCGCCTCATGCGGCCCTTTATGAGCCGAGAGGTGTTCCCCGCCGATGTGCTGCTTGCACTTGAGCGCCACCTCACGGACGCCCCGGCCAGCAGTTGCACGGACCATCACCTGCTGCGGATCCTACGCCGCTACGACCCCGAGCCCGTGACCTTCCTGGAGGAGCTGCCGGAGCGGACCATCTTCCGCCACCACGGTCGCCTCTTCGTGAAGGGCGTTCGCCAGCGTAAGCGCTACATGTGCCGCTGCCTCAACGACCGCCGCACCTACAGCTTCGACCCCGTGGCCGAGGTGCACGTGGACCAGCCCGTGGAGGCGCTGCGGGCGGGGTAAGGAGACGACTGTTCGATCGGGGGGAAAATGCAAGGCTTGGATCAACGGGTATCTCACACAGAGACACGGAGACACAGAGCATACAACCGTGAGCATGGCACGCATTCTCCGTGCCTTCGTGTCTCTGTGTGAGATGTACATGCAGCTTCTGAGCGATGAAGCATGGGCCCGTTCCTAACCCCGGCAGCCTAACACCCACCAACCAACAACTCCACCGCCCCTGCTCGCTACAGTCCCCGTCCCCACCGATCTTGCGCCCCCAATGATCTCCAAGCACCACTACTGCGTCATCATGGCCGGCGGCATCGGCAGCCGTTTCTGGCCCATGAGCCGCAGTGCCCGCCCCAAGCAGTTCCTCGACGTCCTCGGCATGGGCCGCACCATGCTCCAGCAGACCTACGACCGTTTCCTGGCCCTCTGCCCGCCTGAGAACATCCTGGTGGTGACCAATGCAGGCTACAAAGCTTTGGTGAAGGAGCAGCTGCCCGCCATCCGCGACGAGCAGATCCTGCTGGAGCCCGCCCGCCGCAACACCGCGCCGTGCATTGCCTACGCCAACCACCGCATTGCCGCACAGGATCCCGATGCCCTCATTGTGGTGGCCAGCAGCGACCACTTGGTGCTGAAGGAACCCGAGTTCCACGCCACCGTTATGAACGCCTTCCGCCAAGCGGCCATGGGCGACAACCTGGTGACCCTGGGCATAGTACCCACGCGCCCCGACACGGGCTACGGCTACCTGCAATGGACCGATGAGCCCGGTACCGTGCACCCCAGCGTCAAGCGCTTGAAGACCTTCCGCGAGAAGCCCGACCACGCCACCGCCGAATCCTTCCTCAAGAGCGGCGACTTCCTCTGGAACAGCGGCATTTTCATCTGGAGCCTCAAGAGCATCAGCAAGGCCTTCGCAGTGCACCTGCCGCAGATGGAAGCACAGTTCAGCGCGGGCACCGGCACCTTCGGCACACCCGCCGAGCAGGCTTTCATCGATGGCATGTACGGGCAGTGTGAGAACATCAGCATCGACTACGGTGTGATGGAGAAAGCCCGCAACGTGTACACCGTGCAAAGCGACTTCGGCTGGAGCGACCTGGGCACTTGGGGCAGCCTTTACACCCACCTGCCCAAGGACGCGCACGGCAATGCCGTGGTAGGCCCCAACGTGAAACTGCACGATGCCAAGGGCAACATGATCCGCACCGAGGACGGACGGCTCATCGTGCTGCAAGGCCTCGAGAACTGCATTGTGGTGAGCACCCCCGATGTGCTCCTCGTGTGCCGCCAGCACGACGAACAGCAGATCAAGCAGTTCGTTACGGACGCCGGTAAGGAGAGCGGGGGGAAGTACGTGTAGCACGCCAGACCGCACACCAACGAACAAGGCCCGGTTGCCCGGGCCTTGTCGCAGGGACCTGCTATCCGCTCACTCCCACCGGCGCTTGAAGGCACGCAGCAGCAAACGCAGCCTGTGCAGGTCTGCTTTGCTGGGTTGCGGGTGGGCCGCCGGGGGTGCGGGCGCGACAGGTCGGGGAAACGGGGCTGACATGCGGGCGAAATGAGCAAGCCTCTGCCGGGGCCACAATACCCACTTCTGGGTATTTTCTGCTTGGCTCAGGCTAGCCTGCGGGCCGTTCCAAACGGCTGCACTGCACTGACGGGCTAACAACCCCGTTGGAAAGTCCTTGGCCACCCGATTTGCAGGGATCGGGAACCCGGATAGATTGGCAGCAAACCAAAACACCTCTTCCCGATGAACGACATGAACACAGGCGCCCCTAAGCGGCCGACATTCCTCACCGTGCTCTGCATCCTCAGCTTCATCGGCTGCGGTCTCGGCATCTTCGGGGGATTCACCGGCTATTTCACCAACAAGGCCCTTGTGGGCTCGGGTGATGCCCTCTCCAGTGAGATCAGCAGCTCCATGGACGAGGCCATGGCCAGCGGCGAAATGAGCGATGCGGAACGCGAGATGGCCAGTGCTATCGGCGATGCGCTCGGCGGTTCCATGGATTTCGGCGCCATGGCCACCAGCTCGTTGATCCAGGGCCTGGCGGCGATCGTCTGCCTCATCGGTGTCTTCATGATGTGGAAGCTCAAGAAGACCGGGTTCTACATCTACACGTTGGCTCAAGTGGTAACGGTGGCAGCTCCGTTCATCTTCGTGGGCGGTCTTGCCGGTGGTCTGATGGCAACCCTTGGAGCCATCTTCCCGGTCATCTTCATCATTCTCTATGCGCTCAACCTCAAGCACATGAGCTGAGCCATGCGGGGCTGGGGAACAGGGCTGGCCGCCTTGGGCGGCGCTGTTCTGCTGGCCTACCTGTATGCTTTCGACCCCGGAAAGGGCGGCTATCCCAGCTGCCCTTTCCGCTTTTTCACCGGTTGGGATTGCCCCGGCTGCGGCAGCCAGCGCAGCGTGCACGAACTCCTGCACGGTCACTTCCAGACCGCCTGGGGGCACAACGCCTTCCTTCTTTTGGCACTTCCCCTGGCGGGGCTCCACTGGGCCCTGTTGCACTGGTTCGGCGAGCAGGTGCCCACCCAAGTCCGCAGGCTGCTTTGGTGGGGTTGGGTGGCGGCCATCGCGGGCTGGGGCGTGCTGCGCAACTTCAACTGAACGCACACCATGACCACCCTCTTCTTGTTTTCATCGGCCTGGGCGTTGTTCTTCCTATGGCGCAGCGGGGCGGGCCTTCGCGCCGTAGCCGTTTGTGCGGTGCTGGGCGTTGTACACCTAGTGCTTCAAGGGAACGGCTTCTATGCCCGCACGGACACCTTGCCCCCGCGGGCCGTGCTGTTGCTGGCACCCTCCGTGCTGGTCATCCTGGCTGTGCTGGCCCGGCCTGCAGGACGAAAGTGGATGCGCTCCCTTGACCTGGGCGCACTTACCCTCCTGCACACCTGCCGCGTGGGGGTGGAATGGGTGCTGCACCAAGCATGGCTCGATGGCCAAGTACCCCGCACCATGACCTTCGAAGGCACCAACTTCGACATCGTTAGCGGGCTATCGGCGCCGCCGGTATGGACCTACTTGCGTTATTCCAAGTCACCCCAACGTTGGGTGCTGCCGTTCTGGAACCTGCTGTGCCTGGCCCTTTTGGTGAACATCGTGGTAACCGCGGTGCTGAGCCTGCCGGGCCCCATGCAGGTACTGAACCACGCCATGCCCAACCGGCTGGTGCTGACCAGCACCTACGTGCTGCTGCCCGCCGTGGTGGTGCCGGTGGTCTTGTTCGCACACCTATGTGTACTACTCAGGCCCAAGCCCGTTGCGGACCGTTGACGGTTGCCCAACTTCGGCCCCATGGCCGGGGCACCGCTCATTGTGGACGAGAAGGAGCTGAAGGCGCTGGTGGCCGACCTGCGCAAGGAGCCCGCCGTGGCCCTCGACACCGAGGCCAGCAGTTTCCACCGGTACAAAGAGCGCGTGTGCCTCATCCAGCTCAGCACGCGCAACCGCACGTGGCTCGTTGACCCCATCGCCATCCACGACCTCAGCGCCATCAACGCGCTGATGACGGACAAGAAAGTGGAGACCGTGATCCACGACGCCGACTACGACCTGCGCTTGCTCAAGCGGCAGAGCGGGATCCACGCGGTGCGCGTGTGGGACACCATGGTGGCCGCCGAGCTGGTGAACGAACCCAACCTGGGCCTGGCCGCGCTGCTGAAAAAGTACGTGGGCGTGGAACTCGACAAGAAGTTCCAGAAAGCCGATTGGAGCATGCGCCCACTGAAACCGGCGATGCTCGAGTATGCCGCGAAGGACACGGCGCACCTGCTGGAACTGCGTGATCACCTGGCCGCACAATTGAAAGCCAAGGACCGCGAGGCATGGGCCGCAGAGGAATTCGCCTTTTTGGTGGACATCCCATTCAATGTCGAGGAGAACGACGAGCCCGGCTTCCTGCGCGTGAAGGGCGCCAAACTGCTGAAGCCTGCGCAGTTGGCCATCCTGCGCGAACTGCACGCGTGGCGCGAGAAGCTGGCCGAGCGGCTGGACCGGGCTCCGTTCATGGTGCTGGGCAACGAAACCATGCTCGACCTGTGCAAACAGCCACCGGCCAGCAAGAAGGAACTCGGTGAACGCAAGGGCGTCGGCGACACCAACGCGCAACGCAATGGCGATGCCATCCTGAAAGCCATCGAGCGCGGCCGCGCCGTGCCCAAGGAAGATTGGCCCCGCGTACCAAAGCCCTTGCGCTATGAGCGCGATGCCGATTTCGAGGACCGGGTGAAACGCTTGCGCGCCGCGCGGGAGGAGAAAATGAAGGAGTTCGACCTGCCGCCAGGCATCATCTGCAACAACAACATGCTGGCGGAGATCGCGCGCAAAATGCCGCGCACAGCCGAGGAACTGAAAGCAGTGGCCGGCATGCGCCACTACCAAGTGAAGCACTTCGGGGCCGCCCTTCTCGCCGCCCTTTGAAGCGGCATTTATCACCTGATCCGCTGCGTCATGTCATTGCCGGTGTGACCTTCCTCACATAGTCACATAGTCGTATGGCTATACATTTGTCCCATTCAAGCAAGGGACATGTCCGTCATCACCCTCGACGAACGTATTGGAACTGAGAAACTGGTAAAGGCCAGTGAACTCCTGAAGGTTGCTGCCCATCCGCAGCGCCTGGCCATACTCGACCTGCTCGGCGGCAAGAAGCGCATGTGCGTAAGCGACCTGACGGAGGTGCTCGGCATCGAACAAGCCATCCTCAGCCAGCACCTCACCCTCATGCGCGACAAGGGCCTGCTGGGCGTGGAGAAAGAAGGCAAGTACAGCTTCTACTACCTGCAGCAACCCGGCTTCCTGAAGATCATCAAGGACCTGGAGAACTGCTGCGAGCACCTGTGAACATGGAGATCCTCGGATACATCGGTGCCATCCTCATGGGTCTCTCGCTCGGCCTGATCGGTGGCGGCGGGAGCATCCTCACCGTGCCGATCCTGGTATACCTGTTCATGGTGGAGCCGGTTCTGGCCACGGCCTACTCACTCTTCATCGTCGGGTTGACGAGCTTGGTGGGCAGCCTGAGCCATATGCGCATGGGCAACATCCACTGGCGCACGGCGATCGTGTTCGGCATACCGAGCATTCTGGCGGTGTATGCAACGCGCGCCTGGGTGGTGCCTGCCATACCTGACCCGATCTTCAGTGCAGGTGGTGTGGTGCTCAGCAAGGCCGTGGGCATCCTCTTCCTGTTCGCCGTGATCATGGTGGCTGCAGCGTACAGCATGATCCG
The DNA here is from genome assembly GCA_016699575.1 of Flavobacteriales bacterium. Taxonomy (NCBI): domain Bacteria; kingdom Pseudomonadati; phylum Bacteroidota; class Flavobacteriia; order Flavobacteriales; species Flavobacteriales bacterium. The sequence goes on along the minus strand of CP064979.1, from coordinate 2,981,146 downwards.
CAAACCCAAGGTTCCATTGGGACCGGACGAACGCGCGGAGCAGGCCATCGCCTTCAACTACCCGTTGATCCTTGCGGAGGGCGTCGTCGTGGGCATGATCACGGGCATTGTTGGTGCCGGTGGAGGATTCCTGATCATTCCGGCGCTGGTGCTGCTGGCGAAACTTCCGATGAAACAAGCGGTGGGCACCTCGCTCATCATCATCGCCGCAAAGTCCTTGATCGGTTTCACTGGCGATCTGAAGGGCGGCGGATCCATAGATTGGAACTTCCTGCTGCTCTTCTCGGCCATCGCCGTGGTGGGCATCATCGCTGGAAGCATCCTCAGCAAACGCATACCCAACGAAAAACTCAAACCCGCCTTCGGATGGTTCGTGCTCCTCATGGGCATCTACATCATCGGAAGGGAACTTTCAGCTCTGAGCTAGCACAAATGAGGAACTACAGAAAACACAGCATGCAGGTTGGCAAGCGATCCCAACGCCTGTCCATTTCTGCATTTCTCTGTGCCCTCTGTGGCCTCCGTGGTTAACCCTTGAACACTACCTCCCCATGAAAATCGAACAGATCTACACCGGCTGCCTGGCACAAGGCGCGTACTACATCGAGAGCAACGGCGAAGCGGCCATCATCGATCCGCTGCGCGAGACCAGTCCGTACATCGAACGGGCGAAAGCGCGCAACGCCAAGATCAAGTATGTGCTGGAGACGCACTTCCATGCCGACTTCGTGAGCGGCCACCTGGACTTGAGCAAGAAGACCGGCGCACCCATCGTGTACGGCCCGAACGCCAACCCTTCGTTCGATGCGCACATCGCCAAGGACGGTGAGGAGCTGAAGCTGGGCAAGGTCACCATCAAGGTACTGCACACGCCCGGCCACACCATGGAGAGCACGTGCTACCTGCTCATCGATGAGAACGGTAAGCCGCACAGCATCTACACCGGCGACACGCTCTTCATCGGTGATGTGGGCCGCCCTGACCTGGCGCAGAAGATGGGTTCGTTGACGCAGGAGGACCTCGCCGGATTCCTCTACGACAGCCTGCACAACAAGATCATGCCCTTGCCCGATGACGTGATCGTGTACCCGGCGCACGGGGCTGGCAGCGCGTGCGGCAAGAACATGAGCAAGGAGACCTTCGACACACTGGGCAACCAGAAGCGGAACAACTACGCACTGAAAGCCGCGACGAAGGAGCAGTTCATCAAGGAGGTGACCGATGGCCTCTTGCCGCCACCTGCCTACTTCCCGCAGAACGTCGCGCTGAACAAAGGCGTTATCCCGAGCGTGGACACCGTGAAGGAGAAAGGCCTTCGCGCATTGACGCCGGACCAATTCGAGCTCGTTGCCGAGACCGAAGGCGCTCTCGTGCTGGACACCCGCAACGCCGAGGACTTCAAGGACGGCTTCATCCCGCGCAGCATCAACATCGGCATCAAGGGCGACTTCGCTCCTTGGGTCGGTGCGATGATCCCCGATGTGAAACACCCGCTGCTGATCGTGGCCGAGGAGGATGCTGAAGAAGAAGTGGTGACACGTCTTGCCCGCGTGGGCTATGACCATGTGTTCGGCTATCTGAAAGGAGGCGTTGCTGCATGGAAGACGAGCGGCAAGGAAGTGGACACCATCGAGCGCATCGATGCGGAAGAGTTCGCCAAGCGTTTCCACGCTGCCAAGCTGCGCGTAGTGGATGTCCGCAAGGACGGCGAATACAGCGCTGAGCATGTTGACGGTGCATGGCATGCTTCATTGCAATTCATCAACCAGGAGATGGCCGCCTTCAGCAAGGACGAGACGAACTACGTGCATTGCGCAGGTGGCTACCGCAGCATGATCGCAGCGAGCCTCCTGAAGTCCCGCGGCTACCACAACCTCGTCGAGGTGCGCGGCGGTTTCAACGCGATCAAGAACACGGATGTGAAGGTGACCGACTACGTGTGCCCTTCCACCCTCAAGAAATAACACACTACCTCGAAAGCCCGGACATCGTTCTGTCCGGGCTTTTTCGGGCCTCAACCAAACAACCTGACGGAAGTCATGCTGGAAGCGATCAAACAACCTTGGCCGTGGTATATGGCTGGTGCCCTCATCGGCCTCACAGTACCCTACTTATTGCTTGTCGGTAACAAGACTTTCGGGATCAGCAGCTCGCTGCGCCATATGTGCGCAGCCTGTTTGCCGGCCAACATCAAATTCTTCAAGTACGACTGGAAGAAGGAGGTGTGGAACCTGTTCTTCGTGGGTGGTATCGCCTTGGGGGCGTTCCTCGCCGCGAACTTCCTGAGCAACCCTGACCCCTTGGTGCTTGCCGAGCCAACCGCTGAATACCTCGCATCCAAGGGGATTACCGACCACTCTGCCATGCTTCCTTCGGAGATCTTCTCCTGGGATCAGCTCTTCACCCTGCGCGGACTCATCTTCTTCGTGATCGGCGGCTTCATGGTGGGCTTCGGTACACGCTACGCGGGCGGTTGCACGAGCGGACATGCGATCATGGGGCTCAGCAGCTTGCAATGGCCGAGCCTTGTCGCCACCTGTTGTTTCATGGTCGGTGGCATCGCGATGACCTGGTTCATTCTTCCCTACCTCCTTACTCTTTGATCCCATGGCACAAGCCTTCCAACAAGCACCTACTGCACAGGAACTGGCCGATCTGAAGGCCAGGGAACTGGATGCGATCTGCGTCAACGAAAGCGAACTGAAGCACCCCTGGTGGCACAACCTCAAGTATGCGGCTTGGGGCATCCTCTTCGGCATCGTCTTCGTGAAAGCCGAGATCGTCAGCTGGTTCCGCATCCAGGAGATGTTCCGCTTCGAGAGCTTCCACATGTACGGTGTCATCGGCACAGCCGTGGTGGTGGGCCTCATCAGCGTGTTGCTCATCAAGCGTACGAAAGCGAAGACGATCTACGGCGAAGCCATCCACATACCGAACAAGGAGTTCAATAAAGGGCAGATCTACGGTGGCTTGCTCTTCGGCCTTGGATGGGCCATCACCGGCGCATGTCCAGGCCCCCTGTTCGCGCAGATGGGTGCTGGCTTCGGTGTCATCATCATTACCTTCCTCAGCGCTCTGGCGGGCACATGGGTGTACGGACTGCTGCGCGAGAAACTCCCCCATTGATCCATCGCCCGCGCGATGTTCATCCCGCTCATCCTGCTCGTGATGGCACTGCTGGTGCTGTTGTGGCTGCACGTCACGGACCAGGCCTTGCGCACATTGAAGGAGCACGCGGGTATCGCTCAGAACGAAAGTGGACCGCGCATCGCTCGGCTCGCCACGTGGAGCGTTATCGTGTTGATCGTCGCCATCCTGCTGACGCCGAAGCAATGGTTCGAACCACCACCGCCGATGGTCGCGACCTTCACCGCGGACAGCCTCTGGGCAGGTATGGATACGACGTTGATCGACCACATCGGTGGTGAGCGGGAAGAGCTGGTGCGCTATGGCCGCGAGCTGATCCGCAACACATCGTTCTATCTGGGCCCGAGCGGCATCGTGGCGGAGCAGACCAACGGGATGAACTGCCAGAACTGCCACTTGGATGCCGGCACACGGCCGTGGGGCAACAACTACAGCGCTGTGTGGAGCACCTATCCGAAATTCCGTAAGCGAAGCGGTAGCACCGAGACCGTGGTGAAACGCATCAACGACTGTTTCGAGCGAAGCCTGAACGGTAGCGCCTTGGACAGCAGCAGCCGAGAGATGCGTGCGCTGGTGACGTACATGGAGTGGCTGGGCACCGGCATCGACAAAGGCAAGAAACCGAAAGGCTCCGGCCTGGCCGAGTTGCCCTTCCTTGATCGCGCTGCTGACCCGGTGAAAGGCGCAGCCATCTACACAACGAAGTGCGAGAGCTGCCACCAGAAAGACGGTGGAGGGTTGCTGGCCGCTTCCCGCTCCACGTACCAATATCCGCCGCTGTGGGGCGAACACAGCTACAACATCGGAGCGGGCTTGTTCCGGTTGTCGCGCTTCGCCGGTTACGTGAAGAACAACATGCCGCAAGGAGTGACCTGGGAAAACCCGCAACTCACCGATGAAGAAGCGTGGGACGTTGCGGCCTACGTGAACTCGCGGCAGAGGCCGTCGCGCGACCTGTCCACGGATTGGCCGAACATTGCCGGCAAACCGGTGGACCATCCGTTCGGACCTTACGCGGATAGCATCCCTGAAGTGCAACACAAATTCGGGCCTTTCGGTCCGATCGCGGCGATCAAGGCCACGGGAAACACAAAGAAGTGAACGTGCGCGCACGGAGGCGATCAACATGGGTCCACAGCCGCCATCAGTGCATTGCTCCGTGCCTCCGTGGCTCCGTGTGAGCCATTCCCTTTCAGAACCCCAACCCTGAGCATATGAGCGACATCCAACACCCCGAAGGCTGCACATGCGGCGCGCACGACGAAACAGTGAACGCCGTGAGCCGACGGCAGATGCTCCGCTCGCTGGGCGCACTGGGAGCGGGTTTGACGCTGGGGCCGACGCTCGCCATGGGTGCGATGGGCGACCCGCAACGCCGCGAGGAACTCACCGGAAGCCGTGCCGTTGCGCAAGGCAAAGCGCAGAAGTTCACCATCCTGCACACGAGCGACATCCACGCGCAATTGCACACGCACGACGAGTTCTTCCTGGAAGGCGGCAAGCCTGTGTACAAGAAACGCGGCGGATACGGCGTGCTGAAGACAATGATCGACACGCTGCGGAACGAGAATCCGGCGAACACCATCGTGATCGACGGCGGCGACTGTTTCCAGGGTGGCGGCGTGGCGGCCATGAGCGAAGGCCGCGCGATCGTACCGCTGATGAACGCGGTGGGCTATGACCTGATCCTGCCCGGCAACTGGGAAGTGGTGTACGGAAAGGAGATGATGCTGAGGGACCTCGGCGGATACCGCGCGGCGAAGATCTGCGCGAACATGTACCACGAGAAGAACGCAGCGTACTGCGGCGACATGGTGGATCCCAATGCCGACCTGGCGGGCGAGATGATCTTCCAGCCCTACTGGACGCGCAACATCGCTGGCATCAAGATCGGCTTCATCGGCTACAACGATCCGCTCACGCCCAAGCGCCAGTCACCGGCGTACAGTTGCGGCATCAAATTCACCAAGCCGGAGCTGAACGTGGCGAAATACATCCGCATCCTGCGCGACTACGAGCAGTGCGCGATGGTGTTCCTCGTCACGCACATGGGCCTCGCACAACAAGTTGATCTGGCGAACAAGCCCGAGGTGGAAGGTGCGGACCTGATCCTCGGGGCCGACACGCACGAGCGCGTGCGCAAGCCCATCGATGGCAAGTACAGCAAGGTGACGGAACCGGGAGCCTTCGGTTCGTTCGTTGCACGTTTGGACGTAGTGGTGGAAGATGGCAAGGTGAAAGACAGCCACTACGAACTGCTCGACGTGGACCCGGAGAAATACCCGGCCGACCGGGGCATGCTGCAACTCGTGGACGAAGCGAGCACGCCCTACAAGGAGCAGCTCAGCAAAGTGGTGGGCAGCACGAAGAACACGCTGGTGCGCTACTATGTCATCGAGAACCCGATGGACAACCTGATCACGGACGCCATCATGTGGAAACTGAAGCCCGACGTGGCCATCAGCAACGGCTTCCGGTTCTGCCCGCCGATCGTGGCCGATGGCAAGACACCAGTACCCATCACCAACGACCACCTCTGGAGCATGATACCGGTGGACAGCGAAGCCAAGTACGGCGAGGCCACCGGTCAGCAGTTGTGGGATTGGCTGGAGAAAGAGCTGCACAACGTCTTCGCGAAAGATCCCGCGAAACGCTTCGGCGGCTGGGTGGTGCGCTTCAAAGGCATGACGGCCAACTTCACCATGCACAACGATCTGGGCAAGCGCGTGAACTGGATCAAGATCGGCAAGAAGCCCATCGACCTGCAGAAGTCCTACCTGATCGCCGCGTGCGAGCGCGAAGGGGATCCCGATGATACCCTATGTCGCCTGGAGAAGGTGAAGAACCCGCGCCGCGCGAACGCCACGATGCACAACATCCTTCGCGAATACTTCGGTGCATTCTCACCTGTTGCTCCGAAAGTCGAAGGGCGCATCACCGCAACCGATGCACCGCAAACGTTGCTGAGCCAGCTGGAAGGGTATGACTACGAGTTCCGGTGAGTTGGCCGAACAGGTGCGCGCACATTCCTCGGGAGACCCGGAGGATGTAACGCGTACCCGACCTTCAATAGCTGCATGACCGACCCATACTCTGGCAAGCAGCAATGTTGAAGGAACTTGCGTTGCAACCGCCCCCCCCGCTGATACCCACGAACTGCAGATTCCAGTTGCCGGGTGCGAGGCTGATATCGCGATACTCACCAGGATCGATCGTGCCATGGTTCGTTCCGTTGAGCATGATCTTCTGCACGGTATGCAGGGACGCGTTGCTGCATCGCAGCGTTCCAGTTGTGCAATTCGGCGCAACGGGTTCAACAGGGTCTTCTTTCACGCATGCTACTGTCGTGGCAAACAGACCCAGAAGGACAAACAAGGTTGATCGGTTCATGATTTTCGTTCAAAGCACCTACTCTCTTCCGGGCTTTTCGGCATCCGCCCTCCCCCGGATCATCCAGGTTCAGGGGTACATACCACGAGTTCGCCGCTGGTTATCGGCGTGCTGCTAAATTGCCCTGCGCATGACCGATACGGAGATCATCGCAGGCTTCCTGAGTCCGGACACCCGGGCGCAGGACAAGGCCATCGCGTTCTTCTCGAACAGGATCAAAGGGCCGATCATCGACCATGTGCGCGCGAACAGCGGAACCCGGCTGGAGGCCGTTGACCTGGTACAGGAAGTGATCGTAGCGCTATACCAATTGATCAAGAAATCCGGTTTCACACTGAACCCCGGCACCAAGCTGAGCACCCTGGCCTGGAGCATCGGGCGCAACCTGTGGCTTAAGGTGCTCCGTGAGCGGAGAAAGACCGCCGGCGATAACATCGAGGAGGGTATGCGGAATGAACCCGCGGAAACACGTACCGCCTTGGACCTGATGGCCGATACCGAACGCCTCGATGCCGCCTGGCGTGCGTTCGAGATGCTGGACGAGAAGTGCAGGACCCTGCTGCGCATGGAGATGGCCGAGCACAGCACCCTGGAGATCGCCACGGCGCTGGCCTATGACGACCAAGGCTCGGTGCGCGTAAAGAAGTTCAAGTGCATGAACCGATGGAAGGAGTTGTACCGGGCCACCATGAACGATACGCCCAACGGACATGAGTGATCACGACGACCTGATCCGGGCGGATCGGATCTCTGCGTACGTGAGCGGCACGCTGACCGGTGCCGAGCGCGCCGCGTTCGAGGCCGATATGGCGCGCGATGCCGCATTGGCCAACGACGTGGAACTCGAGCGGCTGCTCCGGGACACCATCAAGCACGAGGATGTGATGCGCTTCCGCGATCGGGTGCGGAAGGTGGTCAGCGAACAGGAGCTTGCGGCAACGAAGACGGAGACGAAGGTGATATCGATCGACCGGTCGCGCACTTGGGCCTATATCGCAGCTGCGGCCAGCGTGGCGTTGGTGGTCACCGTCGCGCTGTGGCAATGGGGTGCGGGTGGGCTTCGCCAAGACACGCTTGCCGAACTGAACACGGAAAGAGGTTTCGAATTCAGTGGCACCCGCAGCGGCACAGCAGACGCGATGGACGAACAACTCAACGGCCTGCGCAGATCCGGGAAGCTCGAAGACTACCTTCTCCAAAGCGAGAAGGCGCTCACGACCGATACCTCGTTCGCCGTCCTGTTCCACGATCCGGTGCGCCTGGACCGTGCCATCGTGTGGCTGCGGCTGAACGAGCCCGATAAGGCCTTGAAGGAACTGGCCCTGCTCCGCGATCCGCAACACTGGGAGAAGTGCGAGTCGGCCCAGGTACGCGGGCTTGCCGCGGCCCTGAAGGATGAAAAGGACCGCATGCGCGAGGAGTTCAAGCAGGCGGACCGGGCGGGATGCCTGCCGGAAGGATTGCGTGCTTTGATGGAGTGACCGCATGTTAATTCACGCCGTAGGTCTGAACGGCGCGTTCGGATCTACGGTCATGCACGAGCCGGAAAATCAATGCGCGCGCATTGCACTCGAACCAGGAAGTCTCAAGGCACCTACGCCGCCAACTTCGATCTTCTCCTACGGCGCGCGGCGATCGCGGCGGCGAGCACAACCACGGCCCCGCCCCACATCCACGGCCGCACCGGGCTGCGCTTCTTCAACTTCACCGGCTCATTATCCCCGATCAATATGAACGCCGCCCATTTGCTCGGTGGCGCATCGGGATGCTCACGACGGTACCACCGCTTCGCCTCGGCCAGGGCATCGGCCTTGCCCATGCCCTCGGCCAGCTTCTCGTAGAACTTCACCATGATCTCCTTGGTGGCCAGGTCGTCGACTTTCCATAGAGAGGATATGGTATTGCGTGCACCGGCCAGCATGAAGCTGCGTGCGAGTGATCGAACACCTTCGCCTGACTGGTGTGCGCCATGGCCGGTTTCACAAGCGCTCAGGACAATAAGTTCTGCGTTCAGATGACGGGTAAGCAACTCATAGGCATGGAACACACCGTCCTCCCCCATCGTCCCGGCAAGTCCTCGTGTCCCTCCTTCCATGCTGTCCGGAGTTTTGAACACCAGACCCGATCGAGCAGGTTCGGAACTGGAGTATGCGTGCATCGCTAAATGGAGAACCCCACTGCGATCCAAGGAGGATTTGAATGCCTCTTCATCCGCGTCGTTCTCAGTGTAGGTGGTGGTCACCACCCGGTTCGCTATGTAACTCACTTCCTCATTGTTGTGGATCAGTGGACCTGAGGAGCCGCGCTGTTCAGTGGCCATCAGGATGTTGCTAGAACGTGCCTTACCGTCGGAGGTTGATCCTTGTTGAGCGTATCGTGGAGCGAAGGCGAGTACCTCCTGTTCTTCCGCCGATGAAGCAACGGGTGATCCGATCAACGCGGTCGCGGATAGTGCGTATCGGACGCTGTGGTCATCAAGGAGCGTCTTGCCGTTCGCATCCAACGGGAGCATCTCCAATGGAATGTAGCTCAGGTCGCCCGAGGGCAGCACCACCAATTCACTCATTCCGGGACGGAGAAATGCGCTCGGCAAAAGCCTTCGCAAAGATACCCGTGCAGCTTCGTTCAGCAGGGGCAGAGAATCGATACCCGTTCGTCCGTTCGCCAATGTGCTCAATGCGCGGTTGAATTCGGGGTCTCTAGCGAACCGGTCCAACAGCACCGTGTCATGGGTAAGGCAAGCCATGAACACATCATTCTTGCTGATGCGGTAGGATAGGATCGCCGTTGATCGGGGCAGGTGCCCACGGAGCTTATGCACCAAGTGCATGTCCGCGTGGGAGGGTACTTCACCTCTTGCCGGATCCTGCGCCAAGAGCGCCTCGATGGAATCGATGACCGTTGAAAGTGCCAGTATGCTGGGATCAGTATCGCCACGGCCTTGCACCGTCATTGCCTCGCGCTGTTCCTTCGCGGTATTGCTCGCTACGCGCAGTTCGCTCCGGTCGGTTTGTTGCATCAAATAGCGGTCGCGGAGGAAAGCCATTGCCTTATCATCGTCCATCCATGCGAACACGCTGTCCGCCGATTTCCCATGCCGTGTCCCGTCTGCGGATGGCCAGGCATTGCGCATCAACCGCGCCGTCATCAGTTCTCGCGATCGAATGAGCTTTGAGAGGTCAGCGCCTTCTACCATGAACAGGCTGTCGATCATGCGCGATTGGACCGCGGACAAGCGCTCCAACAGCCGGTCAGCGCGAACCTGTTCGTTCCTTCGTTGAAGTAGTTCCAAGACCTCTTCGTAGGTGCCGATGCGCTCAATATCTTTGATCGTCAATGGAAAGGTGGAAAGCTCAAGCGAATCCCAATTGAAGTGCGGGTTGGCGCATTGGGTGGCACACGCCTGTTGAAGGAGCGTGAGAGACTCGACATCGCGTCCCTTGATCGCCAAGCTGAACGCTTTGAGTTGCAAAGCCGCAAGCACCTCTGATCGATAGGGCCACTCCAAGTAAAGGTTGGCGTATTTCAGCACGGAATCAACACCCAGTGAATCCCAATGGAAATACTCTGCAGCCAGGTTGGCGTATGTCTTGGAAACCGAAGCGGAGTCCAGCGGAACGCGGGCCCGGCGCAAGGCGAGAACACTCATCTGCCTCGCTGCACCATTGCCATAACGGACGTTGCAGCTGTCTGCAAGCGGCAATATTTCCAAGTTGCCCGCCAAACGATCGAGCGCATTCCGCGCAACAATTGGATCATCGCAAAGGGTGAGCGCCTCGTTCGTCGCCACGGCTTTCGTGCCATAGGATCTGGCGTGTTCCAAGTCACCGAGATTTCGATAAGCAAGAGCGGCGTTGTGCAGGTAGATGGCAAAGACCTCTGCCTGTGAAGTGGATTTCTCCGCGACCGTGTCGATGGAAAAGATCGCTTGCTTAAAGCATGTAGCCCCTGCGGTCGAACGACCACCTTCCGCAAGCCGTATACCTCTCAAGGTATAAAACATGCCAATGACTTGCGGATCACGAACCCCTGCGAGCAGAATCTGTGCTTGATCCAACCGGGCCACTGAGCTGTCCCGATCTGCGGCGATCGAGGCCAGAAGGCTCCCCACCCACAAACTGGTATCAAGCGTGGTCACCGCACTGTGCAAAGTGATCATCCGACGGAATACGGCCTTCGCGCTGTCCGGCTGACCAGCGTCCAGGAAGGCATAGGCTAAAGCTCGACCGTGGGCACCCATTCGTCCCCAGTTCTGAAGACTTTGCGCGCGTTCCAATACGTCCTGATAGATGGAGAGGGCTTCGGCGAACTGCCCTAGTGCGGCAAGGCCCTTAGCCTTCGTGGCCAGAAATTCCATTCCAACGGAGTCCGGCTGCGGCCAATTGGCATCCCACTGTTGGGCAACGATGCTTATGAAATCATGCGCTACCGACGCACCGCGTTCCAGACCGATGGCGCTGTGGATCTTCATACAGGCCAACCCCAACGCCCGTTGGCTGGCCGCATCCGGCCTGGACGCCGCACTTCTCAAAAGCTCAAGGGCACCAGACACCTGTCTCGCCAACTCCGGTTGATGATCATGGCGGTACAGCGAATCGATCATCACAGCGAAGCCGTTGATCCGTTCGTCGGGAACAGTATGATGCTCGGGGAAGCGCGGCTTGATGATCAAGGGACGCGATCCAACAACAACCGCGCGCTCCGCGGTCGCAGCACGATCGGAAGTGTTTACCTCATTGGGCGTATCACAGGCCGCGAACACCCAGGCACATGCAGCCAGCCATCTCCCACAAAAGCTAATCCTTGATGAACCGCCCATATACGTGCCCGGTATCCGTTGGTACCACTACGAAGTAAGCACCGGGAGGGAGATCGGAAACTGGAATCTCCATCTGGGACACCCCGGTGCCCTGCATGATCAGGCCAGATGCGCGTAGCGCTTGTTTCCTGCCCATCGCATCAAAAATCTCCATCGATTGAATGAGCTCGACCGAACGATCGAAATGGATGCGGACCACTTCCGAAGCCGGGTTGGGGCTGATGCGCATTGCTGGTTCTTCTGTTCTAGTCGCCATCCCGACCGTGAGGTCCAGATCGAACGCCAGCGTATCGATCTCGGCCTGGCTGAGGCAACGGCCTTTGTGAAGCCTCACATCGTCCACAGCCCCAATGAACCATTCACTAGCAGGCTCTCCGCTTGGCTCGCGATTCAATGCACCAAGGGTGAAGTAGATGTTCGTATTCAGATTCCTATTGGGGGGTGTGATGTTGATGGCCGCAAACTCTCCGTCCAAGTGCATGCTGATCACCGTATCGCAGCGCATTACTGCCACATGCATCCAGCCGCCAATAGGGATAGGACTTTGAGCCAGATGCACATCGTCGTTCTGGCCGCCAGTCACCCAGTCGAGCAGATAACTATCCGCAACCAGTTGCTTGAGCTGTAACGTGTAGCCCGAGTGTGTGGGTGTTGCGAATATCGTTGTCCCTTTGCAAACAGGCTGTGTCCCATTGCTTGTGAATCCGGGACTGATCAGCCATTCCATGGGCACTGAATCCGGCCGCATCCAGAAAGTGAGTGCGAAATCGGAGGTATCCACGTCAAGTACATCGCCATAAGTCCAGAAGCTGGAACCATCGAAGCAGGCAGCGCTATCCGGACTCCCGAACCGGTCGGCGCAAAAGCCGGGTGAGCCGGAGGTGGATACCGGCACAAGTCCTTGAACGGTATCATCCGGCGAACCGTCCAGCGGGAAGTGCGCGATCAGGTTATCGCTGAGCGTTTGTCCTTGAATTGTGTCCCACGCGCCTCCGATAAGGAAAGCCGTGGCGATGGCAGGCAGAAAATTCGTCATGGGTCGTTGTAGGGTTTGTTGTTGAAACGGGTTACCAGATGCAAGGCACCAAACGGCGCGTGCATGCCTTCATGCTCCGGTACGCTTCCCCAAAGCCGGCTTCCAATGTTCGTTCCTCCAACGCGATCCGGCGCATGTACACCAGCATCATGCCCGGTCCCATCAATACAAGACCAATGTAGCTGTGCATGAGCAACGCGGCACCGAACATAGCCAACCATGCACCCGTGTAGCTGGGGTGGCGCAGCCAGCGATATGGCCCGGAAGTCACGAGTTGTTGGTCTTGCTTGATCCGCACCGTGGCGGAAAAGTTGTTCTTGAGCGTGCGTATGGCCCAAAGCCTGAACGCCGTGCCACCTGCGAGCAAAGCCACCCCGCAGAGCGCCCGAGCATCCAGTGCCTGCGGCGCTCCACGGAAGTAGGCCCATTCCACCAGGCTCGCGATCTGCCCTACCCCGCTCACGCCCACGATCAACCAGATGGTCCAACCATCGGTAGCTCGGTGTTCCTTGCTTTCCTGCACGCTCAGTGCCGGTTGTGTGACGAAGAGCACCGTGCAGAAGAAGGCCAGGGTGAGCACAGGCCAAGCCATCAGGAGTTCGGGCTTCGCCAAAAGCGGGAGCCCATAGAAGGCAAACAAGAACAGAGCGGTGGAACGGAGCTTCTTCATGATAAATCCGTGCTTTGTGATCCCGGATGGTTCAGCGAGCCAACTCAGCTTGGGCCAGCGTTCGTATCTGATCCTCGGTCATCATGCGTCCGCCTTCGATGGCGATCACTTTCACAGTAAGCGGGTTCATTGAGTCCAGCGGGTCTTCAGCATCTATGACACTGCCATCACTGAACTTCATGTTCACCCGATACTCGCCAGGCTCAACGTAACCGCGATACATGAGTAATTCGCCCCCGATAGGAACAAAGAAGTTGAGTGGTGACCAGCCACCTGAGGTGGACACATAGCCGAGTACGACCCCGTTATCAATGATGTCCTGGGTGATATACGAAGCATTGCATGTGTAGTCGAAATTCGAGGCCCCGCCATTGTATTCACCGAAAGTACATTCACCGCTGAGCACATTCGCACTCCCGTCCTGACCAGGTAGTCCTTGTTCCCCTTGCTCGCCTTGTGGTCCGATGGGGCCCTCCTTCTCGCAAGCAGCCAGGCTGAATGAGAGAGTGGCCATGATGGTGAGAAATCGTGTCGTTTTCATATCTGTTGGGTTTGGTTGTTGGTGTTGATGTATTCCTATGGACCGGTTCGCGTTATCACCTTACGCCGCCTTTTTGCCCCCATCCTGAGACACTTGTTGAGGAACACGTTGACCGGCTAGCAGCGAAGGATGGCTGGCGATCATCCTACGGAAGTCGTAGTGAAGCGCCACGGAAGGGTAATCGAGAAAAGGCACTTGCCAGCGCTCAGCACCTGCGAGCAGATCGAACCCTAGAGCGCGATAGAACGGGGCATGTTTCTCATCGCAATCGAACAGACCGTGTTCGATGCCGAACGGGTGTACCGCCCGCAACATGGCGAGCACGAATTCTCGCGCTGTGCGCGATCCCCGATGCTCAGGAGATAAACAGAAACGGCTCGCCTCCACCATACGCTCGTTCCTACTTCGGCGCTCGGTGATATAGCGGTTCACCGCCGTGAGGACCAGCGTGTCCGGTGCGAGCGCCACCATCGGAACGGGGTGTGCGCTTTCATTCGGCTCAATGAACCGGATGCAACCGGAAAGTGAACCGTTCACGTACCATCCATAGTGCATGGCCCTATCGTCGTACGCATCCTTGTCGAACCCTGTCCGACTTCCAAGAAAGCACTTCTGCCTACTATCGCTGTAGATACGGTGCCGGAACTGATGATACTCATCCAGCTTTATCGGATCGGTGATGGCGGTGAGACTGATCATGGCATTTCAGGGTTTCAGGAGGTGCATACCTCGATCGATGGAACCGTTATCACATTGCGTGAAACTATTCCGCGAGCACCGCTCGAGGTGCTCAGTGGAGCAGGTTTCCGACAAGCAGTAATACCGCAGCGCGAACTGCACGCGCGGTGGCGTGAACGGCCCCCATCAGCCGCAACAGGTCCGCACGAACCCCGCGGCCTAAGGGGAGCTCGGTGCCATCCGCGAGCAGCAGCCCACGCTTCGGTGGTATCGCTTGGGCGTAGTGCATGGCAGCGATGCAACTGCGGTGCGTGCGAACGAAGAGCAGTTCACCGATGCGCTTGCCGCACGCCAGTCTGCGCTCCAGATCGGCCAGCGAATGAAAGAGCACCAGGTTCGACCCATCCGTGCATGTGAGCCGGGCATACTTGTCCTCGGCCTTGATGTGCAGGATCTCCACGGTGGTAATGAAGACCCAGCCGGTGCTGGATCTCAGTAGAAGCGGGAAAGAGGGTTTCACGGCGGCGGGATTTCACCGGTGCATTCCATACAGCCAGTGCCTGTTATCGCGCAAGCAGTCCGAGCTGGACCCACTTCTCCGAAAGTCGAAGGGCGCATCACCGCCACGGACGCGCCGCAGACGCTACTGAGCCAGCTGGAAGGGTACGACTACGAGTTCCGGTGAGCCGCGTCCAAGGCTGATCGCATATCCGCGAAGAGCATCCCCTCCTTGAGCACACCCGCTTCACGCAGGCTGTTCTCTACCTCTTCCACCACATCCGTCAACAGCACGCGCACGTTCCGCCGCTCCATGGTGTGGATGATCTCTTCGAGCCGGTGCAGCCCTGTCGCATCGATGAACGGCACATTCCGCATGCGTAGGATCAGCACACGATGTTGGTCGCCGATCTTGCCTATCGTCTCGGTGAAGGTCTGCGCCGCGCCGAAGAACAGCGGTCCGTCGATCCCGTAGACGACCACATGCGGAGGGACCTTGCCGAACTCCGACTCGAACAATTTCTCCCCGGATGCATCAGCGGTGCTGAGTTCCTTGAGCCGCGTGCTGTCGCTCATGCGCTTCATGAAGAGGAAGGCGGCCAGCACGAGCCCGATCTCGATCGCCACGACCAGATCGACAACCACGGTAAGGAAGAAGGTGACCAGCAGCACGGCCATGTCGTGGCGACTGGTCTTGAACACGGCACGGAAACTCCGCACCTCCGCCATGTTCCACGCCACCACGACGAGGATGCCGGCCAGACAGGACATGGGAATGAGCGCGGCCCATCGTCCCGCAACGAGCATGATGAGCAGCAACACCCCGGCGTGTACCATGCCTGCCACCGGCGTGCGCCCACCGTTCTTGATGTTCGTGGCCGTGCGTGCGATCGCCCCCGTGGCGGGTATACCACCGAAGAGTGCGGACAGCATGTTCGCTCCGCCTTGCGCCACCAGCTCCATGTTGCTGCGGTGCTTGCCCCCGATGGAGCCATCGGCCACTACGGCGCTCAACAGCGATTCGATGCCGCCCAACAGCGCGATCGCCAACGCGGGGCGGAGCAGTTCCTTGAACGTGGCAAAGTCCACGGATGCGAAGTGCGGAGTTGGGATCGTGTTCGGAATACCACCGAAACGCGAGCCGATCGTTTCCACGGGCAAGTCCCAAACAGCTACGGGCACCGATGCCAGCACGATCGCCACGAGCGGACCAGGAACGACTTTGGAAACACGCGTCATGAGGACCGTTACGGCTATCGTGCCGACAGCGATGAGCACGGACAGGGGTTGGATGTCGCGGGCATGTGAAGCGAACAGCGCCCACTTGCTGAAGAAGTCCGCAGGCACGTTCGTGAGCCGCAGTCCGAGCAGATCGTTCATCTGTGAGGAAAAGATGATCACCGCGATACCGGAGGTGAAACCAACGATGAGCGTATGCGGGAAGTACCGCAACAAGGCTCCGAAGCGTAGCAGTCCCATGATCACCAGCAGCACACCGGCCATCAACGTGGCGATGGTGAGACCTTCCACGCCATGGGCCTGCACGATGCTGTACACGATCACGATGAAGGCGCCGGTAGGCCCACCGATCTGCACGCGACTTCCCCCGAACGCACTGGTGAAGAACCCTGCGACGATCGCTGTGATCAGCCCCTTTTCCGGGGATACGCCCGAAGCGATGGCGAACGCGATGGAAAGCGGTAAGGCCACGATGCCGACCACGATACCGGCCAATACATCCCGGCGCAGTTGATCCCGGCCGTAGCCCTGACGGAGCACGGTGAACAGCTTGGGAACAAGATCCGGTCGCATGAGCGGTCAGGCAAAGGTGAGCTTGTAATGCTCACTAGCGCCAGACCCGATGAACAAGCGATGCAATTACTGATGAGCGCGTCCCATCAAGCATAACATCCTTGCTCAAAGAGCAGTGCTTCGGCGCATCTGCGCGTTCCATAAGATACGCATGGGTGCTTCGGCACCTGCTTCCTGCGATCCCTGGCAGTTCCTTGCTGCTCATTCCCGCTCCTGCAACCCCGAACCGCCCCTGCCCAAAGCCGCCACGAACAACAACCACACCCCTGTCGCCAGCACTGCGCTGACCGCGAACAGGCTGATGTAGTATCCCGGGAGCAGTCCGAAGCCCGCCCAGAAACAGGTGCCTTGCACGAAAAGGAGCAGTTCACTGCAGGCGTAACCGGCGATGAACAGGAGGATTCCGGCGCGGGTCCAGCGCGAGGCCTCGTTCAACCAGCCCTTCATCAGCGCCATGGAGAAGAGCAACGCCGTTGCGGCCCCCAATGTGCTCAGATGCACGAAGCCCATCACATAATTGCGCAGCGTAAGGGCCATATTGGCGACCATCGGCACCGCCACCAACGCCTGCGCGGCGACTTTCACGGCCATGCTGAGAAAGAGCACGCCGATCAGCACGCGCATCAACGGCGTCGTCCGCACGTAGGCATCGAGTCGCGCCTTGCGCATGGCCTGCAGGGTGCGCCATGCCGCCACCACCTGCAGCACCACACCGAGCGAATTCACCATCAATACCAGGAAGAACCGTTCGCTCCAGGCGATGGCCAGAGCGAAGGTGAGCACCGTGCCCGTGGCCCAAAGCAGGGTGGTCGCGGTATCCAGCCGCACGTCCACGCCCTGGCGCTCGGCCCATCGGCTGCCGATGGCCATCGCCGCGAACCAGAACCAGCCATTGAACTGGAAGTGCAGGAACCATTGAATGCTCCAGTAGTACCATTCGGTGCCCGCCAGTTTGCTCGTCATGATCGGCCCCATGGCCCAGATGCCCAGCGTGCTCAGGTACTGGAAGACGATCGCGAGCCGCACCAGCAGGCGGCTTCCGCGCGCGGGCCAGTGCCGCGTGTGCGCCCACACCTGCGCGAGCATCACATAACCCACGATCATCTGCCCCACGGAACAGGCGATGGAAAGCTCCCCATAGCCCTGCACCGGGAAACTGACAAGCATGCCGGCGACCAACGCCATCGACAAGGTGAACCAGAAGTTCATCCCCTTCGGTAGGCGCCGATCTTCCAGCGCCAGCAACGCGATGATGAGCCCGGGAAAAACCCAGCCCAGCATGGCCACGTGCGAGTGCGCATGGAGCCACGGCTTGAAGATGAGCCACGGCATGTCCACCACATAGATCAGGCGCAGCAAGGCACCGATGGTCGCCGCTGCGGCCAGAAAGAACAAGGAGATCCGGTACCACTGGCGCAGTCCGGCTGAAGCGTTGTCCATGTTCATGGCGTGTGTTTCCGGGCACCCGATGAGGTTCGCGTACTCCGCTGACAAACGTCATATATCGGACAATTCTATCCGCTGATATTCGTCACGTCAATAAACGACAGCAAACATGAAGCCCCTCAGATCAATTGGAACAGCGGTCCTGCTCACCACGCTGGTGATGATACAGGCCTGCGGTGGCGGAAGCACGCCGGCCGACCCGCCGGGAGCACCTTCGGGTCCCCCCGGCGCATCAGGCGCCACCGCCGACAAGGGCGGAGCAGGTGAGCTGATCACCGCAGCGGACCTGAACCTCAGCGCGGTCGACCCGGCCATGGCTGAGAAGGGCAAGACCACCTATGACGTCAAGTGCCAGGCCTGCCACAGCACGGGCGAGAACCGCGTTGTAGGCCCCGGTTGGAAAGGCGTCACTACGAGGCGTGAGCCCGCGTGGATCATGAACATGATCATGAACATCGATGTGATGCTCGAAAAGGATCCTGAAGCGCAGAAGCTCCTCGAGGAGTGCCTCGTGCGCATGCCCAACCAGAACCTGAGCAAGGATGAAGCGCGCGAAGTGCTCGAATTCATGCGCACCCTGTGATGCAAGACCACCACGAACTACCGAACCGAAGATGAAACGCTCCCTGAAGACCACCACCCTGCTGCTCGGCAGCGGTGCTGCACTGTTCCTCCTGTTCAATACCATGCAGGGCTGTCGCCCACAGACCACACAAGCGGCGGTTACCGGCGAAGCCGGATCGAAGACCTACGTGAAACCGGGCAGCTATGATGAGTTCTACAATTTCGTAAGCGGCGGGTTCAGCGGGCAGCTGAGCGTTTACGGCCTTCCCAGTGGCCGGATGCTCCGGAACATCCCGGTGTTCTCCGTGAACCCCGAAAGCGGCTGGGGTTACAGCGAGGAGACCAAACCGATGCTGATGACCACGCATGGCTTCATTCCCTGGGACGATTCGCACCATCCGGAGCTGTCCATGACGGATGGGGTGCCCGATGGCAAGTGGTGCTTCATCAACGGCAACAACACACCGCGCATCGCCTTGGTGGACCTGGGCACGTTCCGCACGAAGAGCATCATCGAGATCCCGAACTGCGCGGGCAACCACAGTTCACCGTTCACGACGCCGAACAGCGAGTACGTGATCAGCGGCACGCGTTTCTCCATCCCCATGGGCACCGATACCGAACGCGATGTGCCGATCGAGAGCTACCGGGAGAATTTCAAGGGCACGGTGAGCTTCATCCACCCGGAGCCGGAGAGCGGCAAGATGTCCATCGCCTTCCAGATCATCACCCCGGGCATGAACTTCGACCTGAGCCACACCGGTAAAGGCCCGAGCGACGGCTGGTTCTTCTTCAGCTGCTACAACAGTGAACAAGCCTACAGTCTGCTGGAAGTGAACGCCAGCCAACGCGACAAGGACTTCATCATGGCCGTGAACTGGAAAAAGGCCGAGGAATACGCGAAGGCGGGCAAAGGCCGCAAGGTGCCTGTGGAGTACTACAGCAACTGGTACAACGACGAGACGCACACGGGCGAGAGCACGGTGATGAAAGAGGTACTCCAGTTGGACCCGCGCGAGCTTACCGACCTGGTCTATTTCATGCCTTGCCCGAAATCACCCCACGGCTGCGATGTGGATCCCACCGGGGAGTACATCGTAGGCAGCGGCAAGTTGGCAGCACTGATCCCCGTTTTCTCCTTCACGAAGATCCAAGCCGCGATAGCCGCCAAGGATCACGACGGCGATTTCATGGGCATCCCCGTGCTGAAGTACGAGAGCGTGCTGCATGGCGAGGTGAAAAAGCCGGGCCTCGGGCCTCTGCACACCGAATTCGACGCGAACGGGAACGCCTACACCTCCATGTTCGTGAGCAGCGAGATCGTGAAGTGGAGCCTGAAGAGCCTGGAGGTGCTGGACCGCGTACCCACATACTACAGCATCGGCCACCTGTGCGTGCCCGGCGGCGACAGCAAGAAGCCCTGGGGCAAGTACGTGATCGCGTACAACAAGATCACCAAGGACCGCTTCCTGCCCACTGGTCCTGAACTGGCCCAGAGCGCACAGCTCTTCAGCATAGAAGGCGACAAGATGGAGCTCTTGCTGGACTTCCCCACGATCGGTGAACCGCACTACGCACAGGCATTGCCGGCCGAACTCGTCAAACCACGCGAGGTGAAGTTCTTCGACATCAACAAGAACAAGCACCCCTACCTGGCCAAGGGCGAAAGCGAAACCAGGATCGAACGGAAGGGCAACGAGGTGCATGTGTGGATGACCACCATCCGTTCACACTTCACCCCGGACAACATCGAAGGGGTGAAGGTGGGAGATGAAGTGTACTTCCACATCACCAACCTGGAACAGGACTGGGATGTACCGCACGGCTTCGCGATCAAAGGGGCGGCCACCGCGGAACTCTTGATCATGCCGGGTGAAACGCAAACACTGAAGTGGGTGCCGGACCAGGTCGGCGTGGTGCCCATGTACTGTACCGACTTCTGCAGCGCACTGCACCAGGAGATGCAAGGCTATGTGCGGGTTTCACCAGCCGGCAGCAAGGTGGAACTGAAGGCCGAGACCCGTTCGGTGGATGCGGGATCCTAGTCCTGCCCGCCCTCGTAGGATGAAACGTGGCAACGGCGGGAGACAACCCGCCGTTGCCACAAAACCCTGATCATGACCACAGTTCCCAGACTTCGACCGATCTCGCGCATCGCCATCGCACTCGCGGCACTGTCCATCGGTGCGCTGCTGGTGGTCCCCATCTGGCGCATCGACCTGATTGCGCCACAATACCCGGAGGGACTCTACCTGCAGATCTTCCATGATCGCTTCTCCGGGGACGTGCGCAACATCAACGGGCTGAACCACTACATCGGCATGGCCACCATCGAGAATGACATGTTCCCGGAATTCGCCATCATGCGCTACGCGATCGGCCTGCTCGTCGGGTGGGGGGTCATCTCGGCGCTGATCGGTCGGCGTGGTGCGCTCTTCACCTGGCTTCTGGTGCTCGGGGCCTTTGTACTGTGGGCCATGTGGGACATGTATTCGTGGGGGTACAAATACGGGCACGACCTGGACCCGCACGCGGCGATCAAAGTGGAAGGCATGGCCTACCAACCACCCCTTTTCGGGCACAAGCAGTTGCTGAACTTCGATGCCTGGTCGCTGCCTGACACGGGTGGGTGGATCCTCTTCGCCGCGATCACCATCGCGGTGCTCATCTGGCTGGCAGAGTGGCGTTGGCCGCGCCGGACCGCGGCGACCGCACCGCGCGAGGCGGGACAACAGGTCCCCCCGCAAGCCCATGTGCTCGCCCTGATCGGCATGCTGTCCCTCACTTCTTGCGCGTCGGACGGCCCGCCGGTGATCGACTTCGGCCAGGTTGAATGCGCCTATTGCCGCATGAACGTGATGGACCGGCAGTTCGCCTCGGCCATCGTCACGAAAGCCGGACGCACCTATGCCTTCGACTCACCGGAGTGCATGGTGCAGCATGTGGCCGAGGGTCGCATCGCCGAAGATCAGGTGCAAGGCTGGTGGGTTTGTGATCACGCGCGCCCCGGCGAAGTGATCGATGCGACCACGGCGTACTACCTGCACGCAACAACCCTGCGCAGTCCCATGAACGGGAACGTTGCGGCGTTCAGCGATGCGGAAACGCGCGCGGTCGCTATCGTAACGCATCCAGGAGGATCGCTCGATTGGGCCGCGACACGGAAACTGCTGTCGACGCATTGAACCATGCGCATCCTGTTCACCACATGTGCTCTCCTGTTCTGCGCTTGCCATGTGGCGGCACGTACGCGCACGGTTACGGCCGGCATGAGCTTGCAAAAGAGCCTGAACGCCGCAGCCCCGCATGACACGGTGCTGCTGAAAGCCGGATCCTACACCGAAGGTACCATCACGATCACGCAACCGGTAACGCTGCTGGGCGAGGGTTGGCCCGTGGTGGATGGCAAAGGCAGCGGAGAGGTCATCGTCGTCAAGTCCGGTGATGTGCATATCTCCGGACTGGTCGTGCGTGGAACGGCCATCAGCGACATGAATGACAACGCGGGCATCAAGTGCATCAGCGCCACGGATATCCGCATCACCCGGAACAAGGTGGAAGGCTGCTTCTTCGGCATCTACCTGAGCAGTGTGGCCCGCGCCATGATCGCCGACAATACGGTGATCGGCGATCACTCCACACCGGAGAACAGGCGGGCGAACGGTGTACATCTCTGGAAGTGCCAGCATGTGGAGATCCTGCGCAACCGCGTATCGCACCACCGCGATGGCATCTACCTGGAATTCGTGACGGACTCGCGCATCGATCACGACACCACCGCATACAATACGCGCTACGGCCTGCACTTCATGTTCAGCCACCGGGACAGCTACACCAACAACTTCTTCCACGACAACGGCGCGGGCGTGGCCGTGATGTTCACCCGCGAAGTGACCATGACCGACAACCGCTTCGAGCACAACCGGGGCGGAAGTGCCTACGGCTTGCTCCTGAAGGAGATCAACGACGCGCACATCGAGCGGAACCACTTCTCCGATAACACCGTGGGCATGTTCGTGGACGGGTGCAATCGTGCACAGGTGAAGGGCAACACCTTCAGTGCGAACGGCTGGGCGGTGAAGCTCTTCGCGAACAGCACATCCACCGTGTTCGAAAGCAACAGCTTCAGCGGGAACACCTTCGACATGACGACGAATGGCGACCTGGTGCTGAGCGAACTGCGCGGCAACTACTGGGACCGCTACCAAGGCTACGATCTGGACCGTGATGGGCGCGGTGATGTGCCCCACCATCCGTTGAGCTTCTTCGCGCTCGTGACCGACCGGATGCCCTACGCCATGGTACTCTCGCGCAGCCTGATGGTGAACCTGTTGGACCAGAGCGAACGGATCGTGCCCACGCTCACGCCGGCGGCCCTTGAGGACAAGTCACCATTGATGAGACCGCCCACCGCCACCGCGTCGACGCGCCCTCGACTCTCTCTGTTCACACGCTGAAGCGGCTACAGATGGATAGGATCATCATCGAAGGTCTGGGCAAACGCTACGGCAAACAATGGGCGCTGCGCGGGGTGAACGCGCGATTCGCTGAAGGCGAGATCGTGATGGTGATCGGTCCGAACGGCTCCGGCAAGACGACCTTGATCAAGTGCCTGCTCGGGCTGGTGCATGCCACCGAAGGCGCGCTAACGATCAACGGCACCGTGGTGGGCACCGACCCTTCCTACCGCGCAGCCATCGGGTACATGCCGCAGTACGCGGAGTTCCCACGTGAGCTCACCGTGGAGCAGTTGCTGCGCATGATGAACGACATCCGCGATGCCCGATCAGGCTCCACCGACGACCTGCTCATCCACCAGCTCGGCGTGGACGCACTGCTCGACAAACGCATCAGCCAGTTGAGCGGGGGCATGCGGCAGAAGGTGAGCGCCGTGCTCGCCTTCCGCTACCGGCCCAACATCCTGGTGCTCGATGAACCCACTGCCGGCCTCGATCCGGTGAGCGCCGGGAAACTCCTGGACACCGCGATCCTTGCCAAGCGTGAAGGAGCCACGGTGCTCATCACCTCGCACATCATGGAAGAGGTGCAACGCCTAGGTGATCGTGTGGCCTATCTGGAGGACGGGCGCCTGCGCTTCGCATTGCCGCCTGAACTGATCACGGAAGCCACCGGCGAAACGTCCCTCGCGGTGGCCTTGCCCAAATTCCTCGCACAACAGCCGTAGCAATGTGGAAGGTCTTCAAATACACACTGCTCGACCTGGCACGCAACCGTTTCGCGATCGGCTACGCGATGTTGCTCCTGGCGATCTCCACCGCACTCTTCATGTTGGAGCCGGACAACACCAAAGCGCTCATCACGCTTTCGCAGGTGGTGCTGGCCCTTACGCCGCTCCTCTCCCTGGTCTTCACCATCATCTGGTTCTACAACCAGTACGAGTTCACAGTGCTCCTAGCCGTGCAGCCGCTCCACCGGCACACGATCACCCGGGCGCAGTACCTCGCGGTGAGCACGGCCTTGTCCGCATCGTACATCCTCGGCGTCGGCCTCCCCATTGCGGCTTGGGCACCAGGGCCGGTAGGCTGGACGCTTCTGCTCACCGGCGGCCTGCTCACCTTCGTCTGCTGCGCGTTGGGCCTCTGGATCGCGGTGGAACAGCGTGACCGCGCGAAGGCCGTGGGAATAGGTCTTGTAGCCTGGGTGCTCATGGCGATCGTGTGGGATTCGCTGCTGTTGTGGATCATGTTCAGCTTCAGTGACCGCCCCATCGAACCGCTCATCGTGCCGCTCGCCGCGCTGAACCCGATCGACCTCTCCCGCATGCTCATCATGTTGAAGATCGACCTCGCCGCATTGCTGGGCTATACCGGCGCCGTGTACGAGAAGTTCTTCGGCAGCATGGGCGGCATGCTCGCTTCGTTGAGCATCCTGCTGCTGTGGGCCTTGCTTCCCTGTTGGGCCGCGGTGCGCGTTTTCGCACGCAAGGATCTGTGAACCGGAGACCGCCATCAAAAGCACTGATCGAAAACAGCACGACAAATGATGACGATCAGCCTCGGCACCGTCAATACCGGACAATATTGTCCTGATAAAAGAACCACCATGCTCACCACACCCACCATACAATGGTCGTTGACCGTCCTCTGCACCTCGCTCCTGATCGCCTGTGGAGGAGGGACCGATCATCCCGGACAGACCAGTGCGACCAACACCACAGCAACACCGGCGGAGGGTGGCCAATCCACCGTAGTTGATGACCAGTCCCAGAAAAACGTCGTAGGAATCGCGGTCGGCTCGCCGGACCATACCACGCTCGTGGCCGCCGTAAAAGCGGCGGAACTCGTGGACGCACTGAGCAACGCGGGCCCGTTCACCGTCTTCGCACCGACCAATGCGGCATTCGATGCATTGCCTGCGGGTACGGTGGATGGGCTGTTGAAGCCGGAGAAGAAGGCCGACCTCCAGACCGTGCTCCAGTATCATGTTTTCGTGGGTGTGCTCAAACCCGAACAATTGCGCGATGGCCAGAAGATCGACATGGTGGATGGAGGCAAGACGCAAGTATCCATTGTTGACGGTAAGATCACCATCAACGGTGCCAACATCGTGGCCAGCGTGCCGGCCAGCAATGGTATCGTCCATGTGATCGATAAGGTGTTGCTGCCGGGATAGTCCGGTGGCATATCACCCTCCCTGACGCATGACCCGGGGTTGGTGAAAGTCGGCGAAGGCGTCCGCGAGGGCGCCTTCGTTGTTCAGAGCTTTCCCTTGAGGAAGGCCCTGCCGTCGTGCAGGTCGCGGCCCAGATCCTTGATGGGTGTGATCGCCAGCACCCCACGGAGCCGTTCCCGCACGGCCTCCACCTGTGTGTGGATCGGGCAAGGCTTCTTCGCATCACATCGGGAGAAACCCAGTGCGCAGCCTTTGAAGAGATGATCCTCGTCGATGGCTGTGACCACCTCGCCGAGCCGCAGGATCCCGGCCCGGCCCGGCAGCATATCGAAACCACCGCCCGGGCCTTTCACCGACCGCAGGATACCCGCACGCACGAGCTTGCGCAGGATCTTGGCCATGAAGGCTTCCGGCGCCCCGGTCTCCTCCACGATCGCGCTGAGCGTCCAGCGCACACCCTTCGCCTCGTCCGATGCGAGGAGCACCGTCGCCCGGATGGCGTACATACAGGCCTTTGAGAACATCGCGGTCGAAAGTACCGGATCATGCAAGTTCCGAAGGTGTCGATCGTCACGATCGGCGCACCATGCCCTGGGAAATGACGAAAGTCGATTCCGCCGCTGACCGGTCTCACCGTCGTACCGAACCGCTCCGGGCAGTTTCGCTGCGCAAAGCCACGGACCTGATGAGCGTCATCTTCCTCCTGATCACCGCCAGCACGTTCGTCGTCGGCGTGTTCCTGGTGGCCTTCATCTGGGCCGTGCGGCGCGGGCAGTTCGATGCTGACCTGGCCCCGGCCGTGCGCATCCTGAACGATCCGCCCCCAGTCGCGAACGAAGCGCACAGCTATGACCGAAAAGGAAAAGGGATCCACCACCAACATCCACGAGGAGAACGCACCGGGCGGCACCGGGAACGACCGTGGACACACGCGTCATGAGGAGGGTTACCACAATGGTACCCACAGCGATCACCACGGACAGGGGTTGTATGTCGCTGACGTGCGACGCGAAGAGTGCCCACTTTCCGAGGAAGTCGGCCGGCACGTTCGTGAGCCGCAGTCCCAGTAGATCGTTCATCTGCGAAGAGAAGATGATCACCGCGATGCCGGATGTGAACCCGACGATGAGCGTGTGCGGGAAATACCGCAACAGGGCACCGAAGCGCAACAGCCCCATGATCACGAGCAGCACACCGGCCATCAATGTGGCGATGGTGAGGCCTTCCACACCATGGGCCTGTACGATGCCGTACACGATCACGATGAAGGCGCCGGTAGGCCCACCGACCTGCACGCGACTTCCGCCGAAGGCACTGATGAAGAACCCTGCGACGATCGCCGTGATCAGCCCCTTTTCCGGGGATACGCCCGAAGCGATGGCGAAAGCGATCGAGAGCGGCAACGCCACGATGCCGACCACGATACCAGCTAGCACATCCCGGCGCAGTTGTTCCTTCCCGTACCCCTGCCGGAATACGGTGAACAACTTGGGAACCAGATCCGGTCGCATGAACAAGGCTGTACAAAAGTGCATCTGTATTGATCACGCGTGCCGCATCACCGGCACCGGCCATGCACCGCTCGTTGTGTGATATGGATCACAGAGCACCGAGGAGCGCTGCGAGAACTTCGCGGCCATGAAACGCACACTGCTCATCGTCACCTTGCTCCTCACCTCATTCCTGGTCCTGGCGCAGGACAGCGTCCGCCAGCACCGCATCGTGATGCAGCTGACCAGCGGCGATACACTGGTGCACAAGAACCTGATGAAGCAGTTCAAGAACATGCTGGAAGCCGCGCCGAACCTGCAATTGGAACTGGTGTGCCACGGTCCTGGCATGGACCTGCTCATGGGCGATCGCAGCATCGTGGCAGGCAAGGTGAAGGAGTTCGCTGGCAAAGGCATCACCTTCCTCGCCTGCGACAACACCATTCGGGAGCGGCAACTGGACCCTACCAAGGTCCTGGCCGAAGCGGGTCATGTGAAGGCCGGCATCATCCACATCGTGGAGCGGCAGGAGGACGGTTGGAGCTACATCAAGGCGGGTTTCTGATCCATGCACGAGCGATCACTGGGCCGGTCGCACTGCGGTCGGGCGGGCTTGATGCTTGTTTCTCTGGCGGCTTTCCCATTGATCGGGATGGGCCAGCACAGCGAACAGGACATCCCCAGCTCGGACAGCCTGCGCGGCACCAGTCACCTGTACGACATCATGAAACAGGGCGAGCTGGATGGCCGCTTCCGGCTTTACAACATGACGACCATCAACGATGGAGCACCATCGGACTATCACGCTGTGGCCTTTGGCGGCACCATGGGCTTCACCTCGCAGCGGTGGCATGGCACCCGGTTCAAGTTGAGCGGCGGCTACACCTTCGACCTTGCCACGAGCGACCTGACCTTGCCGGATCCGGTGACCGGCGTCGCGAACCGCTATGAGATCGGCCTCTATGACGTGAACGATCCGCGGCACACCAACGACCTCGCGTACCTGCACGAATTCCAGCTGGACTGGCGTTCGAAGAATGCGCGAACGCAGGTGATCCTCGGAAAGCAGGAATTGAACACACCGTTCCTCAATCCACAGGACGGCCGGATGCACCCCAGCTTGTTCGAAGGAGTCTGGGTGCAGCACCACACAGAACATGGCACCACATGGCAAGGCGGTTGGATCTACCGGGTAGCCCCGCGAGGCGCCAGTGAATGGTACCCGGTGTACGAAAGCATGTCCGTCTTTCCGGTGGGTCGCAATGTGTACGGCGAAGGTGCACGACATGGTGAGTCCGGATCAAGCGCGGGCATCTTCATCGCGAGCGTGAAGAAGAAGCTGTACCGCTCAACGACGATCACCGCATGGAACCTCCACACCGAGAACGTGTTCAACAGCGCACTGGTCCAATTGGATGCGGGAGGGAAAGAAGATCGGTGGAGCGCCTCCGCCTTCGGCATTCGGCAGGATCCCGCCCAGCAGCGCGGCGAAGCGGATGCCGCTCTCCACTATATGCCGCCCAGCGGATCATCCTGGGCCTTCAGTGGTCGTGTGCGCAATGTGATCGGCAAGTTCCGATGGCAACTGAACTACACACGCATCACCGCGCATGGCCGATATCTGATGCCCCGCGAGTGGGGCCGTGACCCGTTCTTTACCTTCCAGCCGCGCGAGCGGAACGAAGGCGCGGGCGATGTGCATGCGGCGTCCTTGAACTTGATCTGGAAAGGCGCTGACGGCTGGCGCATCCAAGTGGATGGGGGAATGTACCAGATGCCCGAACTGACCAATGCCCGGCTGAACAAGTACGCGATGCCGTCCTACACCCAGTTCGACATGAACGCGCAGTACCAGTTCAAAGGTGGATGGAAGGGGCTTGCGGCACAATTCCTCGTGCTCGCCAAACTCCCGATCGATCCGGACCTCACCGAAAAGCAGTCCATCAACAAAGTGGACATGCTGCATGCCGACCTGATCATCAACTACGTGTTCTGATCCCTGCTCTGTGACCTGGATCACCAACCACGGATGAACCTTGACAGACCTTTGTACCGCACAACAACAGCAACCATGTTCAAGACATTGTTCGGCATCGGCGGCCCCAAGGTGGACCTCCGCGAGAAGATCGCCCAAGGCGCCACCATCGTGGATGTGCGCACACCCGATGAGTTCCGCAGCGGGCATGTGGCCGGTTCGATCAACATCCCGTTGGACCGCATCCAGGACCAGCTCAAGAAGATCGACAAGAACAAGCCTGTGATCACCTGCTGCCGTAGCGGCGCGCGCAGTGGCATGGCGGCCGACACCTTGAAGCGGCACGGCTTCGATGTGTACAACGGCGGTCCGTGGACCAGCGTGAACAACCTGAAGTAAGAGCTCTTCACCGGGGAAGGGCCGTGCATCCGCGCGGCCCTTCCGCTTCCCTAGAAACCCATGCGCGCCTTCTTCCTCCTGCTCCCGCTGCTGTTGTTGGCCTGCGGAACGGCCTCCCAAGAAACCCACAGCCTTTCACCGGAAGCCTTCGCGGCCCGGCTGCACGAACCGGGCGCCCAGCTCATCGATGTGCGCTCACCCGGAGAATTCAACGGTGGCCACCTGGCGAACGCAACGAACCTCGATCAGAACGCTGGTCAAGTGCAAGCGTACGCCGGTAGTCTCGACAAGTCGAAACCGGTACTGCTCTACTGCGCTTCCGGCCGTCGGAGTGCCGCAGCGAGAGAGTTCCTCATCGGCCAAGGGTTCAACGACGTGGTGGACCTCCAAGGCGGCATCCACGCGTGGACCGCGGCCGGCAAGCCATTGGGCAACTGAACGACACCCCATCAGCACGGACAGGATCCCGATCCTGGACCTTTTATCGTATTATTACGATATAGCATTGTAGTAGTCTTGCGCCCACAAGATCATGGGCCTCATCAAGACTGACCTCTTCACCGCCGAGCAGAACCGCATCGCCGCGCTGGCGAAGGTGCTCGGCCACCCGGCGCGCATCGCCATCCTGCAATTCCTCGTCAAGCGCGGCACCTGCGTTAACGGGTCGCTCGTGGAGGAACTGGGCCTGGCGCAGGCCACCATCAGCCAGCACTTGTGGGAGCTGAAGAACGCCGGGCTCATCCAAGGCACGGTGGAAGGCACCAGCATCTGCTACTGCATCGACCCGAAAGGATGGAACGCCCTGAAGAAGGGCATGGACAAACTGCTCACGAGCGTGAGCGATAACTGCTGTTGAACCAATAAGCGCCGGGTCTCCTGAGCGAAGTCGAAGGACCGGCATGACACAAGCCATGAACACTGCTCAAGAAACCAAAGACATGGTCCGCGCCAAGTACGCGGAGATCGCCAAACAGGACAAGGACACCAACGCGAGCAGCTGCTGCGGCGCGGGTGGTTGCAGCACGGAGGTGTACAACATCATGACCGATGACTACACCCAGGTGGAAGGCTACAACCCCGACGCCGACCTCGGTCTCGGCTGCGGATTGCCCACGCAGTTCGCGGGCATCAAGAAGGGTGACACGGTGCTCGACCTGGGCAGCGGCGCCGGGAATGACTGCTTCGTGGCCCGCCACGAGACCGGTGAAGATGGCCGCGTTATCGGCGTGGACTTCACCCCGGAAATGGTGGCCAAGGCGAAGGCGAACGCCGCGAAGCTGGGCTACCAGAACGTAGAGTTCCGCCAAGGCGACATCGAGGCGCTGCCGCTCACGAGCAACATCGTGGACGTGGTGGTGAGCAATTGCGTGCTCAACCTGGTGCCCGACAAACGCAAAGCCCTCAGCGAGGTGCTGCGCGTGCTGAAACCGGGCGGACACTTCAGCATCAGCGATGTGGTACTGCGTGGCGCGATCCCCGACACCCTGCGCGCCAGCGCGGAGATGTACGCTGGCTGCGTGAGCGGCGCCCTGCAGGAGAGTGAATACCTCGGCATTATCCACGACCTGGGCTTCGAGCAGGTGAGCGTGCAGAAGCGCAAACCCATCATCGTACCGGACGACATTCTCTCCCGCCACTTGAGCGCGGCGGAGATCGCTGCCTACAAGGCCAGCGGAACGGGCATCTTCAGTATCACGGTATCTGCATACAAGGGGAGCGCGATTCCGGGTCATGCCCGGAATGACAACGGCGATTGTTGTGCACCCAACGCTGAAGGCACGGAGAAGGTGAAGGTGGCCACCGGCGAGACCTGCGGCTGCGGGATCGATAGCACCTGCTGCTGATGCGCATCCTCGTGCTCTGTACCGGCAACAGCTGCCGCAGCCAGATCGCCCACGGTTACTTGCAGCACTTCGGCGGGTCCGCTGTGGAAGTGCTCAGCGCCGGCGTGGAGACGCACGGCGTGAACCCGCGCGCGATCGCGATCATGAAGGAAGATGGCATCGACATCAGCCACCACACGAGCAACAATGTGGACGAGTACCGGGACCACACCTTCGACCATGTGATCACGGTCTGCGACAATGCCAAGGAGCGCTGCCCCTGGTTCCCCACCACTGCGCAGAAGCACCACCACAACTTCACCGATCCGGCGAAAGTCACGGGCACGGAGGAAGAGATCATGCGTGCATTCAGGCAGGTGCGCGACGAGATCAAGGCCTACTGCAAGGACTTCATCGCGCAGCACGCATGAGGCGCTACGTCGCAGAGCTGATCGGGACCTATGCGCTCGTCTTCGCGGGCACGGGCGCCATCATCATCAACGAGCAGACCGGTGTGATCGGGCACCTCGGAGTCGCGGCCACATTCGGCTTGATCGTGCTGGCGATGATCTACGCGTTCGGCGATGTCTCTGGCGCACACTTGAATCCCGCTGTGACGCTCGGCTTTGTTGTGGCCAAACGATTCCCAGCGATACAAGCACCATCGTACATCGCCGCACAGCTGGGTGGTGCAGTACTCGCCTCACTGACCCTGCGATCCCTTTTCCCTGAGAACCATTCCTTGGGCTCGACCCTTCCATCTGGCAGCGACATGCAATCCTTCATCCTGGAGCTGCTGCTCACCTTCTTCCTCATGCTCGTGATCTTGCAGGTGTCACAAGGTTCGAAGGAGACCGGTCTCATGGCGGGGATCGCCATTGGATCGGTGGTGGGGCTTGAAGCACTTTTCGCCGGACCGATCTGTGGGGCAAGCATGAACCCGGCCCGGAGCATCGCACCGGCACTGGTCTCCGGTGAGCTGCGTTCGCTCTGGTTGTACATCCTCGCCCCCGCGCTTGGAGCGATTCTGGCCACCGGCGTGTGGAGGCTGCTTAGAAAACCGCCCGGATCAACGCCCTGAACCATGCGCATCGCCCTCTTCAGCGACATCCACGCGAACCTGCCCGCTCTCGAAGCCGTGCTGGCGGACATCGATCGGCGCAAACCCGATGCGATCTATTGCCTCGGCGATCTGGTCGGTTACAACGCCTGGCCCAACGAGGTCGTCGATCTGATCCGTGGTCGTGGAATTCCGACCGTCGCGGGCAACTATGACTTCGGCATCGGAAGATCGAGCGATGATTGCGGTTGCGCCTACAAGACGGATGAGGAGAAGGCCAACGGTGCCGTATCCATCGCCCGCACGAACGAACTCGTGCGTGACGATCAACGGGCCTATCTGCGCACTCTTCCTGCGCACATCCGGGTGGAACACCACTTGAACCACGACCGCCTTGACCTGCTGCTCGTGCATGGCAGCCCGCGGAAGATCAACGAGTATCTTTTCGAGGACCGCGATGAAAAGAGCATGATGCGGATCCTGGAAGGGGCGAATGCGGATATCCTGTGCTTCGGCCACACGCACAAGCCTTTCCACAGGGTGTTCGCCTATGAGCGCGATGGCCGCACGGCATACCGGCATGCGATCAATATCGGGTCGGTGGGAAAGCCGAAGGACAGCGATCCACGCGCGTGCTATGTGGAACTGGATATCCCTTCGCACTTGTCGGTCCTTGACCCCGATGCGCTGGGTGTTTCCTTCATCCGTGTGCCTTACGATGTGGAAAAGGCCGCCACGGGGGTGATGGACGTGGACATGCCAGCGTACTACGCCGAAGCCCTACGCAAAGCCCGTTGACCATGCGCCTGCTGTCATTGGTCTTCTCGCTGCTGCCATGTGCCGCCATCGCACAGAACATCAACTCTTTCGGTCTGTTCCCAACGATCGACCACAGCGGTGACCTGTCGAACAAGTTCAGCTACAACGTCTATCTCTTCGACGCGATCACGCTAGGGGATGATGCCAACGGGGCCATCCCGACCGGTTCCTTCTACCTCTATGGGGAGCTGGGCCTCAGCTACAAGCTGACCACGCGATGGAGTGTGACAGCGTCGTACGTGCATGAACGACAGAACCCTTTCCGCGACGACTACCGGGTGGAGAACCGCGCCTTCCAACAGATCACCTACAAGCACCCGTTCCCACGGTTGGAATGGAAGCACCGCCTGCGTTTCGATGAACGCTTCATCCAGGATCGCACGACGGGCAGCGCTAGCTTCAGTGGAAGATTACGCTACCTGATGGGGGTGAAATGGCCCTCGGATGCGCGAGCCTATTTCATGGGCTACGTGGAACCCTTCTTCAACACCAGCCAGGACTTCACTTACGAGGAGAACTGGAGCGCCGCACAGCTTGGTTACAAGCTGAACGACAGGCACGGGATCGAAGCGGGCTTGCTGCTGGTGAACTGGAAGATGTCCAACGGTTGGTTCAACCAGTGGTACATGCAGCTGACGTGGGTGAACCATCTCGACTTCCGCTCGAACGCACCGGAACAGGGAACGAACGAATGACACTCTCGCTCATCCGATGACCGCATCATTCCTAGCCCTCTTCACCGAGGGCCGCACCCGTTTCACCAAATTGCTCGACCAGCTTACCGAGGCCGACCTGCCGAAGAAGCTCGCCCCCGCGCCCAATAGCATCGGCTACCTGGTGCGGCACATCGGCGATGTGGAGATGCTCTTCGCCAAGAACGTGTTCGGGCTGAAGGACGTGCAGGTGCATGCCAGCACCGTGGCCAAAGGACACGATACCGGTGAGTGGACCGACCTGGCCGCGTTGAAGGCCTACGTGGCGGAGAGCGCGGATACGCTGCGTCGCGCCATCGAGGCACAGTCCGATGCCGACTGGGATGCCGTGATCGAAACAAAGGAGTTCGGGAGGAAGACCAAGGCCGAGGCCCTGGGCCGCATCGTGACGCACACGGCCTACCACGCAGGCCAGATCGGGATGCTCCTCAAGCACGGCCATTGACAGCACCGAGATCATGAACGCCCAGCTCGGCCTCCGCCCCCACTGGAAGCAGTTCACCTTGCTCGTCATCGTCAACGCCTTCGTAGGCGGCATGGTGGGCATAGAGCGCACAGTTCTGCCGCTGCTGGCGGAAGTGGAGTTCGGCATTGGCTCGCACGCTGCGGCGCTGAGCTTCATCATGGCCTTCGGCATCAGTAAGGCGCTGGCGAACTATTTCACTGGAAGGCTGGCTGGGCGCTACGGACGCAAAGCACTGCTTGTCACGGGTTGGGCGCTCGCGCTGCCCGTGCCCTTCCTGCTCATCTACGCCGATGCGTGGGCGTGGGTGGTAGCAGCCAACATCTTGCTGGGCATCCACCAAGGCTTTGCTTGGAGCAGCACGGTGGTGATGAAGATGGACCTCGTGGGCGAGAAGGACCGGGGCCTGGCCATGGGCCTCAACGAATTCGCCGGTTACATCGCCGTAGGTGCCATGGCCTTTCTCACGGGATACCTGGCCGCACAGTACGGTCCGCGACCGGTGCCCTTCCAGGTGGGGATCGGCATCGCAGTGATAGGGCTGTTGCTCACACTGCTTTGGGTGAAGGACACCGTGCACCATGTAGCGGCAGAGAGCGTGACCAGCGCGATCCCGAAACTCAAGCGCGTGTTCGTGGAGACCAGTCTCACGCACCGCACGCTGGGCAGCGTCACTCAAGCCGGACTGGTGAACAACCTGAACGATGGCATGCTGTGGGGCCTGCTGCCCGTACTGCTGCTGAACGAAGGCTTAGGGCAGGAACGCATCGGGCTGATCGCAGCTGTGTATCCTGCAGTGTGGGGCTTGGGGCAACTCTTCACCGGCAAGCTCGCCGATCATGTCAACCGCCGATCGTTGCTGATCATCGGCATGGTGCTGCAAGGGCTCGCGATCATCGGACTGCACTACGTGCATGCGCAGGGTGCATACATCATGCTTAGCGCCGCGCTCGGCTTCGGCACCGCGCTCGTATACCCGACTTTCCTCGCGGTGATCGCCGCGCACACGCATCCGCAACAGCGTAGCGAAGCCGTAGGCGTATTCCGCTGGTGGCGCGATCTGGGCTATGCGATCGGCGCGCTGATCACCGGTCTCATCGCCGATCGCTTCGGCATCACCGCATCAATCCTGGCCATCGGAGCGGTCACGATGCTTAGCGGTATCGTGGTGTGGCTGCGTATGCCGAGCGAACGCGAGTGTTTGGAGCCGGAAGCCCTGAAGCCGCTGCTGAACAAACCCGGTGTGCGCATGGTGGATGTGCGCAGCGCCGAAGAATATGCAAGCGGCCACCTGCCACAAGCCATCAACATTCCCCTCACCGAGCTGCAGGAGCGCGTTCGGGACTGGTCGCCCAGGGAGCGCATCATCACCGTGTGCGCCAAGGGCGGCGGAAGAAGTGCGCAGGCCGCGCAGGTGCTGCGGGACATGGGGTTCGGACGGGCGTGGTGGTTGTGCGGGGGGGCTTTGGGATGGCGATAGCATGAAGCCCCGGCCTTCCGACCGGGGCTTCTGCGTTCAGGTACCTGTTCTTTAGAGCAAGGTCGTCGGGCACACGTACTCCGTCACCTTCACGCCGGTCTTCTTGATGCCGGTGAAGCCGCTCTCCACATCCACGAAGTTGTCCCAGCCGCGTGCCTTCAGGATACTGGCGGCGATCATGCTGCGGTAGCCACCGGCGCAGTGCAGGATGAAGGGCTTGTCCTTCGGGAACTCCGCGAGGTGATCGTTGATGCGGTTGAGCGGCACGTTGATGGCGCCTTCCACATGCTCGCTGTCGAACTCGCTCTTCTTGCGCACATCGAAGACGAGCGGCTTGGTGTTGTAACGCGTCGCGAACTCCTCAGCCGAGATGCGAGCAACGGAGTCCACCTCCTTCCCTGCCGTCTTCCACGCGTCGAAACCACCTTCAAGGAAGCCGATGGTATGGTCGTAGCCCACGCGGCTCAGGCGGATGATGCTCTCCTCTTCTTTGCCGGGTTCGGTCACGAGCAGGATCGCTTGTTTGATGTCGGGGATCATCTCCCCTACCCACATGGCGAAGTTGCTGTCCAGCCCGATGTTGATGCTGTTCGGTATGAAGCCCTTCGCGAACACCGCGGCCGGGCGCGTATCGAGCACGAGCGGACGCTCTTCATTGGCCACCACCTCGAAGTCGTTCGGAGCGAGTGCGCGCTTGCCACGTGCCATCACCGCATCGAGGCTTTCGTAGCCCTGGATGTTCATCAGCACGTTCTTGGGGAAGTAGCCGGGAGGCGGTGTGAGCCCAGTGAGCAGCGCCTTCTTGAATTCCTCCTTGGTGAGCTTCGGGTCCAGCGCGTAGTTCACCTGTTTCTGGTGGCCGAGGGTGTCGGTGGTCTCCTTGCTCATCATCTTGCCGCATGCGCTGCCTGCGCCGTGGTTCGGGTACACGATGAGGTCATCGCTCAGCGGCATGATCTTGTTGCGCAGCGAATCGTACAGGTGACCGGCGAGCTTCTCCTCGGTGAGGTCAGCGATGACGTGCTGCGCCAGGTCAGGGCGGCCGACATCGCCAATGAAGAGCGTATCCCCGGTGATGATGCCGTGCTCTTTCCCGTTCTCATCGATCACCAAGTAGGTGGTGCTCTCCATGGTGTGCCCGGGTGTGTGGATCACCTTCACCTTCGCCTTGCCCACGTTGAACACCTCGCCATCCATGGCTACGTGAGCCGTGAATCCCGGCTTCGCCGTTGGGCCGTACACGATGGTGGCACCGGCCTTCTTCGCCAAGTCCAAATGGCCGCTCACGAAGTCGGCGTGGAAGTGGGTCTCGAAAACGTACTTGATCGTCGCCTTGTCGGCCGCAGCGCGATCTATGTAGGGTTGCACTTCGCGCAGCGGATCGAAGATGGCCGCTTCGCCGTTGCTCTCCAGGTAATACGCTGCGTGGGCGATGCAGCCGGTGTAGATCTGTTTGATGGTCATGGCTCGTTCGTTTTGCGACCTGTCCCGGTCTTGTTCATCGCAAAAGTCCATGGGGGCACTGGCCGTACACGTGATGATCGTCAGGAAAACGGGCTTGTGTAACGATCATCACCACCGCCAACAAGAAAGGCCCCCGAAGGAGCCTTTCCTGAAAAACCGACGGTCGTCTCAGGCCGTCTCCAACTGCTTCTTCGCGAGATAGAAGTCGATCAGTTCAATGCCCTTCTCGTTCAGGCGCGCATCAAGGTCCTTCAAGGTCTTGGGCGGTGGCACGATCACCTTCTCGCCCTTCTTCCAGTTCAAGGGCATGGCGCAACCGTTGGCGTCCGCGGTCTGCATGGCTTCCAGCACGCGCATGATCTCGTCCATGTTGCGGCCCACGTTCAGCGGGTAGTACATCACCAGGCGGATGATGCCTTTCGGGTCGATGAAGAACACGGCGCGCACGGCGGCGGTATTGCTCGCGTTCTCATGCAGCATGCCGTAGAGCTTCGCCACCTTCATATCGATGTCGGCGATGATCGGGAAGTCCATGTACACACCGGTCTTCTCGCGCACGGCTTGCACCCAGGCCACGTGGCTGTGGATGCTGTCGATGCTCTCGCCGATGAGCTTGGTGTTGCGCGCCGCGAACCACTCCTTGTTCTGCGCGAAGCCGCTCAGTTCCGTGGTGCACACGGGCGTGAAGTCGGCCGGGTGCGAGAAGAGGATGGCCCAACTGCCTTTGATGTAGTCGCTGAACTTCAGCGGACCGTGCGTGGTGAGGGCCTCGAAGTCGGGAGCTTGGTCGCCGATGCGGGGCATGGTGTTGATCGTTTCCATGCCGCGAAGATCGCTCCAGCTGGGAAGCGCTCTGGTGATGATCGTCACCCCTGCGCCTTGCCGCGCAGAATGAAGTTCCAATACATGCGCGGCAGCACTTCACGCTTCAGCATGTACATGCTCCAGCGCTCCTTGCTCTGGTCGATGGGGAAAGTCTCCTGCGGCTTGTTGTCGTAGTCGAATTCGGCGAGCACGAGCTTGCCGTAGCCGGTGACGAGCGGGCAGGAGGTGTAACCGTTGTAGTTCGCGTGCAGCGATCTGCCCGCCATGGCATCCAGGATGTTCGCGACCACCGTGGGCGTTTGTTTGCGGATGGCCGCACCGGTCTTCGAGGTGGGCAAGCCGGCAGCATCACCGATGCTCCACACGTTCGGGAATTTGGTGTGCCGCAGCGAGTGCTTGTCCACATCCACCCAGCCGGCGGCGTTGGCCAGCGGGCTCTTCTTGATGAAGTCCGGCGCACTCTGTGGCGGTGTGACGTGCATCATGTCGTACTCCACCCATTGCACCACGTCCTTGTTCTTCTCGCCGATGCCCATGAAGCGTGCGCGCTTGTTCGCACCGTCGATCTCTTCAAGCTTCCAATTGAAGTTGAGCTTGATCCCGCCGCGTTCCACCACTTTCAACAAGGTCTTCTCATAACGTGGTACGGCGAAGAGCTTGGCACCTCCGCTCCAGTATTGGATGTCCATGTTCTTCAGATCGCCCGTCTTGCGCCAATGATCAGCGGCCAGGTACATGATCTTGTGCGGCGCGCCCCCGCACTTCACCGGCGTATGCGGGTTGTGGAAGATCGCGCGGCCCTTCTTCAAGCCCTTGATCAGTTCCCAGGTGTACGGCGCGTGCTGGAAGCTGTAGTTGGAGCTGACACCGTTCTTGCCCAGAGCCTCCGGTAGTCCTTTCACCGCCGACCAGTCGAGCTGGATGCCCGGGCACACGAGCAATTGATCGTAGCCGATCACCTTCCCATCCGAGAGCGTAACGGTGTTGGCTTCCTGTTGGAAGGTGGCTACACTGCTTTTGATCCACTCGGCTCCTTTCGGGATGTACTCCTGCTCGTTGCGTTCGGTGTCCTTGATGTTGAACGCACCGCCGCCCACCAAGGTCCACGCCGGTTGGTAGTAGTGCTTTTCCGATGGTTCCACGATGCCCACGCTGGTCTTCGGCGACTTCAGCAGCAGGTGTGCGGCTGCGGAGAGACCGGCATTGCCGCCGCCGATCACGAGGAGTTGGTAGTGTTGGGCCATAGGAAGGGGGAGGTTGATGGGCGAACGTATCTCCACGGACCGCCGCGGACCGTGATGATCCTCACCATCGCGGGAGGCGACCTGCTCGGAACTTTGCCTGCAACAAAAACCAACGATCGTGCAACGCGGAATGCTTTTCCTGATCGCCGGCGCCATGGTCGGAGCCATCATCGGGTGGCTCACTTGGAGCGAGGCATCCTGCACATCGGGCGGATGCGTCTTCAGCGCGCATCCGTTGGGCAGTGCGGTGCGCGGAGCGGTTTTGGGCGGGCTGGCCGGGAATGTTGTCGGAGACCTTGCAGGTTATTTCCGGCAGCGCCGTCGGTCAGTTGAAGCCTCGGGCCCAACGGAGGAAAAGACCCGGGTGGAGTGATGAACATCATGTTCCGCTCCGCACATCCTCTTGAGCTTTGGCTGCTCAATGGTCCATTGAGCGGACACGTATTACGAACGATCATGGCACGGCGCTGGGTGGGTTAGAGGCCATCGCCGCGCAAAAAGCGAAGGGCTGCCCATCAGCAGCCCTTCGTCATTCAGCACGATCGGTGGTCATCCCTCGCTGCACATCTTCGCCGCATCCACCCACTTGTCAAAGTCCTCGGCGGTGACGTGGCCCAGTGCCAGCGCAGCCTGCTTCAGTGTGGTGCCCTCCTTGTGCGCCTTCTTGGCGATCTCAGCGGCCTTGTAGTAGCCGATGTGCGGGTTGAGACTGGTCACGAGCATCAGCGAGTTCTCTAAGTGGCGTTTGATCACCTCCTTGTTCGGCTCGATGCCCTCGGCGCATTTGTCGTTGAAGCTCACGCAGGCATCACCGAGCAGACGGCCGCTCAGCAGCACGTTCGCCGCGATGAGCGGCTTGAACACGTTCAGCTCGAAGTGGCCCTGCATGCCGCCGATGCTAACCGCCACGTCGTTGCCGATCACTTGGGCGCACACCATGGTGAGCGCCTCCGGCTGCGTGGGGTTCACCTTGCCCGGCATGATGGATGAACCCGGCTCGTTGTCGGGGATCACCAGTTCGCCGATGCCACTGCGCGGACCACTGCTGAGGATGCGGATGTCGTTGGCGATCTTCATCAAGGAGACCGCAAGACGCTTGAACGCACCGCTCAGCTCCACCATGGCATCGTGCGCGGCGAGCGACTCGAACTTGTTAGGGGCCGTGACGAAGGGCAGGCCGGTGAGCTCCGCGATCTTCTTCGCCACCAGCACGCTATAGCCCTTGGGCGCGTTGAGGCCCGTGCCGACGGCCGTGCCGCCGAGCGCCAGTTCGCGCACCATTTCCAAAGCGTTGTTCACCGCACGCAGGCCGTTGTCGATCTGTTGCACGTAACCGCTGAACTCCTGCCCCAGCGTGAGGGGCGTGGCGTCCATGAAGTGCGTGCGGCCCGTTTTCACGATGCTCTCGAACGCCTTCGCCTTCCGGTCCAGCGTGTCGCGTAGCTTCTTCACCCCCGGCAGCGTCACTTCCACCGTCAGCTTGTACGCAGCGATGTGCATGGCCGTGGGATACGTGTCGTTGCTGCTCTGGCTCTTGTTCACATCGTCGTTCGGGTTCAGCGCCTTCTGCTCGTCGGTGAGCTTGCCGCCCTGCAGCACATGACCGCGGTAGGCGATCACCTCGTTGAGGTTCATGTTGCTCTGCGTGCCGCTGCCCGTCTGCCAGATCACCAGCGGGAACTGGTCGTCGAGCTTGCCTTCCAGGATCTCGTCGCACACGCGACCGATGAGGTCGCTTTTCTCCTTGGGCAGTTTGCCCAGCTCCACGTTGGTGAGCGCCGCTGCCTTCTTCAAGTAAGCGAAGGCCTTGATGATCTCCAGCGGCATGCTCGCCGGCCGACCGATCCTGAAGTTGTTGCGGCTGCGCTCGGTCTGAGCGCCCCAGTACTTGTCGGCGGGGACTTTCACCTCGCCCATCGTGTCTTTCTCGATGCGGTATTCCATGGTTGCTATGTGGGTCGACCCGGTGGGTCGACGGTACGGGTGGTAGGGATTCAGACTTTCTGTGACTGGCCGTGCTTCATCAGGAAGGCCTTGAGGAAGTCGTCGATGTAGCCGTTCAGCACATCGTCCACGCTGCTGGTCTCGTGCTCGGTGCGGACGTCCTTCACCAGCTTGTAGGGCTGCAGCACGTAGTTGCGGATCTGGCTGCCCCACTCGATCTTCTTCTTGCCCGCCTCGATCTCGCTGCGTTTGCTACGGCGCTTCTCCAGTTCGGCCTCGTACAGTTGGCTCTTCAGCAATTGGAGCGCCTTGGTCTTGTTGTCGAGCTGGCTCCGTGTTTCGGTGTTCTCGATGATGATGCCGCTGGGCGCGTGGCGCAGGCGCACACCGGTCTCCACCTTGTTCACGTTCTGGCCACCGGCACCGCCGCTGCGGAAGGTGTCCCACGTGATATCGGCCGGGTTGATGTCGATCTCGATGGTCTCGTCCACCAGCGGGTACACGTACACGCTGACGAAGCTCGTGTGGCGGCGCGCGTTGCTGTCGAACGGACTGATGCGCACCAAGCGGTGCACGCCGTTCTCGCCTTTCAGCATGCCGAACGCGAACTCGCCGTCCACTTCCATGGTGGCCTGTTTCACGCCGGCGCCTTCGCCGTCCTGGTAGTCGAGCGTGCGTGTTTCGTAGCCGTTCTTCTTCGCCCACATCTGGTACATGCGCAGCAGCATGCCGGCCCAGTCGCAGCTTTCGGTGCCGCCCGCCCCTGCGGTGATCTGCACCACGGCGCTCAGCGGGTCTTCTTCCGCGCTGAGCATGTTCTTGAACTCGAGTTCTTCCAGCGCGTCGGCGGCCTTTTTGTACTGCGCTTCCAGGTCTTCCTCGCTCACCTCCTTCGCCTTGAAGAACTCCAGCATCACACCGGCGTCGTCCACCTCGCGCTTCACGCCTTCGTACAGCTCCACCCACCGCTTCAGCTCGCGGATCTTCTTCATGGTGGCCTGGGCCTTCTTCTGGTTGTTCCAGAACTCGGGGTCGTGCGTGTATTTCTCCTCTTCCTGGATCAGGCCGCGCTTGTCCTCCACCTGCAGGTAGCCCTTCAGCGCTTCGAGGCGCTGGCCCAGTTCTTCGATCTGATAAGCCGTGACCATTTTCGGGCCGCGAAACTAACCGCTACCGCTTGGCCACGGAAGCCAATGCGCTACGCACATCGTCGGCCTCCCACCCACGCCCCACCAGGTAGCGCAGCACGCGTTGTTCCCGAACGAACGGATCCGGCTCCTTCTCCTGCGCCCACCGCTTCTTCACCAGCGCCTTCAGCGCCGCCGTGTATTCCGCCGGATCAATGGCGTCCAAACCCGCCTGGATCAAAGATGAAGGGACCGCCTTCGCTTGCAAGGCCGCACGGATCATCTGCTTGCCCCAGCCCTTCTGCCTGAAGTGGCCCACGGCGAAGTCCTCCGCGAAACGCGCCTCGTTCAGGAAACCCTCTTTCACCAGCTGGTCCAGCACCTTCTCCGGTCGCGGCGTTCCCCAGCCCTTCAGCTTTAGCAGCAGTTCCTGTCGGCACCGTTCCTGGCGGGCGCACAACGCGCGGCACTTGCGCAGGGCATTCTCCTGGTCCACGGCGTGAAGATGGCGCGAGCAACGGTCGTGCGCTGCGCAACCGGGCGTCTACATTCGCCCCGCCTGCGGCGAGCAGGCGCGCATGAGCATCAGCGTGCAGGGCATCACCAAGGTCTATGGCAAGCAAAAGGCCGTGGACAACGTCGCGTTCGAGATCGGTGGCGGCGAGGTGGTAGGTTTTCTGGGGCCCAATGGCGCCGGGAAGAGCACCATGATGAAGGTGCTCACGTGTTTCCTTCCCCCGACTTCCGGCACGGCCTCCGTATGCGGCTTCGACACGCGCGAGGCCAGCATGGACGTGCGCCGCAACGTTGGCTACCTGCCCGAGCACAACCCGCTCTACACCGATCTGTACGTAAAGGAATACCTCGACTTCGTGGCCGGGGTGCACGGGTTGAAGAAGAAAGGTGAGCGTGTGCGCGAGATGATCGGCACCGTGGGCTTGGAACGTGAACAGCACAAACGCATTGGAGCACTGAGCAAGGGTTACCGCCAGCGTGTGGGCCTTGCGCAAGCCCTCATCCACGACCCCAAGGTCCTCATCCTCGACGAGCCTACCAGCGGCCTGGACCCCAACCAGCTCGAGGAAGTGCGCGGCCTCATCAAACGCATCGGGGGGGAGAAGACCGTGATGCTGAGCACGCACATCATGCAGGAGGTGGAGGCCATCTGCGACCGCGTGATCATCATTGACCGGGGCCGCATCGTGGCGGACGGCAAGGCGAACGAGCTCCGCAGCGCCAGCGGGCAGTTCGAAGTGCTGGAAGCTGAGTTCGACAAGGACGTGAACAAAGGCAAGCTCCTGGGCATCGACGGCGTGAAGCGCGCCGAGCGCATGGACGGCAACTTCTGGAGCATTGCCCATAGCGCGGGCACAGACGTGCGCCCGGCCGTGTTCCGCTTCGCCGTGGACAACGGCCTGCAAGTGCTCACCCTGCGCAAGGGCGAGCGCGGGCTGGAGGATGTCTTCAAGGAATTGACACGTCCCGGCGAGGCCTGAGGGCGGTTCCGCGCGCCGCTATCTTCGGCGTCCATTCTTCACGACATGAGCGGCGTCAACAAAGTCATCCTCATCGGCAACCTGGGTGCCGACCCCGAGATCCGTCACCTGCCCAGCGGCATCCCCGTGGCCAACTTCCGCATTGCCACCAGCGAAACGTTCCGCGACAAGACCACCGGCGAGAAGCGTGAGCAGACCGAGTGGCACAACATCGTGGCGTGGCGCGGCCTGGCCGAGGTGGTGGAGAAGTACGTGAAGAAGGGCAGCAAGGTGTACGTGGAAGGCAAGCTGCGCACGCGGCAATGGCAGGACAAGGACGGCGTGCAGCGCTACACCACCGAGATACAGGCCGATGAACTGACGATGCTCGACCGCCCCAGCGGAGAGCGCAGCACCGCACCGCAGGCCGCACCCGCTGCGGCAGCTGCACCGACCGGCACATCAGCGCCCGCCGAGGAACTGGACGACCTTCCCTTCTGAGCAACATCGCAGCAAGGATCGGGATGCCATGCACCCCATGATCCACCACACCCCCTCGTGAGCCACCTTCCCCTTCTAGCAGTTGACGGCATGACGATCATCGCCCTGGTGCTGATCGTGGTGCTGCTCGTCTGCTCGGCGCTCATCAGCGCCAGCGAGGTGGCCCT
Source organism: Flavobacteriales bacterium (assembly GCA_016699575.1). Taxonomy (NCBI): domain Bacteria; kingdom Pseudomonadati; phylum Bacteroidota; class Flavobacteriia; order Flavobacteriales; species Flavobacteriales bacterium. The sequence goes on along the minus strand of CP064979.1, from coordinate 2,936,943 downwards.
CTTTGCGCTTACGCCCACACAACTGCGCGACCTGCGCGAACGCGGCGGCACCAGTGGTCAGCGCGTGCTGGAACTGCTGGAGCGTCCCCGTCGTCTGCTGGCTACCATCCTCATCAGCAACAACTTCGTCAACATCGCCATCGCGCTGCTCTCCACCATCGTCATCGATGGCTTCTTCGACCTGCAGCGGCTGCCCGAGTACGTGGTGTTCATCATCCAGGCCATCGCCGTAACGGCCGTGCTTCTGCTGCTTGGTGAAGTGATGCCCAAGGTGTACGCCACCCTGCACACCATGAGCGTGGCCATGATGATGAGCGGCCCGTTGATGGCCCTGCGCTGGTTCTGGAGCCCCATCAACGAGGTGCTCGTCCGCAGCACGCAGTTCATCGAGAAGCGCTACAAGAAGCGCAGCGGTGGCAACATCGGCGTGGATGAGCTCGGCGCGGCGCTTGAACTGACCAAGGACGCCAGCACCACCGCCGAGGAACAGCGCATCCTGAAGGGCATCGTGAAGTTCGGCAACATCGAAACGCGACAGGTCATGCGGCCCCGCACCGATGTGGTCGCCTTCGACAAGGAGCTCACCTTCGGCGAACTGATGCAGAGCATCATCGAAAGCGGCTTCAGCCGGGTGCCCGTGTACGAGAACACCTTGGACCGCGTCGTCGGCGTGCTGCACATCAAGGACGTGCTGCCGCACATGGACACCACGGATTTCGAATGGCAGAAGCTCCTGCGCACGCCCTACTTCGTGCCGGAGAACATGAAGCTCGATGACCTGCTCACCGAGTTCCAGCGCAAACGCGTGCACCTGGCCATCGTGGTGGACGAGTACGGCGGCACCAGCGGCATCATCACCCTGGAAGACGTCATCGAGGAGATCGTCGGCGACATCACCGACGAGTTCGATGACGAGGACCTCATCTACAGCAAGCTCGATGACCGCACCTACGTCTTCGAGGGCAAGGCCGCGCTCACCGATGTGTACCGCATCCTGAACACCGACGGCAAGGTGTTCGACGAGAACAAGGGCAACAGCGAAACGCTCGGCGGGTTCATCCTGGAGCTCACCGGGCGCATACCACGCAAAGGCGAACGCGTGGACCTGCGCAACTTCACCTTCACCGTGGAAAGCGCGGACAACAAACGCGTGCGCCGCGTGAAGGTGCACATGAAAGATGAAGCGAAGAAGTAGCCAGGAGCAGTCGGCAGGTGCAGGAGCAAGGCTGCGCGCGCTCCTGCTCCTGCCCCTGCCCCTGCTCCTGCTCCTGACCTCCTGCAACGAAGACCCCGTGCCCAAGGAGCGCGCCTATTTCCGCATCGACCTGCCCGAGCAGAAGTTCACCGCATGGGAAGGCGAGTGCTTCAATGCTGAACTGCCCGATTACTCGAAGATGGCCGCGCACAAAAGCGGTGAGCGCTGCTGGCAGGACTGGAACTTCAGCGGCCAGCGGGCCCAGGTGTTCCTCACCTACAAGACCGTGAACAACGACCTGGAACGGTTGATCAACGACGCACACGACTTCAAGAGCAAGCACCAGAGCAAGGCCGTGCGCATCAAAAGCGAACGCGTGCTGCGCGACAGCAGCAATGTGTTCGGCACCGTGTTCACCGTGGACGGCAATGTGGCCAGCCCCATGGTGTTCTACCTCACCGACAGCACCTCGCGCTTCCTATACGGCTCGCTCTACTTCAACTGCCGCCCCAACGCCGATTCACTGGCGCCCGTCACCGAGCGGCTGCGGTCGGACATCGCGCACTTCACGCAGACGCTGGAGTGGCGTTGATGGGCTTTCCGGTGCGGTGCATGACATTGAGCACCGCGGCCAGCAGCAGCACCGCACCGAACTGGTGCAGCACGCCCAACAGGATGGGCACCTGCCACACCAGCGTTAGGATGCCCAACGTGAACTGCGCGAGCACCATGCCCAGCATCCACATGTTCGGGCGCACCAGATGCGCTGGGTGCTTCGGCATCAACGCAAAGAGGAACACCGCCAACGCCACCACGTAGGCCAGGTTGCGGTGCACGAACTGCACACCGTCCTTGTGGTCGGTGAAGTCCTGCACCACGTTGCCGAACGCGCGCACGTTGTCCGGCATGAATTCGCCGTTCATCAGTGGCCAGGTGTTGTAGATGCGGCCGGCATCGAGCCCTGCGGTGAACGCCCCCCAGATGATCTGCACCGCCAGCACCGCCAGGATCGCGCGTGCCCACTTGCCTGTGCTGCTCTCCGGCGCCACGGTGCGTCGGTCCTTCTTCAGGTCGAACCAGGTCCAAAGCACCATGGCGAACACGGTGAAAGCCGCGCACAAGTGGATGGCCAGCCGGTAGTGGCTCACATCGGTGTTCTGGCTCAGTCCGCTGGACACCATGTACCAGCCGAGCGCGCCCACCAAGCCGCCACCGATCATGATGGCGATGGAGCGCTTCATCAACCATCCCTTCAGCAGCCCGCGCCGCCAGAAGATGAAGAACGGCACAGCGAACACCACGCCCATCAACCTTCCCCAGTTGCGGTGCAACCATTCCCAGAAGTAGATGCGCTTGAACCCGGCGAGGTCCATGGTGTTGTTCACCAGTTGGTACTCGGGTATCAGCTTGTAGCGCTCGAACTCTTCCTGCCACGCCGCTTCGCTCAGCGGCGGCAACGCGCCTGTCACTGGTTTCCACTCTGTGATGCTGAGCCCGCTTTCCGTGAGGCGGGTGATGCCACCGATCACCACCATCAGGGCGATCATCACCGCGCCCGTCATCAACCAATTGCGCACGGGCCTCAGGCCATCGCTCACAGCAGCATCGTTCATCGGCCGCGAAACTACCGGCGGTACAATGTGCGGGGTCATGGAAATGCAAGCGACCGCCACAGGTTTCCCCACAGCGGCCGCTCTCCCACTAACCAGTCATTGCTGACCGGTCCTCGGGGTTTCCGACGCCGGTGCGTTGCGCGGGTCACGCGCACTGCCGGAAAAAAGTGAAGGGCCCTTGCGAGGCCCTTCGTTCAAGTTTTCGGAAGCGGATCAGCGGCGGATGATCGCGCTGAGCATTTCGAGGATGCCAGGAATGGCGCTCACGGCTTCAGCAGCTTTTGCCGCAGTGGCTGCAGCGGCTTGCACTTCGTTGCTCTTCACTTCGCCGGTGTTCTCTTCAGCAGCCGCGCCTTCCACCTTCACCTGCTTGGTGATGGTGACGGCCAGCACCTTGTACTGGCCCTCGTGCAGTTTCTGGATGGCCTCGACCATCTGCGCATCGGTGATGGCGTTCGGGTCGTAGGTCACCACGGCGTGGTCGCCGTCGGGGGAATCGAACTTGATCTCCGTGGAAGCTATTCCGGGCAGAGCGGCCAAGGCCTTCTTGATGCTGCCGCCGCACATCTGCTCGCACGTCATGCCATCGATCTTCAGATCGGCGAACGTGACGGGGGTGCCTTCGGTGATCTCCGTGCTGATCTCGGTGCGCTCAACGGCCGGGGTGGCTTGCGCGCTTTCCATCGTCTCAGCTGCCGGTTGCTGGCCGCAGGCGGCGAAGAGCAGGCTGGCGAAAAGGAGGGACTTGGCGGTGTTCATGGCGGTGGGTTCCGGGTCTATGACGGGCTGGGCCCCCTAACGGTTACAAATGTACCCGTGGTATATCGCCGGGTACTTTCGGCGCCGAACTTTTAACGAATGGCGCCAGCGGGTGACGGGTGGAAGAAATGGGCGCTGCTCGGCGTGCTCACCCTCATCTGGGGCAGCTCCTTCATCCTCATGAAACGGGGGCTGTTCCACGACGGGCAGCCCGTGCTGGACCCCTGGCAGCTGGCCAGCGCCCGGCTGGGTATTGCTTGGTTGGCGCTCTCCCCCCTGCTCTTCCGGCATGCGGCCCTACTGCGCGCCCACTGGAAACCCCTGCTGGGCTCGGGCCTGCTCGGCAACGGCATACCGGCCTTCCTGTTCGCCGCCGCCCAAACCCGCATCGACAGCTCCCTGAGCGGCATGCTCAACAGCCTCACGCCCTTGTTTACCCTGCTGGTGGGGACGCTGTTCTTCGGCACGGGTTTGCGGGCGGTGCACGTGGCCGGGGTGCTGCTCGGCCTGGCCGGTGCGGCGGGACTTGTCCTAGCAAAAGGCAATTGGAACTGGCCCGAGTGGAGCCTCTTCGCCGTGCTGCCCATCCTGGGCACGCTCTGCTACGGCTTCAGCGGCAACATCGTGAAGCGCCACCTGCACATGCTGCCCGCCGAAGCCACGGCCTGCCTGGCGCTCACCTTCGTGGGGCCCATCGGGTGCATGGGCATGCTGGCCACCGACCTGCCGACCACCGTGGCCACGCACCCGCACGGCTGGTCTTCATTGGGCTTTGTGGCCATCCTGGCCGTCATGAGCTCCGCCATCTCGCTCGTGCTCTGGAACGCCCTGCTCAAAAAGGCCTCGGCCGTATGGGCCAGTAGCGTCACCTACCTGATGCCCATAGTGGCCATTGCCTGGGGCGTGGCCGATGGCGAGGCCTTCACCGCAGCGCAATTCGCCATGGTGCTGGTGGTGCTCAGTGGGGTGTGGTTGGTGACAAGGCCGGCGAGGGTGGGGTGAGGGTTGGGTATGGAAAGGAAGGGCCTATGCGGGCAGCTGCCGCACACAAGTTGTTCTGCTTAGGGGCCACAGGCCCACGACGGATGGAAACTCGCCACAGGCGAGCGTCAGCGCTGTGCAAGCCTAAGGGTTAGTGCGACCAAGCGAGCTCTGCGAGTGAACTCGATTATGGATGTTGAGCGGCGTCGCGATGCAGCATGTCACCAGGATTTTGCCCAGCGGCCCACTCTTCCAGAATTGTTCGACTGATACCGAAGTGCTCTTCCATGAGCGATTCAGCCTCTTCACGTGTAGCTACCACCTTCAGCCGCAAGCACGCACGAACTGCTAACACCCAATAGTCTAGTCGTTGCTGGGCATAAAATGTCATGTCAAGCGGCTTGCCGCTGTTCTTAGCATCTCTGAAATCGGAGAAAGTGGATAACCATCTTTCAACCTTCTCCAGCTTCCTTTGACGGACATGCCATGCTTCCTGCTGCGACCTCCATAGTTCCTGCGTCGCTCGGAATGATTTGTTCTCTGCACGCATAAGCTTCAGCATACGCTGGAGCATGAAGATAAGCGCAGCAATCACCCCTTTAGACAACAGGTCAATCCAATCAACGTGTGGCGTGTTCAGTTTGGGAATATGCCCCCCAATCCACGGTGCCACCTCCCCAACTATCCATGCCACACCTTCGACAATCTCCTTAGCAAAAACAAATAGAGCTAACCACTGATTGGTCAAGATGCGACCCAAAAGACTTTCCTCCTGTTGCTGGTCCATTTGCACAGGCACTGAAGGTAGTTTATTCCATTACACCTCCCGCACCCTTCACAGGTAAGTCGCTAGGCTTGAGAATCTCACGTGTGCTGACTCCCCCCTGAACATCTTCTATTGACCAAGTAGATGGGCTGAGGCCTTGTTCAATTCAGAGAGCAAGCCCTTTGATACCGACTCACTTATCATACCAGACAGGACCATCTCTCCGAAGGTTCCCGCAGCAAGCCGGTACCACTTCTTCTTGCCAAGAAAGAAGTACGAACGCAATTCATCGAGTTGCTCCTGCATGTCCGTCCATATGGCCCCCTGTCCGGCCTTCAGCGAGCTCAGATCATTCAAGACTTGGTCGAGCTTGTCTGACTTTGCATCCTTCTCCTCTGGGGTGAACGCGTCCTCGTCCACAACGGCACCCAAGCGAGTGAGTTCCTGGGTCAGAAAGTAGCCAACGCTCTCATGAGCGAAGTTGAGTTGACAGGAACTCGGTGATCCGCACTTCGGCTTATGCTCATCATAACGTCGTCGATTCTCCTCGAGCACAACCGTCAAGAACTCGATGCGGTCGCGTTTGCTATCAATAGCGCTGATTTGGCCTTTGGCTTGCGAAATGAACTTCCCATGAGCATCGACGTTATCGAAGTTCTCTTCATTGAAGCGTTCTGCCAACTGGGTGATAAAGCTCATCGGTTTGTTCGTTGGCGAGGATGACGGAAATCGTGTCAACCTCGGCTGAACAAAATACAGCACTTCACGCCCTTAGCAGCGACCCTCGCTTGCCCCTTCGCGAAAATCTCGACCAGTCGCCCCGCACTTCCTCGCGTGTTGCTCTGCCATGGCTGACCGCAGGTGGGCTGACGCTCGGCTTCGCCGAGTGTCCCTCGGTCGCTGGCCTTCGGCCGAAAGTATGCCGTACTCGCGTGCGTTCAGCGGCTCATCAACAGACACGAGCGGGGCAGCGACTTTCTGCGCTGTACGACAGTCCTACGCGCATCCTTCCTTGTCCCATTCTCCCTGCATCCAAGCCACTCCCGTCACCCCGCGAGCAGGTGCAGGGGGAGTGTCCATCGGTCGTGGACCTGTGGTCCCCGGCAACGGTGGTGCATGGTGCGGCGGTTTGTACAGATAGGGCCGACACTTCTAGGGCTTAGCGACGATCACCTTCGCGATCCATCGCGAACCGGTCGAGCTTATCGAGGTAACGTACAGCCCGCTCGGCAACGCAGGAGGCAACTGCATCGCTGCGTTCAGCAGGCCGTTTGCCACAGGCAGAACCTGTGCAGCGATCAAGCGGCCCGACATGTCGTGCAGTTGCGCGTCCAAGCTCGCTGTCTCGGTGGGCAAGCCATCCAAGCTCATCCACAGTTCGCCACCGGGGTTGGGGTTAGGGCCAATGGAGAGCACGCCGGTGGTGGGAACGACTGTTGCGGTGGAATACTGGATCGACTTAGCGAACATGCCCCCGTTCGTGTAGGCCACCACAACCCCTCCTTGCTTATCGGTTGCAAGCCAATGAGGACCATTGAAATCGGAGAAGCTCGTTGCGAAGCGTCCGCTTCCCAGTTGCTGCCACGATCCACCGACCCGGCGCTTGACCACCGGGCTTCCGTTCACCACGCCACCGACGAGGATCTCATTCGCTGCACCTATCGCAAGGCAGACCGCATCCATCTCAACGTCGCCACCTGCACCTATCCTCTGCCAGGACGCCCCGCTCCATCGATAGAGCGTGCCGTTGGAGGCCAGGATCGGCTTGTCCGCGGTGTCCACGACCAGGTCCTGGAAAAACGGCCAGCCCGCCTCGGGCACACCCGGTAGTATGTTCCACTCCATGCCGTCCCAACGTACCACCCGCGAGCCGTCTGATGTGGCCTTGTCGTAGCCGACCACTGGATACCCATCCGAATCCAAGGCCATGCTCATGCCGTGCTGCCCGTACCCGGCAGGGAACTGCCCGACCGCATTCCATGACGTGCCATCCCAGCGCACCACATATATGCTGTAGAAGTCTTCGAAGCCGATGGAGAACTTAAGTGCGAGCACGGGCTGCCCACTGGCTGTGAGGCTCATGCTTATCCCGGCCGGTACCGCCCCAGTGAAACCCACAGGACCAATGGCTGCCCACGTGCTACCATCCCAGCGCATCACCGTAGCTCCGCCGTTGGCCTGATCGGCGAAGGCCACCACCGGAAAGCCCATTGGGTCAAGGGCGACAGCTTGATGTCCTGCAGAGCCTGCTGATATACCGGCAGCCCCTATCACTTCCCATGCACTACCGTTCCAACGCTGCACCGTGGTGCGGTTGTCGAGCGACATGTCAGTGTAGGCGACAACAACTTGGGCCGTATCCATGGCCAGGCCGGGGTAATACGCGCCCGTGGCCGAGAACCCCCGTTCGCCCACATCCAGCCATTCAGAACCGTTCCACCGCTGCACCAATGCCCGCATGCCGAGCCCCCAGGATTCGCATGCAACCGTGATGTCCCCATTGGGGCTCAACGCCATGACGGCATCTCGCGGAGAGAGCCGCGGGTCCATTGTGCAGAGCACTTGCCATGCGGAGCCGTCCCAACGTCTGATGCTCGTTCCACCATCATCCGGATCATTGTAAAGGATCACAGGCCTGCCTTCTCCATCCATTGAGATCCTCGGGTTGAAGATGTCGCCCACGGAGAAACCGGCAGGCCCCACGAATTCCCATTCGGTGCCGTTCCAGCGCACTACCGTTGCCCTGCTCCCGTAAACGGTATGTGCCAGGATCACAATGGGATGTCCATCGGCTTGCACGGCAAGTCCGAGCCCGTAAAAGATGCCGGCACCAAGGTCGATCGGTGGTAGCGTTTCCCAAATCGCACCGGTCCAGCGCTGCACCCTTCTTAGATGAACGCCAGTGGTCGTCCTGTAGCACACAATGGGATTGCCCGATGCGTCCAAGGCCAGAGCAAGCTCGGATGCATCCGTATCCGAGAAATCGTCTTCGCCAATGGTCTCCCACACGGCTCCCGTCCATCGCTTAACGACCACATGCCTGTCCAGCGCTTCGTCGATGTAGGCCACGACGAAAGTCCCGTTCACATCCTTCGCGAGCCCAACAGCCGCGATCTCGCCCGATGAAAATCCATCGCTACCAACAGGTGCCCACAACGATCCGTTCCACCGCCTCACGCAAATGCGCCCCGTTGCGTCGCTACCGGCCATCACCGGGTTGCCGACCTCATCGAGGACCAGTCCGGTCAGGAGTGAACCACTGGGAAAGAAACCGTTCGACCCGAGTGCGTTCCAGCTTGTGCCGTCCCAACGCCTTACCCGGAACACACCCCCTGCGCCATGGTCTGTGCAGCCCACCACCGGATAGCCGTTGGCATCGAGCACCAACTTCGGATAGGATACCTTGCCAATGGAGGGCCAATTCCAATCGTTCGGACCCAGATCGGCCCAATCCTGCGCCCCTAGTCGATGACCGGTGCATAGCATGACCAGTAGCACGACGATCGACAAAATACGTGCGCTCATAGCAGGGGTTTGCTAGGTGTAGGACGCGATGGGCGAGTGTTCCGCTGGCTGTGTGAAACTACCGTTTCCGCACCTTATACGCCATCCTCGACTTGTCTCCGCTTTCCCCGCTAGGTTGCCCAAGTGGCACTTCGCCTTGCCATACCACAGGCCCGGCCTCTAAAACCCTGTTCGCCCTTGGGGCCCATCTTTGCCGCCCGATGTACAACGGCCAGAAAGTGATCGTGGTGCTGCCCGCTTACCGCGCGGCGCTCACACTGAAGCAGACCTACGACGAGATCCCCTTCGACCTGGTGGACGAGGTGGTGCTGGTGGACGATAAAAGTCCCGACAACACCGTGGAGGTAGCCCGGCAACTGGGCATAAAGCACGTGGTGGAGCACCAGAAGAACCGCGGTTACGGCGGCAACCAGAAGAGCTGCTACGACAAGGCCAAGGAGCTCGGCGGCGACATTGTGGTGATGTTGCACCCCGATTACCAGTACACGCCCAAGCTGCTGGCCAGCATGATCACGCTCATCGGCAATGGCGTTTACCCGGTCGTGTTCGGTTCGCGCATCCTGGGCGGCGGCGCGCTCAAGGGCGGCATGCCGCTATACAAGTACATCTTCAACCGCATGCTCACCTTCGGGCAGAACGTGCTCATGGGCGAGAAGCTGAGCGAGTACCACACCGGCTACCGCGCCTTCAACCGCGCCGTGCTCGATGCCTGCCCGTACCACGAGTGCTCCGATGATTTCGTGTTCGACAACCAGATGATCGCGCAGATCTTCTGGCACCGCTTCGAGATCGCCGAGATCACCTGCCCCACCAAGTACTTCGACGAGGCCAGCAGCATCAACTTCAGCCGCAGCATGACCTATGGTCTGGGCGTGGTGCACACCAGCTGGCGCTACTTCCTGGCCCGCACCGGGCTCATGGGCTGGCCTTTGCTCGGCAAACGCTCCTGAGCCATGGCCAACTGGAGCAATGCGCGCATCCAGTGGCTCATAGCGCTCGGCGCCCTTCTGCTGTTCGTGCCCGGCCTCGGCGCGGTGCACCTCTTCGATTGGGACGAGATCAACTTCGCCGAGATCGCCCGCGAGATGGTGGCCAGCGGCGATTGGTGGCGGCCGCAAATGGCTTTCGAGCCCTTCCACGAGAAGCCACCCCTCTTCATCTGGATGCAGGCCGCGTGCATGAGCGTCTTCGGTATCGACGAGTTCGCTGCGCGCCTGCCCAACGCGATCTGTGGTGCAGTGACTTTGGTCGTGTTGTTCCGGATCGGTGCGCGTGAGCGCGGCCGCACCTTCGGGTTGCTGTGGGTGCTGGCCTACGTGGGCTCCATCCTGCCGCACCTCTACTTCCACAGCGGCATCATCGACCCGTGGTTCAACCTCTTCATCTTCCTGTCGCTGTATGCGATCATCCGTTGCGTGCGCGAGCGTTCATCGGTGCAGGCCCTGCTCAGCGGCGCGCTGCTGGGCCTGGCCACCATGACCAAGGGCCCGGCGGCCATCATCATCCTGGGCCTTACCGTGGGTGTGTACTGGGCCGCCAACCGCTTCCGCATGTTCTTCGCGTGGAAGCATGTTGCGCTGCTCCTGGCCGCGCTGGTAGTGGTCACCGGCCTCTGGTTCGGCATCGACTACTTGCGTAACGGACCGGCCTTCAGCGCGGCCTTCTTCCAGCGCCAGGTGGAACTCTTCACACAGGAGGATGCGGGCCACGGTGGCTTCGTCGGCTACCACTTCGTGGTGCTGCTGCTCGGCTGTTTCCCGGCGTCGCTTTTCGCTTTGCAGGAACTGTTGAAGCCCACACGCGACGAGCACCATGACTTCCGCCGCTGGATGCTGGTGCTGTTCTGGGTGGTGCTGATCCTCTTCAGCATCGTCAGCACCAAGATCGTGCACTACAGCAGCCTGTGCTACTTCCCGCTGACCTTCCTGGCCGCGCTTCAGTTGGAGCGCGTGTGGGAGAAGCGCGAGGGCTTCGGCTGGACGCGCTTCGCATTGGGTATCCTGGGCAACATCGTGGCAGTGGTTGTCATCGTGCTGCCGTTCGCCGCTATGCACATCGAACGCTTCAAGCCGTTGTTCGCCGCCGACCCGTTCGCACTCGGCAACCTGGAGGCCGATGTGCATTGGACAGGTCTCGAAGCGTTGGCCGGCCTTGTCCTATTCGGCTCGCTCACCGCAGCTCATTTCCTGCACCAGCGCGCGCGGTACCGGCAGAGCATCCTTGTCACGTTCGGCGGCGTGGTGGTGTTCATATGGGCCACGCTGTTCTTCTTCATCAACAACATTGAAGGTTATTCGCAACGCGCGGCCGTGGAGTTCTTCCAAGGCCATACGGAAGGCTTTTCGGTAAGCAGGATCGACAAGCTCCCCAAGAGCCATCCAGGCGAACCGTGCTGGCTGCTGACGAAGGGCTACAAGAGCTACGTGCCCGAGTTCTACGGCCGCATCAAGGAAGCGCAACCACCGGAGGACGTCCTCTACCACGGTGCTATCGAAAGGCCGGTGTACCTCTCGTGCAAGGTGACGCATGTGCACGAAGTGGAAGCCATCGGCACCTTCACGGAAGTCGCGCGCAAGAACGGGTTCGTGTTTTACATACGACGTCCATGACCGACGACCTCTCCTACCTGCTCACCCACCTGGGCGAAGACCGCGAACGCGGCTACAACGCTGTGGTGCCGCCCATCGTGCAGAGCGGCAACTTCACCTACCCCTCGGTGGCGGCCATGCACCACGCTGTGCAGAACGAGCTGGAGCAGCCTGTGTACACGCGCGGCGCGAACCCAACCGTTGCCATTGTGCGGCAAAAACTCGCCGTATTGGAACACGCTGAGGATGCTTTGCTCTTCAGCAGCGGCGCTGGGGCCATCGCTGCAGCGATCATCTCCTTCACCAAGGCGGGCGACCATGTGGTGTGCGTGCACAAGCCTTACACCTGGACCAAGAAGCTGCTGAGCGAACTGCTCGACCGGTTCGGGGTGGAAACAACGTACGTGGACGGTACGGATGCCGAGAACTACCGCCGCGCCTGCAAGCCGAACACCTCCTTCTTCGTCACCGAAAGCCCGAACTCATTCACGTTCGAACTGCAGGACCTGCGGGCAGTGGCAGCCATCGCCAAGGAGCGTGGCATCGTCACCCTGTGCGACAACAGCTACAACAGCCCCTTGTTCCAGAACCCCTTCGACCTGGGCATCGACTTGGTGGCACACAGCGGGACCAAGTACTTGAACGGCCACAGCGATGTGGTGTGCGGCGTGCTCGCCGGAACCAAAGCCCACATGCGGCAGGTGATGAGCAAGGAATTCATGACCCTGGGCGCAGTGCCCAGCCCGCACGATGCATGGCTGCTGATGCGCGGGCTGCGGACCCTCGAGCTGCGCGTGCACCGCAGCGCCGACAATGCGGAGAAAATCGCGCGGTTCCTGGAAGCACATCCGAAGGTGAAGCGCGTGTATTGGCCCTTCCTGGAAAGTCACCCGCAGCATGCGCTGGCCAAACAACAGATGAAGCGCTGCGGCGGCCTGATGACCATCGAACTCAATGCAGCGGACGAGGCGGCTGTCGAACGCTTCTGCAACAACCTGAAGCGCTTCCTGATGGCCGTGAGCTGGGGCGGCTACGAAAGCCTGCAATGGCCGGTTTGCGCTGCAAAGGGACCGGACGGCTACCCGCGTGGCCTATCGTTCAACATGGTGCGGCTGTACGTGGGTATCGAGGATCCGGAGGCGCTCATCGATGACCTTCGCCTGTCCCTTGAGACGGTGTAATACCAGTTGGTCCACGGCCGAAATGACGCGGCGATCATGCTGTCACCGTGTTGCGTGCGCCTTGCTCCTTTCGCATCTTCGCGCGGAATGCTGGCCGAAGATCGAACCCGACGCAGTTATGCCATCGCCCTCATTGCCGTGGTCATGTCCGCCGTGATGCGCGGGCTGCTGGACCCGGTGATGGGGGAAGGCATGCCGTACTACGTTTTCTATTTCGCGGTGATGGTGGCCACCACCTTCGGCGGTATCGGCCCGGGTTTGTTCTCCATCGTGGCGAGCTACCTGGTGGCCACGTTCTTCTTCGCGCCACCGCGCCTGTCCCTCGACCTGTCAGGTATGAAGGATGCCATCGGTGCGTTCCGTTTCCTCACGGTCGGTACCGCGCTGGTGCTGCTGGGCGGTTGGGGCCGCATACGCCTGCTGAAATGGAGGGCGGAAGCGGCAGAGCGCAAGCACAACGAACTGGAAGCGCTGCGCGAGCTTGAACGCACGAATACCGCGCTCGCTGCTTTGGGCGACGGTCTCATCATCACCGACACGGCCGGGCGGGTGACGTTCATGAACGAAGTGGCGGAGCAGATAACCGGCAGAACAACCTCTGCAGTGCATGGCATGGAAGTGGAGGATCTGCTGCCGTTGGTGAACCTGCACACGTGCATGCCGCTGCCCAACCCGGCCGCTGAGGCTTTGCGCACCGGGGCCAAGGTGACCCTGCCGGAACACACGTCTTTGGTGGGGACAAAGGGCAAGGAACGGTTGATCAGCATCCATGCTGAACCCATCAGGGACCACGGACAACGCATCACAGGTGCCGTGGTCCTGTTCAGGGAGCGAACTCCCCGCGCACGGCAGCTGTCCATTGAGGATGTTGCGCTCTTCCCGGCCAGCGCCGCACAAGCCCGGCTCTCTTCCGAATCCGAGATGGCGCTCTTGGAAGAACTCCGCGCGTGGCTGACCACTGAATGGCGTTCAGGCCTGAGCAACGTGCGCTACCTGACCTTGCACGGATTGCAGCTTACCGTGCGCGGCGAGGAAGTCGCGGAACTGCCCGAAGGCGGTGTGCGCATGCGCTTCCGTGTGAGCTACCAGGGCTGAGGACTGAAAACGAAAAGCACCCCAGCAGCCTGTTGGAGCGGCTGTGGGGTGCCTTCGTTGCGGGGCCACGTCAACAACCCCGCGGATGATGCATCAGTTCCTCTGCATGATCAGAAGAACTAGAAGTTGGCGCGCAACGCAACGATGACGTTGCGACCAGCAGCGCTGATGCCTGAGCTATAGGGACGATAGAGTTCATCGGTGATGTTCTCAACACCGGCCGAGAACAACAAGCCTTTGGTGATCCGGTAGCTACCCTTCAGGTTGATGGTGTACCAGCTCGGCGCATACGGGTTGCCGTTGGCATCCACCGCATAGATGGGTGTCTTGTCCTGCTCGCTCGGAGGCAGTTCGTCGAAGTCGAACCCATCGCTGAACTGTGCATAGGCATGCAGGCGGAGCTTCTTGCGCTCCCACGAGAGACCAGCCTGACCGAACGGAGGCGGAGAGTGGCGCAGCGGCACATCGTCCACATTGTTGTCGTCCTGTTCCACACCGTGCTGGTAATTGTAACGCACGTCCACTCCGAAGCCGCCACCAAGCTTGGCATCAATGGCTAGCACGAAGCCGTACACCGTTGCTTTCGCGGCGTTCTGGATGGCGTTCACCTCGCTCAGATCACCTTCGTACATGATGCTGTCCTCGCCATTGATCAGGTACGGACGGCGCACCATGGCATTGTCCAGGATGCTGTAGAACCCGGTGACCCCGGCCCGCACGCGCTGCGCGATCACCTTCTCGATCCCCAGTTCTGCGTTGTAGGCATACTCGGGCGCCAGGTCGGGGTTCGGCACGATCACCAGACCGGGTGCGCTATCGAACACCTTGCCGATGTCGTCAACGTTGGGCGCACGGAAGCCCGTGCTCAGATCAAGGGAGATCTTCCAGTCGGTGCCCGGGCGGTAAGCAAACCCCAGATTGCCCGTGAGCGCACTGCTGCTGAGGCTGGTGCTGGTGGCGGGGTACGGAAAGAGCGTCGTATCGAACTCACACTCCAGCGCTGCCCAGCTGAAACGGGCCCCGGCGGAAACGGTGAAGCGTTCCGACAGGTCGTGCATGGCACCCAAGTACACCGAGCCGGTGTTCCAGGTGGATCCGTTGGGATAACGGGAATTGATGATCTCCTCTTCCCGGGTATCGAGGTGCACACGCTTGCCGGTGCTTTCCACATCGTTCATCACCAGTTCGGCGCCATAGAACAGTTGTGTGCCCGAGCCCAGCTCCTTCTCCAGATCAAGGTTCACCCACGTGCCGGTGACGTGCTCCGTCTGCGTGCGCAAACGGCGGTTGCCGAAGTTCCGATCATTGCGGCTCTCGGTGTAGTCCTGCATGCTAAGGATCAAGCGAGCGGTGCTCCATGGGCCCTTCTCCGCTGTGTGCGTGAAGCGCAGGTTGTACATCATCCACTCCTGCGGGCCGTAGTACCACTCTGCCGAGCGCGGTGCTCCATTGCGCAGTTCGATGAGGCGATCATAGCGCGGCACATCACTCGTGGTGCTGTAGTAAACGTTCGCCCCGATCTCCAATGACTTCACCGGCTTCCAGGCCAGCTTGGCCATGAACGCCATGTTGTCGTACCCGCTCTGCTCCTGTAGTTCGGGGTCGGTGTTCACCACCTGGCTGTCCACACCATTGATGGTCTCCGTGTACCAAGGGCGCAGGTAGTCCTTGGGGCCGTTGGTACCGGCGCGCAGGTCACCGAACCGATTGAAGCTTGCACTACCGACGAAAGCGAGCTTGCCTCCTCCAAGGCCCAAGTGCAAGTGACCAGCTTGTTCACCGGCTGCCGTGGCATAGCGTGCCATTGCACCGCCATGGAAAAGCAGGCTGCTGTCGTTGCTGAAACGGGGACGCAGCAGATGGAAGTCCATAACACCGCCGATGGCATCGCTGCCATAGGTCATGGCACCCGGGCCGTGCACCACTTCGGCCCGCTCGATGGCGTTGGCGTCCACGCTGATGATGTTCTGCAGGTTGCCCGCGCGGTAGATCGCATTGTTCATGCGCACGCCGTCCACCACAATGAGAGCCCGGTTGGCCCCAAAACCACGGAGCATGGGACTTCCGCCGCCTTGCTGGCTCTTCTGCATGAACACCTCGCCGCTCTGCTGCAACATGTCCGCGGCGGTACCGGGGTTGTTGAAAGCGATGTCCTTCGGACGGATCACTGTGATCTGGTCCGGAACGCGGGAGTCTTCCTGCTCCCAACGGTTGGCGCTGACGACGAATTCATCGAGCGGCCTGCGAAGAGGTTCGAGCTTCACTTGTGGCGTTGCACTTAGCGCCGCGTAGGTGAAGGACATGGTGGAATATGCAGGATGAGCAATGCGGATGCTGTCCGCCGATCGGAAAGCATCGATGGGCGCACGGCCCTTGATATCGGACAGTACGCTGGCACCACCGCGGGTGCCAATGCTCGCGGCTTCAATGGGTTCGCCGGTGCCGGAATCGAGAAGGGTGATGGTCTGGGCATTGACCAACGAAGTGGCCAACGCCGCCGACATGCACAGGAATAGTGTTCTAAAGAGGTTCATTTCGGTGAGTTCAGGTGATAGGAAGCCCAGGTCGCCCGCCCGGAGAGTGCGCGCAACCGCTGTCCTGCTTCCGACAACGGATCAGCTATGTCCTACACCACGCGCGGTGGTGGGAACGGCGGTTCGAACGTCCACAACGGAACGCACGTCAACGACCGGGTTGAACATTGAACCGGCAGGAACGGAACGGTGATCTTGAATGACACCGACTCCGAGCACCACGTTTTGATGGTACTGTAAACAACACCTGTGCGCTTGTCGCCATCGCCCCTGCGGTCCATGGCCTGATCCACCAGCAGTGCGAGGTCCTCGAAGAGCGCCGCTTCCTGTGTATCGTTCATGCAGGAGAGATGGATGTTGCTCGACGCATCTTCCCATCGGTCGATGACATCAAAGAAGCCCTCACCTGTCGTGAATTCCTTGCCGGGCTTGAGCCAGCGTAGGGCATCGTATTGCCGTTGGGTGAACGTGAATACGGTCCGTTCGCCTTGCGGCACACCTGCTTTCAACTTCAGCTTCACCTCACGCTGCACCGCGCTCCGCCGGACATCGAACAAGGCCAATTGGAGGAGTTGGCCCACCAGACCCAACAACAGAAGTATGGCCAGTATCCTGCGCATGCCCGCACAATAATAGTTTTGCACAGCACGCGCTCCTCACTTCGGCACGTCAACGGGTGAGGGTGTGGGCGGCAGTCCGGCGCAACGCCGCACACCTGTCGCCATTCCATCCACAGGTTGGACCGCTCCTCGTTCCCCATTGTGGGGCGCGACGGCATGTTCCTACCTCCGCACCATTCCAAACCCATGACCTGTCATGAAGAAATTGACCCTTCCTCTCCTCGTCGCGATCGTCCTTCGTGGACTGATCGTTCCGGCGGTGGCCCAAAACCCTTTCCAATGCGGAAGCGACCTCATGCGCCAGAGTGCCATCGCCCAGCATCCGGAGATCCTGACCACCGAAGCCGACCTTGAGCGCTTCACCTCGGACTATGCCGAAGCCCATGCGGGCGAGCGCAACGACACGGTGTTCATCATTCCCGTTGTGTTCCATATCCTGCACAACAACGGTCCGGAGAACATCTCCGACGAGCAGGTGCACGACGCCATGCGCATCCTGAACGAGGACTTCCGCAAGCTGAACAGCGACACCACACTGATCGTTCCAGGCTTCCAAGCCATCGCTGCCGATGCTTCCATCGAATTCCGCCTTGCCACCCGCGACCAGTTCGGCTTCTGCACGAACGGGATCGTGCGCGAGCGGACCGTGAAGACCTACCAAGGCAATGACGGCGCAAAGCTCAGCCAATGGCCCCGGGCGAAATACCTCAACATCTGGACCTGTGCGCAGATGGAAAACGGTGTCGCCGGCTATGCCTACTACCCTTCAGCCGTTGAAGCCGGCATCATGGGTTTCGCGGACGGCATCATGATCCTGCACGATTACGTGGGCAGCATGGGAACGAGCAACCCGGGCAGTTCGCGCGCACTAACGCACGAGATCGGCCACTGGCTGAACCTGCAACACCCGTGGGGCAATACCAACGACCCTGGCGTGGCTTGCGGTGATGATGAAGTGGATGATACACCCATTACCAAAGGTTCCGACCTGGTGTGCGACCTGGACCAGGCCATTTGCGACCCGAACATCATTGAGAACGTCCAGAACTACATGGACTACTCCTATTGCTCCAGGATGTACACCGCTGGCCAGGTTTTGCGAATGCAAGCCGCCCTGCACAGTGCAGTATCGAACCGCGAGAACCTTTGGTCGGCGGCGAACCTTGCGGCCACAGGCACCGATGGTATCACCAACCAGGTCTGCCCACCCGTTGCGGACCTGTATCCTGATCGCCGTTATGTCTGCGAAGGCACCTCAGTGAACTTCACCGATAATTCAACGAACGGCGAAGCCACGTCTTGGGCGTGGACATTCCAGGACGGCACCCCATCGACATCCACGGACCAGAACCCTGTGGTCACCTTCGCAGGCAATGGATGGAAGTCGGTATCGCTCACGGTTGCGGGCCCTGGAGGTTCAGGTTCCACCACGCAGGCCTACTCGGTGAACGTGAGCAGCTACGCCGATGTGGTCGGCCTGCTCTCACAGCCGTTCGATCAGTTGAACAATTGGTCGTGGGAGAATCCCGAGGGCAACGTCACATCATGGCAGCATGTCACCAACGAAGGCCACTTCGTCAACGGCTGCATGCGCTTGAACAATTCCGACAGCTACATGGACATCAACTTCCTCGGCGATAACGGCGGCGATGAGGATGAACTCATTTCACCGGTGCTGGACATGACGTACATCACCAGCCCAACGCTGAGCTTCTGGACCAAATACACAACGCAGACCACGAACCTGGCGGATGCAACGGAAGAACTGAAGGTGTTCAGCTCAACGAACTGCGGACGCACCTGGACATTGCGGGCCACCTATGATATCCTGGACCTGCTCCTGAGCCAAGGCAGCGGATCGTGGATCGAGCACCAATTGACACTACCATCATCGCTCACCGAGCCTGATGTGCGGCTCAAATTCCAGTTCACGGCGAGCGCGGCATCGGACGACCTCTTCATCGATGACATCAACGTTACAGGAGTTGTGGGTGTGCAAGAGGTGAACGGTATCCCCGTACTGCAAGTCGTTCCCAACCCTGCGAACGAAGCCTTCGATCTGGTCATGGCGGCGGAAGGTGATGTCGATATCCGCATCCTCGCCGCCGACGGTCGCAGCATTTGGCACATGAGCCGCACGGATGCTGCCAACGGGCTCCGCCTTCGCCTGAACAAGGCCGAACTGGGCGGCGCAAGCGGCCTCTACTTGGTTCAAGTTGCCACCGCTCGTGGAACCAGTACACAGCGCTTGATCATGGAATAGAGCTTAGCCCCTCGGGACCGGTCACGGCCCTGCGGCACCATCGCGTTCGTTCGACGCGACCACGGTGAACCGCAGGGCCGTGTTGCTTCCAACGGCGAGCATGAGATGCTCCAATTGACCTGCATCGGCAGGTGGCACATGGCACTGCATCACCCGCAGTTCGCTTGAGAGGCGCACCGTGCGATCGTCCGGCTGTTCGGCGTTCGAGGTGTAAGACACAGCTTCCAACTCCTCCTTGGCGCCCACCACTGTTGCCGTAACCGGCCGATTGAACGAGACCTGAAGTTCGCTCAGATCAAGTCCAGCGAAATCGAACCAATAAGACAAGTCTCGTCCCTCCGCTTTGAACGTGGTGTCGACCACATGGCGCACGAGCTCGCGCAGGTCAACGGTCCACCGCCCATCGCCTTGCGGCACGATGCGCCCCGGCAGCTCGAACGAGACCTTGATGGGCATACGATAGGGCGCTTCCTCCTGCAACCTGCCGAGCTCAACCAACACGTTTCGCGCACCAGGAACGTCCTGCAGCTTGTGGCCGTAGCGCACATTCACGCTGCTGTCCACTGCGCCGTGCAGGTAGGCGCCACGTGTGAGGGTGCTCCACTGCCCGGCCAGCAGGATGTTCGCTTCCACCTTCAACAGCCCTGAGGACAGATCGGCCTCAACCCTGATGTCCGTGCGCCGCTCGTTCACCGCTGCGGTCAATGACGGGATCGGCACGAGTTCCGGTTTGATCGGCTCTTTGGCACCCAATTCGGCATCGCTCCACAACTTGTCCACATCACCCACCAATGCCTGTGTGCCTTCCCAGTAGAAGGGCATTTCGCCCGCGAGCAGACCGTGGCGCGAGCGCTTGGGATACAGGTGCAGCGGTTCGTCGCCATCCCTCAGCAGAAAGGTCCATTCGTTGTTCCACACCGGCGACAACCAATCCAGTGATAATGCTCCGACGCGGCTGTCCATCAGGTAAGCGGTCCAGTATTTCGTCCGCATCATGGCGATGAGCTTGCTGTACAGGTCGTACCGGCTGATCTCGCGCAAACGTCCATCGCGCAGTTGGTCGCCCATGCGCTGGTTCTCGAGGTCCTTGTTGTCGAACCATGCATCATCGAGCTGGAAGAGGAAATCGTTCGCGATGGTGTTGTGCATCCTGCGCATCCTGTCCACCCCACTGGTGCCCGGAAAGCGTTCGATGAAGTCCTTCATGCGCTCCGTCTGCGCGTCGGGCACGTTCTTCAGTGCGACCTGTCTCCACCAGAACGCGTTCGCTTCCCGGCGCCGTATGGCCTGCACCCAGTAAGGCACATCCACCCACAAGCCGCTCCGCGTGCGGTGCGTATTGAACTGCGCATCCTGCAATGTACCGATGACCAGGTGCGGCAATTCCGTGTGCCAGCGTGCCCCCACTTCGTCGGCCACGGGAACCAGCCCGCGCAAGTTCCAATACGTGCTGGTGGTCCCCCTGTGCTCCGAAACGCTATCGGCCGGGATGCCCCAATGCCGGATGCCTTGCGCGCCATCGGCCTCCAGCAGCAGATGGTTCCGGTGTTTGTAGAGAGCACCATGGAAGAAAATGCGTTGTGCGTTGAAACGCCCAGCGTTCTCCAGGAAAGGCACGCTGTACTTCCACTGCACTTCGATGGTATCGCCCGGCTGAACGCCAAGCACGTTCACGCCGTAGCTCCACACCTCATGGAAGCGTTCCCCGTGCTTCACGCGCTGGCGGATGACCCGGCCATCGATGGGTAGAGCACCCGTATCCGCTTGAGCACCCAGCTTGCGGGCACGACAGAACACGACTTCCGTATTGAAGTGGATCGGCCGCGGCAGACTGTCGCGCCGGGCTAACGGCAGGTCCTGATGGTCATAGGGAGGGTCCAGGCTCTCAGGTAGGGAGAACGCAGTGTACCGGCCCACGGCCTCCGCATTCCCGAAGCGGAGCACCTGATGGCGTTCGAAGAACACGGTGATGAACTCGGGCCTGGCCCTGCGGAATGCGATGCGCAGACTGTCGCTGAGCACATCCGCGCCCTCCAAGGCCACCAACGGCGGCGTCGCGGGATCCAATGCCGGCTGGGCACCCCAATCATAACGAACCCGAAGGCAGGACAGGTCGGCACGCTGCGCCGAAACGCATGCAACAAGCAGCACGGCCAAAACCGCGGAACAGCCCCTACTTCTTGCGCAGGAAGATGCGGATGGGAACGCCGGTGAAACGGTAGTGGCCACGTAGCTTGTTCTCAAGGAAGCGCATGTACGGCTCCTTGACGTACTGCGGGAAATTACAGAAGAAGGCGAAGGACGGAACGCGCGTGGGCAGCTGTGTGACGAACTTGATCTTCACGAACTTGCTCTTCACCGCCGGGGGCGGATGGTTGGCGATCTCCTCGAGCATCACCTCGTTGAGTTCGTGCGTGGGTATGCGCCGCATGCGGTCCTGATGCACCTGCATGGCCATCTCCATGGTCTTGTGTATGCGCTGCTTCTCAGTGACGCTTGTGAAGACCACCG
This sequence comes from Flavobacteriales bacterium, assembly GCA_016699575.1. Classification (NCBI taxonomy): domain Bacteria; kingdom Pseudomonadati; phylum Bacteroidota; class Flavobacteriia; order Flavobacteriales; species Flavobacteriales bacterium. The sequence goes on along the minus strand of CP064979.1, from coordinate 2,915,312 downwards.
GCACATCGGTGAACGGCTGGAGGCGTTGGCGCACCTCGGCCTCGAACTCCTTCATGGTGTTCGTTTCCTTCTCAACGGTGTCCCACTTGTTCACCACCACCACCACGCCCTTCGCGTTCTTGAGGATGATGGAGAAGATGTGGAGGTCCTGCTGTTGCACACCGTCCTTGGCGTCGATCATGAGCAGGCATACATCACTCTCTTCAATGGCGCGCACACTGCGCAGCACACTGTAGAACTCGATGTCCTCCTGCACCTTGGCCTTGCGCCGGATGCCGGCCGTGTCGAGCAGCAGCAAGTCAAATCCGAAGGCGTTGAAGCGCGCGTGCAGCGGATCGCGCGTGGTGCCTGCGACGGGCGTCACGATGTTCTGCTCCCGGCCCAGGAGCGCGTTCACCAAGGAACTCTTGCCCACGTTCGGTTTGCCCACGATGGCGATGCGCGGGACCTCCTCCTCAACGATGTCCTCCTCCTTCGGGAAATCCTTGGTGAGTTCATCGAGCAGCTCACCCGTGCCCATGCCGCTGATGGCGCTCACGCAGTGCACTTCACCAAGCCCAAGCTGGTAGAAATCCGCGGCGTACACCTGCTTGTCGCCGGTATCGACCTTATTGGCGGCAAGGATCACCTGCTTCTTCGCGCGGCGCAGTATATCGGCAATGGCCTGGTCAAGCCCGGTAACACCGCCCATGACGTCAACCATGAAGAGCACGACATCGCTCTCGTCGATCGCCAGGGCGACCTGTCGGCGGATCTCGTTCTCGAACACGTCGTCGCTGCCCGTCACGTAGCCACCGGTGTCGATGACGCTGAACGGTTTGCCGTTCCACTCCGCCTTGCCGTAATGGCGATCGCGCGTGGTGCCGGCCGTTGGATCGGTGATGGCGGCCTTCTGCTCGGTAAGGCGGTTGAAGAGCGTGCTCTTGCCCACGTTGGGGCGGCCCACTATCGCGACGATGCTGCTCATCTGTATCCGTATCGTTTCAGTTTGTTGTCGTCGCTGCGCCAGTCGGGATCGACTTTCACATGGAAGCGCAGGAAGACCTTCCGCCCCAACCACTTCTCCATGGCCTTGCGCGATCCGGTGCCCAAGGTGCGCAGTGCGCTACCACCGGGTCCAATGATGATGCCCTTCTGGCTATCGCGCATCACGATCACATCGGCTTCGATGCGCACCGGATCCTCATCTTCCTTGAACGTAGTAACGACCACCTGCGTACTGTAAGGGATCTCCTGGCGGTAGTGCTGCAACACCTGCTCGCGGATGATCTCGCTTGCGAAGAAGCGCAGGTCGCGGTCGCTCATTTCATCCTTCGGGAAGTACGGGTCGTGCTCCGGCAGCAGATCGATGAGCCCTTGGCGTAGTTCAGGTACATTGAAGCCGTGCAAAGCAGCGATCGGAGAGACATTGGCATTTGGCAACGCGGCCTGCCATGCAGCGATGGCCTCGGCCACTGTGGTTTGATCCCCTGTGTCGATCTTGTTGATGAGGAGCATCATGGGCCCCTTGAAGCGCAGCGCACGCTTCAGCACGGCCTCGCTGTTCTCCGGCTTCTGGCCCAGCTCTGTCATCACCAGCAATACGTCGGCATCCTTGAGCGCTTCATCCACCTCGCGCATCATGCTCGCTTGGAGCGGATACTGCGGATCGAGGATGCCCGGTGTGTCGGAGATGACCAACTGATGGTCATCGCCGTTCAGGATGCCGAGTATCCGGTGGCGCGTGGTCTGTGCCTTGGGGTTCACGATGACCAGTTGCTCGCCCAAGAGAGCGTTCAAGAGCGTGCTCTTGCCCGTATTGGGCAGCCCGATGATGTTGACGTAGCCGGCTTTGTGAGGCATTCCGCGTTCTTTCCGGACAAGCGTTGGCGGAAAAGGTTGGCGAAGATGGGAATTCGTCTAGCTTCGCGCCCACATTGCGGGGTGGAGCAGATGGTAGCTCGTTGGGCTCATAACCCAAAGGTCGTAGGTTCGAGTCCTGCCCCCGCTACGAAGAAAGTCCCGGCCTAGGCCGGGACTTTCGCTTTTCGGAGTGAGGTGGGTCAGCCTGGAATGACACGCAGAGCGATCGCCGCCAGGTTCCGCTCCGGAGAGTCGGGAGCCTTGGTCAAGCGGGCCTTGATCTCCTCGATGTAGATCTGATCGCCGGGCTTTGCCTTTTCAAGAAGCTGTTCCACCTCCGGGCTGAAGGCGTTGCCCCGGTTGACCAGTTCCGTAATGCTGCCAGCCCTCACGAGGACTACCTTGTACCTGGTCACGGTCCACGGCTCGTCGAACGCCGTGCCCTCAAGAACCGCCCTCAGACCTTGCTCCGGCCCCAACTCGCTCTTCTTGACCTTGGTGTCCGTCGATTTACGTTTGAAGCAAACGACAACCGGCGGCGGCAGATCCTTCACCCGGAATTCCACAGGAGGCATCGACTTCTTCGACCCGTCAGCCAATTCAACCGTAACGGACACCAACGCCTTTCCGCCGCTGCCGGGTTTCGCAACCCATCCTTCCCTTGTTCTTATCAGGATTCCGTTGTCAATGCGCGGGCTTACTTTGTCCGCAGCGAAGCCAGGTACACTGATCTCGATGGGGTTCTCCACGTGCCGGTAGAGCACGTTCATTTTGGTAGGGCTCACCACCAATTCGGGCCGAGCTACCTGGAACGACGTGCGGAAACGCTTCTTCTCCTCGCCGTTCACGCCTTTGAAGCGTATGATCCCTTCACGCTCCTGCATTCCGGCCACGCTGCCGGGCAAACGCAACTTGCCCAAGCCATCCCTGCCCACAGGCACCGAGGCTTTCGGGCCGACGACCTCCATGGTGTTCGTGTCGATGTGCGCGCCCTCCAGTGCGAGTTCAATGACCGGTAGATTGCCTGCATCGTAGGCCGCCAGGAACACGTCGGCGCGGAAGCTGTCGCCCACGGTGATGTAATTGCTCTGCGGTATCACCGCGCTCATCAGGTCGGTGAAGGCATGGCTGTCACCGTTAACGCTGCGGTAGAGTGCGCGCACCACGTCGTTCTCGGCGCTGCGGATGTCCGCTTGCAACTTGCTCAACGTGGCAATGCCGGCAACCAGGGGTACTTCGTAGAAGCACAGGCTCTCCCAATTGTTCAGCGTACCGCTGGCGTCCCGGCGGTCGCCCAGGTCGAAGAGCACATCGAGCGACGCGAGCAAGCGGTCGTCCTTCGGTGGCACCATCGTTTTCAGCTCATCACGATAGGCTGACACGCGCTGCTTCAGTTCCTTGGCCGTGTAGGCTCCATCCTTGGGATCGCCCGGTTCACTACCGACGAACAGGTGCGCGAGCGCATCGCGGTCGTCCTTCGCTTCCACTTTCTCCAATGCCATGATGGAGTCGCGACCGTCCCTCGACTTCAACAGCACCTCTCCTCGTTCCAAACCTTCTGCCTCCGCGATCGCTAGCACCTTCATCTCCTCGATGTAGGCCACCAAGGAATCGGCGGCCGCACCCGCCCGGTGCGCGCGTTCCAGCGGAAGCTTGAACTTGGCCGGCACGTTCAATGCGCTGGCTTCGAAGACAGCGTACTCACTGCTGGTGCGCACGTGGTGGGCAAGCTCACTGCGTCCAAGGTCAGCATCGAGCAGCACGAATTGGTCCAGCACTTCCTTGCTGATGTTCATCGCCAGCATGGCGGTGAGCACCAGGTACATCATGTTGATCATCTTCTGCCGTGGCGGCAGTTTCGCGGAGGCCATGGTGATGGTGTTTGTTCACCATCCCAATGCCGAGGCAAGTCGCAGGTAACGTTCAAGCGATCTCGTCGCCCAATTCCTGCAGGCGTGCACCTGCTGCTTCCCATTGCTGCATCTGCTCGGCAATGAGCTTTGCGATCTCGCCCATACGATCGTAACCCTTCTGCACTTCGGCCGCAGGCACACCGTTCTTCATCACGAGCGCTTGAAGGTCTTTCTCCTCCTTCTCGAGCTCCGCCATGCGCACTTCCGAACGTTCAACTTGGTTCAACAAACGACGACGCTCCTTGTCGCGGTCCCGGCGTTCGTTGTAGTCGCTCTTGTCCTTGGCCTCCGCCTTCACCGTTTCGCGCTTCGACGAGGCTCCCATGTCGGCCGCCTGCAACGCCTTGCGCTTCTCGATCAGCTCCAGGATGTCCATGTGCTGGTCGCGGATACGGTAGTCGTCCAGTTCGAGCAGGCGGTTGGTGAGGCCTGTGAGGAAGTCACGATCGTGGCTGACGAGGAGGAAGGTGCCGTCGTAGTTCTTCAGCGCCTCCTTCAGCACGTCCTTGCTCTGGATGTCCAAGTGGTGCGTGGGCTCATCAAGCAGCAGGAAGTTGAGCGGGCGCAGCAGCATGCAGCACAGCGCCAGTCGCGCGCGCTCACCGCCGCTCAGCACGCGCACCGGCTTGTCCACATCGTCCTTGGTGAAGAGGAAGGCGCCCAGCATGGCCCGCACGCGCTTCATGTTGTCCTCGCTGGCCGCGTACTCGGCCGTCTCCATCACGCTCTTCTTCGGGTCCAGCGTATCGGTGGCATCCTGTGCATAGTAGCCCACCACCACATTGTGCCCCATCTTGATCTCGCCGGTGTGGGGTTCCTTGCCCAGGATCATGCGCACCAACGTGCTCTTTCCTGTACCGTTCGCGCCCACCAACGCGAGGTGCTCGCCTTTGGAAACGATCAGCTCGGCATCCCTGAAGATCTCCTTCGGTCCGTAGCTCTTCCCCACGCTCTTCACCTCGCACACGATCTTTCCGCTGGAGGGGGCGGGCGGGAAGCGCACCATCATCCTACGGAGGTCTTCGTCCTCCACTTCGATGCGTTCGAGCTTCTCGAGCTTGGTGATGAGGCTTTGAGCGAAGGCAGCCTTGTCCTTCTTCGCGCGGAACTTGTTGATGAGCTCCTGGGTCTCTTCGATGTATTTCTGCTGCTCAGTGGCGGCCTTCGCTTGCCGCTCGCGCTCCTCTTTGCGCAGCTCCACGAACTTGCTCCAACTGGCCTTGCGATCGATGAGCTTGCCGTTGTACACCTCGATGGTACGCGTGGTCAGGCGATCAAGGAAGGTCTTGTCGTGGCTGATGAGCACGATGGCCGCAGGGTAGGTCTTCAGCAGGTCTTCCAACCACTGGATGGCTGGAAGGTCGAGGTGGTTCGTGGGCTCGTCCAGCAGAAGCAGATCGGGGCGCATGAGCAGTATGCGCGCCAGTTCAGCCCGCATGCGCCATCCACCACTCAGTTCCTTCAACGGGCGGTCCATGTCGTTGCCCACGAAGCCGATACCCTTCAGGATGGTCTCTATCTGTGCATCGTGGTCGGCAGCACCAAGGGCGTTCAACCGCTCGTGCGCGTGGGCCAGCATCTCGGCCAGTTCCATCAGCGCATCGTGGTCGGTGGTCGTCTCAAGTTCCTTCTCAATGCGATCCAGGGAACCCTTGAGCTTCTGCGCTTCCTGGAAGGCTTTCTCAGCGACCTGTCGCGGTGAGAGCTCCAGGTCATGGGTCATCTCCTGTGGCAGATAACCCACGGTCAACTCCTTGGGCCGCCCGATGTTGCCGGTATCGAAGCGCTGCGCCCCTGCCAGGATCTTCAACAAGGTGCTTTTCCCCGCGCCGTTGCGACCCACCAGACCGATGCGATCATCCGTACCGATGAAGAACGAGACCTCATCGAACATGGGCCGCTCGCCGAAGTGGAGCGTGAGATTGGAGACGGTGAGCATGTGGTACATCCCGCATCGCGGGAGCGATGCGGAAAAGGCGCGCGAAAGTAGGCCTTCCAGGCAGAGCGGGACTACCGGGTCACCACTTCCAGAGGTCGTGCTCGTAGGCGAACAGATCATGCTTGATGCGTTCCCCGGCAAGCAGGGCATCCATGCCGGACAAATACGCCGCAGAGCCCCGGTCGTGCACATTGGTCACCTTGTCGATCGTACTGGCGAAGCGGCGCTTGGTGAAGACCTGCTCGAAGGTGATGCGCTGGGCCTCGTTACCGCTGGTGAACACCTCTTGGTTGGCCAGATAGTAACGCAGCTCGGGGTAGTAGAGCCAGAACAGGGGTGCATGACCCAGAATCTCCCCGCTTTCGCTGCGCACTTCGCGCATGGGAGCCAGGCCGATGATGCGGATGTCCACTTTTCCGCGCTGCTTGTCGAAGTGCCAGTCTTCTTTCAGTCGGTACCGGGTGACCTGATCGGAAGTGAGCGACGTTGTGGTCACAACGGAAATCGAACTATCGGGGTTCTCGAGCGACGCGGTCTGTATGGTGTCACTTCGCTCGAGCAGGTTCGTGCGCTCATCGGTGGTCATCACCCTGCGGAAGTCGTCGTCCTGGAGCAGGACACCTGGGTGGTACACGTTCACACCACCGTCACGAACTGCACCCATGATGGCATCAAAGAGGCTCTTTCGTCCATTGGTCGGAACCGTCGGGTAATAAAGAGCCAGGTTCAGCATCTGCCGCAGGTCGATGGTCCTCCACACACGGCGGTGCCACTGCACATCACCTTCGCGCAGATGCACATAGGGGACGGTTCGCCGCGTAGCCGCGTGTTCGCGGATGTATGCACCGTCAAGAACGGTCTGTCCGAATGCCGCCGTGGCGATCACAGCAGCAACGATCAGCGAAAGAGCTCTGCGCATGTCCACCATTTCCCATGAATGGCAGTTCACGCACAAGGTGACCGCTCACCAGTGCCACAGGTCATGCTCGAACTCCATGAGTTCCTGTTTGATGGCGTCACCCTCGAGCAGGGCTTCCACCCCGGTGAGGGTGGTATTGATGCCTCGGTCGTACACCTTGCTGACCTTCGTGATGGTGCTGCTGAACATCCGTTTCATGAAAAAGCCCTCGAACGGGATCCGCTGTGCGTCGTTGTGCGGGTTGAAGGCGTCGAACTGGGCGAACACATAACGGCACTCTGGATAGTAGAGCCAGAAGAGCGGCGCATGGCCGCGCAACTCACCGTCCTCTCCGCGCACTTCCTTCATCGGCGCTATACCGATGATGCGTACGTCAACAACGCCGCGCTGCTTGTCGAAGATCCAATCCTCTTTCAAGCGGTACTGCTTGATGTCGCGACTTTCCAACCGGGCCTCTTGGGATACCGCGAGCATTTCGCCGGTCACGAGGTCTTCGGTCCATGTGGTATCAACCCGAACGAAGATCTCCCTGCAGTTCCTTGGCCGAAAGCGCCTTGGTGAACTCGTCGTCCTGGCCTACCACGCCCACATCGTAAGCCGTGATGCTGCCTTCCATGAGCACGGCCTCCTGGATGACCTCGAACAGGCTCTTCCGGTCGTTGATGGGCTCCACCGGGTAATAGAGCGCGTGGTTCATCTTCTCCCGCAGGTCGATGGTGCGCCACACACGCTTGTGCCAGAGCACGTCGGCTTCGCGAATGTTCGGGTACGGTACAACACGCTTCATACGGTTGTCCGTTCCACCCGGGCTCCCGTCATTCGGGTCCTGGGCCAAAGTCGAGGAGATGCAGAACACTGCAACCGCCGACCTGCCGATGAACCGCTGCCGCATGCACGTAGAACGCCCATGTCGCTCGAAAACGTACCACAACGAAGAACCCCGGCTTGCGGCCGGGGTTCTCGACTCATCGTATCACCCTTCGACTGGCTCAGGGTGACACATTCGGTCACCAGTTCCAGAGATCGTGCTCGAACTCGAAGAGGGCTTGTTTGATCTCCTCCCCTTCAAGCAGTGCATCGATGCCGGTCTTGTAGCTGTTGATCTGGCGGTCGTAGACGTTGGTCCACTTCGTGATCGTGCTGCTGAACTGGCGCTTCATGAAAACGCTCTCGTACGGGATGCGCTGCGCATCGTTCTCCCGATTGTAAACGTCCCAGTTCGCGAACACGTAACGGCACTCGGGATAATACAGCCAGAAGATCGGCGAGTAACCACGGATCTCACCGTCATCGCCGCGCATCTCCTTCATCGGCGCAATGCCGATGATGCGGATGTCGATCTTGCTGCGCTGCTTATCGAAGATCCAATCCTCCTTCAAGCGGTACTGCTTGATGTCGCGGCTTTCCAGCGGGATCTCCTGCACCACCATCACCATCTCATCCGTATCGAGGTCGGGCGTATAACTCGTATCCACACGCAGGAAGATTTCCTTCAGTTCGCTGGCCAAGAGTGCCTTGGTGAACTCATCGTCCTGACCGATAACACCCACGTCATAGGCGGTGATGCTACCGTCCACGAGCAATGCCTGCTTGATGACATCGAAGAGGCTCTTGCGATCGTTGATGGGCTCTATCGGGTAGTAGAGCGTGTGGTTCATCTTCTCCCGCAGGTCGATGGTGCGCCAAACACGGCGGTACCACATCACGTCGGACTCGCGGATGTGCGGGTAAGGCACAACACGCTTGGTCTTCGTGTGCTCCTTGATGTAGGCTCCGTCGAGCACTGTTTGTGCACCGGCGTCCACGGTGGTAAGACCGAGGGCGATCGGGGCAGCGAGCAGGATGTTCTTGAGGGTCCTCATCTTCTGCGGGTTTATGCTTAGGTCACCTTGAAGGACAGGCCACCGAGGTTACGCACCGTGCCATCGGGTCCGCGGGCTTTGATGCCCTCGATATACACCTTCTGACCGGGTTTAGCCTTTGACAGCATCTCTTTCACATCGCCGCTCAATGCGGCGCCTTTCACGACCTTCTCGATGGGCGTGCCGGCCACGATCATGGTCACGCGGTACTCCACCACCTCGAACTTCAGGTCGAACTCGAAGTTCTCCATTTTTGCCTGCACGCCTTGGGCTGCGGTAAGGTCAGCCTTCTTCACCGTCTCATCGTTGGCGCCTTTGTTAGCGAAATAGGGAACGGGGTTGGGCACGTTCTTCACGCGGAACTCGATGCCGGGCATGGTCTTCTTCGTGCCGTCAACGTTGGTCACCGTTGCAGCCACGGTGGCTTTCGAGTCCTTACCGGGCTTCACGATGTAACCGTCCTTGCCCTTCGACAATGAGTGGCCACCGGAAATGGAAGCAGCAATGTCCTTGTCACTGTAACCCGATACGCTGATGCTCACCGGGTTGTCCACACCGCGATAGAACACGTTCATCTTCGTTGGGCTCACGACCAGGTTCGGGGCTGCTACTTCGTAAGTGGTTTCGAAGTAGCGCTTCTCCTCCGCACCACCGACCGGCTTGAACTTGATAATACCGGTCACGGTTTTGACACCTGCTCCCGAAGCACCTTCCTCCAGCTTGGCCATGGCGCCTTCGAGAGGGAGCTTTTTGCCCTCACCAATGATCTCCATCTTCACGGTATCTACACGTGCGCCAGGGCCACAAATCGTGACTTCCGGGGCGTTCTGGTTATCGTATGCACCGAGGAAGATGTCCGCGCGATACGTACCGCCAGCGGTCACGTAACTGCTTTGGGGCCGAACAATGGGAACCAGCGTATTGAACTTGAAGCTCTTGCCTTCCACGTCGCCCAGCAGCTTGTTCACTAGTTCATTCTCAGCGTTGCGCACATCACCTTGGATCTTGGAAAGGATTGTGACCGCGGCGGCCAATGGCACATGGTAGAAGTTCATGCTTTCCCATTTGCTCACCGTACCGCTCGCGTCGGCCCGATCGGAGAAATCGAACAGCTTGTTCACGTTCGCTTCGATCTTAGCGTCACCCTTGGCCTTGGCTTTCACCAAGTCGCGGTAGGCCTCCAACTTCTGACGGAACTCCACAGCGGTGAAGGGCCCTTCCTTCGGGGCACCCGGCTCGCTGCCGATCATCAGGTTCGTTACGTTGTTGTTCGCGTCCTTCTTGTCGACGTAGCGCAGGTTCAACACTGTATCCACACCGTTGGCATCCTTGCCGATGATCTTGGCCACCTCGATCTTCTCTTCGGCAGCGATGGCGCGAACCTTCAAGGAGTCGATGTAAACGAGCAGTTCAGAGGCCGACTTCTGCACCTGTTGTGCATCAGAGAAGGCTGCGCCGTATTTCGTCTGGTTCTCGTTCGCGTAATCCGAGAAGGTCTTGTAGGTAGCGGTCATCTTCTCCTGAAGAGTCGCTTTGGTTCCTTCAAGGCCCGTGTTCACGGTCACGAAGCTGTCCAGGATCTCCTTGGATACGTTCAGCGCAAGAAGCGCCGTCAGCACCAAGTACATCATGTTGATCATCTTCTGTCTCGGGGACAGATTACCACCAGCCATTGCTCAGGTCGTTAGGTATTGCTGTTGTGGTCGTGCGATGATCAGCTCACGCGCATGGCGCTGAGCATGTTACCGTACACGGTGTTCAGTTTGCCGAGGTTGTCGCTCAACACGGCGATGTTCTCCTTGTAACGCTTGGTGTCGTCCACCGAGCTGCGCAGGTTGGCAAGCAGGTCGTGCATGCCTTCGAACATCTGGTTGGCGGCCTCCAGTTTCTCGCGGCTGCCGCGGAGCTGCATCTCGTACATCTCGTTGAGGGCCGTGAGGTTCTGGCTCATCTTCTGGAGGCTCTCGCCCGCGCTCTTGCCCGCGTCCACGTTGTTCGTGAGGCCGACCAGGCTCTGGCTCGCCTTCTCGTAGCTGTCGCTGAGGCTGGTCACCTTGCTGCTGGCGTCCTTCAAGCTGTTGGCGTACTCGTTCGTGGCCGATGCAGCGCTGGTGACGGTGCCCATTGCTTTGGCTTGGTCGCTCAAGCTGCGCATGCCGTCGCCCAAACTGGCGATCAGTTCCGGCTCGATCTTGGCGCTCTCCAGCATGTCGTCCAACTGCTCGGTGATGGAGCGCTGGTCTTCCTTCTTGAAGTCGTCGCCCTCGGCATGTTCGCCGGTGGCCAACTCCGGATACACCAAGCTCCAATCGGGCTCCTCATGAGGCGGCTCGAAGGCGGAGAAGATGAAGATGATGGCCTCTGTACTGAGACCAAGGATCAGGAAGAAGTCGGCCATTGGCCAGTGCTGGATCTTGAAGAGTGCTCCCACGATCACAACTGCCGCTCCCAATCCGTAGAGCTTGGCCATGAAATTCTTCCACTTCTTGCTGCCGGGTTTCATCTGTGGTCCGAGTTGTTTTGGTTCAGGTTGTTGAAGAGGTCACGTATGGAATGCGGGCGATTGCAGGTGGTAACGTCCGCCGGTTCCCGATGTTGAGGGGTTCAGCCTAAAGGTCTTCCGCGCTCACGGCCTTGCCGCGGCCCAGGTAGGTCATCACACTGCGGAAGCCGATGTAGCATTTCGCGGTGTCCTGGTACTCGTAGCTGCGCGAACTGGTCTGAAGGAAATAACCAATGTCCTTCCACGAACCGCCGCGGATCACCTTACGCTTCAGCGCAGGTGGATCGTTGGCCATGGCGTCGTAGCTGTACTCGGGGTTCAGATCGTGGTCGAAGTCATACACGCTCTCATCGTAGGCCGTGCTGGTCCACTCGGCCACGTTGCCGGCCATGTTGTAGAGACCGTAATCGTTCGGGCTGTAGCTGTCGACCGGCACGGTGTGGAAACCACCGTCGTCAACGTAGTTCCCGTTCAATGGCTTGAAGTTGCCGAGGAAGCAGCCCTGACGGTTCCGGATGTAGGGGCCGCCCCACGGATATGGGGCAAGGTCGAGTCCACCACGCGATGCGTATTCCCATTCGGCCTCGGTGGGCAACCGGAAGTCGTTGATGAACGGCTCCATGTTCGCCATCAGGAACGAGTTCATCAGGCGGGTACGCCACACATTGAATGCGTTGGCCTGGGTCCACGTGATGCCGACCAAGGGGTAATCGTCATAGGCCGGGTGCCAGAAGTAGTTCTTGGTCATCGGCTCGTTGAAGCTGTAGGTGAAATCGTGCACCCAAGCCAGCGTGTCGGGGTACACATTGATCACCTCCTTGATGATGAATTTGCTCCGGTCGCTGTGGCCACGGATGGAGTTGTTGTGGCCCAAAGAGTTCGTATAGCTCAGGTCGAGGTCCTTGCCTGCCTTGCGGGCGGCGTTCTTCAGGTCGATCCAGTAGTACTCGAACATGAGCTTACGCGAGTCGATCTCCTTCTGGCGGTAGAAACGCTCGCTCTCGCTCAGGTACAGGTCGGCCAAAGCTTCACGCTCTTCCTCGCCCCACCAATCGATGCGTTCACCCCAATTGATCACTGGCGGATCGATCTCCTCCCCGAACTCGTCCTCAGTAATAACATGCTCTCCGATATCCTCGTCACCAAGGATGCGCTTCGCCGTGCTATCGATCACGTACTCCACGAACTGCCGGTACTCGTTGTTCGTGATCTCCGTCTGATCGATGTAGAAGGCCTGCACGCTCACCGTCTTGCTCTTGGTGTTCAGCGCGTAGGGCACGTCTTCATCGCTCGGTCCCATGACATAGCTGCCCATAGGGATGTAGTTCATCCCGTAGGGGTCAACTTGGTACCAATCCGGGCGACCGCCGGCGCCGACCAATTGGCCATCGCCACCACTGCCGCAGCCCGAAAGCACGACCGTGGCGCAGAGCGCGCTCAGATACACTGGTGAACGTTTCATGATCCTCCGTTTTGGCCGCTGGGTCCTTGCTGGTTCCGTTGAAGCGGATGGGTAAGCACACGCTTCAGACAAGGCATACAACGGTGTTGCAGGTTTGTGGGTTACGCTACTCCCGGACTTTTAGAGGAACAGGGGGTGGTGTGACTCGAACACTTTCGGGGGCTTGACGATCTTGAAGCAGTAGTTGAGCATGATCTCGTGGCTTCCACTGCTGTAGTTCTTCAGTTCGCTGGTGGTGACGTCGTAGGCGTAGCCGATCTTCCAAGCGCTCTTGCCATCGGCGCTTTCGCGCTGGAATCCGATGTAAGGGGCGATGGCGTCCTCGGTCCTGAACGAAACGCCCAGCCAAACCATCTTATTATAGAGGATGCTGGTGCCGATGTCCAGCTGGGTGCTGGCGCCGTCGCTCTTCACCAAGGCACTGGGCTGCAGGATGAACTTGTTGTTGATCTCCCAGTTGTACCCCGCCAGGATATAGTAGTGTCGGGCGTTCTTGATGCTAACGGCATCGAGCCCGGTCTCCGGTAGCTGGGTGGTGGAGATGCCAGCGTAAAGCGTCGGGGATTTGTAGTAGAGGCCCAGACCGAGGTCGAAGCCGGTTGCGCTTGAACCATTGTCCGGGATCGCGTCATCGCTGGTCACCGGGTCAACCGAAACCCAGTCATTGCCAAGGCTGCGGCTGGTCATGCCAGCATAGAGGCCAATGCCCAAGGTGCTCAAGCCACCCTGCAGTTTCACATGGTACGAATAGTGCAGGCGGGCCAGTGTGTTCTTCTGTTGACCCAGTTGGTCCAAGTACAAAGACAAGCCGACACCACTGCGAATGGCGCTGATCGGCATCTGGAAGTTGATAAGACCGGTCTTGGGGGCCCCGTCGAACCCGGTCCATTGCTGGCGGAGAAGCGCTGTGAGGCACATGTTCCCGGTTGTTCCGGCCGACCCGGGGTTGATCGAAAGGCGGTCGTGCATATACTGGGTGAACTGCGGGTCCTGCTGTGCTGTTGCGGTGCTCAGCGCGGCGGCGCATACGACTGCGGTAATGATCCTCCTCATCTCTGGACGCGTTCTGTTCGTTTACGGCAGGGCCAAAAATCTCCTTCGGGACCGCCCACGATCCCGGCGCCAATATAGCATCGGCCCGATCCCACCAAATTTCCAAGCCTTTGGCGGGCTCTTGGGATCATGACCTGTCCGGCCCGGGAACCGGTCAGCTCAGTTTCTGGAAGGTCCGCCACCAACGGTCCGGCACTTCTTCGCGGCAGGCCATCTGGTAATCGCCGACGGAACAAGGCACCAAATGGTGGCGCTCGTATCGGGCCTCTTGCTCCGCCCTGTACGGCACATCCATCCACCACCGGTCACTTACAGCGCTCTTGTAGAACACCAGTTCCTGCTCGTGTCCGCGGATGGGCACATGGAACTTGGTGAAGTTCTTACGGTCCATCCAAGGCAGGTCGTTGGTGCGGCTGCGGTGCCCGTCCAGGAAGCACCAGACCATTTGTGCTGCCAATTGGGCTGTGGTGCCGTCCACGTCACGGTCCGGGTCCATCTCGTAGATGGCCAAGCTGCTCACCTTCTCGCTTACCCCGGCGTAACGCATGAGCTGGCACACCTCTTCGCCATGGAAGCCGTTGGGGCCTGGGCGGCTGGTGCCCGGTGCATCGCTCCGGCGGATGCTCGACATGTCCACGCTCAGTGTGTCAGCGTTCCTGAGCACAGGTTCCATCTCAGCGATCGCCGCCCTGACCTCTCCTAGGCGGTGGACATCGAAGTACAACCGGTCCATGAGCTCGATCCCGGGCTGGTCGATGTGGTAGGTCTGGTAACCCAGGTTGCTGTAGTTGAACAGGTAGTTGGGCTGGCGCAGAACGATGTGACTGAGGTAGCTGGTGTCGGCAAGGCCTTGGCCAGGCTCACCCAGGTCGAAGCGGCTGTCGATGCAAACGAGGTTAGCCGTGCGCTCGAGCCTTTCATAGGCCAGGTATTGCGTGAACGTGTGCCCCTGCCCTCCTCCGAGGACGATCGGAACGATGTTCTTGCGCATCAGCTCGGCCAAGGTTTCCGCCAAGGCGTGCTGTGTGTCCTGCGATGAATTGCCCGGAAGCAGGTCACCCAGATCAACCAGTTGCAGCTTGCCGGGCGGGAGGAATAGTTCATACAGTTCCGCGCGGATGGCATCGGGGGCCTTCACCACGGACCTCGGCCGTGCGTGGCCCGGGTCATCGAGCACGCCGATGATGGCCACCTGGGCGCCTTCCAGACCGGGGAACCCGTTGGTGGTGTGGAAGCGCGTGTTTGCCCCGAGCGCATGGATGCTCCAGTCGGGCTGTGAACGGCCGAAGCGTTCGCTCGGACGGAAGTAGATGGAGAGGTCCATGACAGTGGGTCACTGAAGCAGCGGGCAGACACCGCTCATCAGCAGTGTGCAAGGTTGGACCAATACAGGCCGTGCGCTGCGCACAACAGCGGACAAGTGTCAACGGCGAGCTGTCAACTCACTTCGCTTTGCGCCGGAAGCCTCCCTTTTTGGCAGCCTTCTTCTTGGCGGGTGCCGCGGCGATGAGCTTCTGGCACTCTTCCAAGGTCATGTCCTCGGGCTTTTTGTCCTTGGGCAGGTTGGCGTTCTTCTTCCCATCGGTGATGTACGGCCCGTATCGACCATCAAGTATTTCGATGTCCGAACCGTCGAACTTCCGCAAGGTCTTCGCGGCGGCGCCGGCCAGCTTCGCCTGGATCAATTCGATGCCGCGCTCCAAGGTCACGTCGCCGGGCTCTTCGCTCTTCGGGATGTTCGCGTAGGTCTTGCCGTATTTCACGTAAGGCCCGAAACGGCCCCGACCAACAACGATCATGTCGCCTTGGTACTCGCCGAGATCACGGGTGGCGCTGGCGGCCTTCTTCAGATCGATCAATTCGATGGCGCGTTGCAGGTCGATGGCCAATGGATCATCCTCAGCTTGGAGGCTCGCATAGGTGCTGCCCGAGCGCACGTACGGGCCAAAGCGCCCGATGCCCACGCTCACCACTTCGCCATCGCGTTCGCCCAACGTCCGCGGGAGCTTGAAGAGATCGAGCGCGTCCTTCAGCTCGATGGTGCCGATACTCTGGTCTTTGCGCAAGCTGGCGAACTTGGGCTTGTCCTCGTCGCTCACCTCGCCAATCTGCACCATGGGCCCGAAACGGCCGATGCGCGCATAGACCTTCTTGCCGCTGGCAGGGTCGAGGCCCAGTTCGCGAGCGCCCGTTGCACGCTCCGCTGTCTCGCTCACCGTGCCGATGGTCTTATGGAAAGGGGTGTAGAAGCGCTTGAGCATTTTGCGCCAGTCCTCCTTGCCTTCGGCGATCACGTCGAACTCCTCCTCCACGTTCGCCGTGAAGTTGAAATCGACGATGCTGGGGAAGTGCTCCACCAGGAAGTCGTTCACCACCATGCCGATGTCCGTGGGGAAGAGCTTCTGCTTTTCGGCGCCCACGTTCTCGGTGGCCGTGGCGTCGGAGATGTTGTTCTCCTTCAGCGTGAGGATGCGGTAAGGGCGGGGCACACCGTCGCGGCTTTCCTTCACCACGTAGCCGCGTTTCTGCACGGTGCTGATAGTGGGCGCGTACGTGGACGGGCGGCCGATGCCCAGTTCCTCGAGCTTCTTCACGAGGCTCGCTTCAGTGTAACGCGGTGCGGGGCGATCGAAGCGCTGCGTGGCCGTCATCTCCTGCAGCTGCAGTTGCTGGCCCTGCTTCATGTCGGGCAGCAGACCCTCCTGCTCCTCTCCTTCCTCGTCGTCGCGGCCTTCCATGTACACCTTCAGGAAGCCGTCGAAGAGGATCACCTCGCCTTGCGCAACGAGGTTCTCTCCCGGCCGTGAAGAGATGTTGATGTTGACGATGGTCTTCTCCAGTTCCGCCTCGGCCATCTGGCTGGCGATGGTGCGCTTCCAGATGAGGTCGTACAAGCGCTCGGCATCGCGGTCGGCACCGGCGGTGCGCACCATGAAGTCGGTGGGGCGGATGGCTTCGTGCGCCTCCTGAGCGCCCTTGGTCTTGCTCTGGAAACGGCGGCTCTTGCTGTAACGCTCGCCATAGGTGGTCGTCACCGCATCCACCGCGGCACTGATGGCGAGCTCGCTCAGGTTCACCGAGTCGGTACGCATGTAGGTGATGTTCCCTTGCTCGTACAACCCTTGTGCGATCCGCATGGTGCGGTCAACGCTGAAGCCGAGCTTGCGTGAAGCCTCCTGCTGCAATGTGCTGGTGGTGAACGGCGCCGCGGGCGAACGCTTCGCAGGTTTCTTCTCCACGGCATCCACGGTGAAGGTGGCACCGAGACAACTGCGCAAGAAGCCCATGGCCTCTTCCTCGGTGGCGAAGCGCTGCGGCAGTTCGGCCTTCACCACGCTGCTGCCATTGGCGAGCAGGTTGGCTGTGATGCGGAACGCGCTGCTGGTGCTGAAGCCGAGGATCTCGCGTTCACGCTCCACGATGCAACGCACGGCCACGCTTTGCACACGGCCTGCACTAAGGCTGGGCTTCACCTTGCGCCAGAGGATGGGGCTCAGTTCGTAGCCCACCAGCCGATCGAGCACGCGGCGCGCCTGTTGGGCGTCCACCAAGTGCACATCGATCTCGCGCGGGTTGGCGATGGCCTCCAGCACGGCCTTCTTCGTGATCTCGTTGAAGGTGATGCGCTTCACCTTTTCCTGCGGAAGCTTCAAAGCTTCCTTCAGATGCCAGCTGATGGCCTCTCCCTCACGGTCTTCGTCGGTCGCGAGCCATACCGTGGCGGCTTTGTCGGCTTCTTTCTTCAGGGCGTTCAGCCGCTCCTTCTTGTCGTCGGGGATGATGTAGGTGGGCTCGAAGCCGTTGTCCACATCCACGCTCAGGTCGCGCTCGGGCAGGTCGCGTACATGGCCGTAACTGCTCAGCACGGTGAACCCGTCGCCGAGGTACTTCTCGATGGTCTTCGCTTTGGCTGGCGACTCCACGATCACCAGATCCCCGCTTGCTTCCTTCCCGCTGGTGCGGGACGCCGACGTCTTCTTGGCCATGCGTTCTCGTTCAGTTCAGATGGGCATCACTGCCCCATGAAAAAAGGTCGGCAAATGAAAGGGCATTCAGCGGGAAATCGGATCGGCCCGGTGCCGTGCGCAGCCCTCTTCCCTACGGGAAGGAAATTTTCAACGGGCCCGGCACCTGAATTGACACGAGGTGTTCAACACCCGTTCAATGACCCTTTCGCGCTTCGCGATCTCGCATGAGGGCTAAGTCCAGCCCATCGCCCAGCTGGACACCGACTGTCAGACCCGTTCCTAGCTGGTACTGGAACCTTCCGTATGGCGCATGGTCCGGACGCAGCGAGAAGGATTGCGCAGCGAACGCACAATAAGCGATGAACCAAAGTGGTCCCAAGGGCTGAAGGTGCTCCAATTCGAACGACAAAAAGAAGGGCGCACCATACTCATTGATGTACTTGTCTTTGTACACCGCTGAGGCGCCGCCCCCGTTCATCGACCACGACCGGCTCCAACCGGAAGCAACACCTTCATTGACACAGAGCACGGCCATTGACGGCCTTGCCCACCATCGGCGGTTGGAGTGAATTTTGACGTTCAACCCAAGGTTGATGTAGAGCGAACCCAACCGCACATATTCCTCACCACGAGTGCCGCCCCCAAGGCCGCCATTCCCATAAGCCACATCGAACTCACGCCGCTCATAGCGCATACCGAACCCCAACCCGACCCAGGCAGAGTCAGGCCGATTGTTGCAATTCAGGCCGACCGCCCAAGCAGGGCCTGGCTCTTGAACAAGCTCATCCTCGTACCTATCACCCGAGCCACCGATCGACCAACTGAACACACCCGCGCTCGCATCGAGGCTAAGCTGCGCCGATGCACACAGCGTTGCGAAGCAGGCCAGCAAGTAGAAGAGGTACCGCATCGTCTTGGCAAGTCGCATTCTGGCAGCCCGGCGCTGCCCGCCCTGTCACAACGTCAGCCCTGCCAAGGTGCGTACTTTCGGGCCCCTTTCCAAACGCGTGAGCAAGAAGGTCTACATCGAGAGCTACGGTTGCCAGATGAACCATAGCGACAGCGAGATCGTGGCCAGCATCCTGGCCAAGGACGGCTATGCCGTCACCAACACCCCCGAGGGCGCCGATCTGGTGCTGCTCAACACGTGCAGCATCCGGGAAAAGGCGGAGTACACGGTGATGCAGCGCATCAACGAAATGAACAACCTGAAGGCCCGCAACAAGGGGTTGAAGGTGGGTGTGCTGGGCTGCATGGCCGAGCGCATGCGTGAAGACCTGCTGGAGAAGAAGAAGGTGGTTGACCTGGTGGTAGGACCGGATGCCTACCGCACACTACCGTTGCTCCTGGACGAGGTGGAAAGCGGGCAGAAAGCGATGAACGTGCTGCTGAGCCGCGAAGAGACCTATGGAGAGATAGAGCCCGTGCGTCTGGGCAGCAATGGCGTTACCGCGTTCGTTACCATCATGCGCGGTTGCGACAACATGTGCGCCTTCTGCGTGGTGCCCTTCACTCGGGGCCGGGAGCGCAGCCGCGATGCCGAGAGCATCGTTGCGGAATGCCGTGATCTCGTGGCCAAAGGCTACAAGGAGGTGACCCTCTTGGGCCAGAACGTGGACAGCTACAAGTGGGCACCGAAAATGGAAGGCGCAAGCGCAGAGCATGTGGATTTCGCCGACCTGCTCGCGATGGTGGCTGAGGTGTCACCGGCCCTGCGCGTGCGCTACAGCACTAGCCATCCGAAGGACATGACCGACAAGGTGCTGGAGGTGATGGCACGCTACCCCAACATCTGCAAGTACGTGCACCTGCCCGTGCAGAGCGGCAGCAGCGACGTGTTGAAACGCATGAACCGCGGCTACACGCGCGATTGGTATTTGGAGCGCATCGCGTCCATCAAGCGCTTCATGCCCGATTGTGCCATCACCACGGACATCATCACCGGGTTCTGCGGCGAAACGGAGGAAGATCATGCGCAGACCTTGAGCCTGATGGATGAGGTCGGCTTCAGCATGGGCTTCATGTTCAAATACAGCGAACGGCCCAAGACGCTGGCCGCGCGCAAGTATCCCGATGATGTGCCCGACGAGGTGAAAGGCCGGCGGCTGCAAGAGGTGATCGACCGCATGGCCGCTTCCTCGGCCGCGTTCAACAAGCTCGCCGTTGGAAGGGAACGCGTTGTGCTCATCGAAGGCGTGAGCAAACGAAGCACGGAACACCTCTATGGCCGTGATGACCAATACACCACGGTGATCGTTCCGCGCACGGTGAACGGAACTGAAATAAAGTCAGGCGATCTTGTGAGGGTCCGGATATTGAGCAGCACGGCAGCTTCGTTGCAGGGAGAGCCGATCGCCGTGATCGCGCACCCCGGCGCATTGGAGCCCATGACCATCGCAGGATGAACGTACTACCGATCAAACAGCGCTTCGGCATCATCGGCAACAGCCCGATGCTGGACCGTGCCGTGGAGATCGCCTCGCAAGTGGGACCCACCGACCTCACCGTGCTGGTAACGGGCGAGAACGGCACGGGCAAAGAGGTGATCCCGAAGATCGTGCACGCCTACAGCGCACGGAAGCATCAACCGTACATAGCGGTGAACTGCGGGGCCATCCCCGAAGGGACCATCGACAGCGAACTGTTCGGCCACGAGAAGGGAGCCTTCACCGGTGCGCACGAGGCGCGCAAGGGCTACTTCGAATCGGCCGACGGCGGCACGCTCTTCCTGGACGAAGTGGGCGAGCTGCCCTTGACCACACAGGTGCGCTTGCTGCGCGTGCTGGAGACGGGTGAGTTCATCCGCGTGGGCAGTAGCAAAGCACAGAAGACCAACGTGCGCGTGGTAGCGGCCACCAACAAAAACCTGCTGGAGGAAGTGGCACGCCACCGTTTCCGCGAGGACCTGTACTACCGCATGAACACTGTGCCCATCACCGTGCCGCCGCTGCGCGAACGCCGCAAGGACATCCACCTGCTGTTCCGGAAGTTCGCCCAGGACAATGCGGAGAAGTACCGCAACGAGCCGCTGACCCTCACGGATGATGCCGTTGCTCTGCTGGAGAGCTACCGCTGGCCGGGCAACGTGCGCCAACTGCGCAACATGGTGGACCAACTGAGCGTGATCGAGAAGGGGCGCACCATCACCGCCGATATCATGCGGTCGTACCTGCCGAACGAAACACCGAGCAACCTACCGGCACTGGCGGGTCCGGCCACGTTCGCGGACGGCAGCAACGAGAAGGAACTCATCTACAAGTTCCTCTTCGACCTCAAGAACGATATCACGGCGTTGAAGGCCCAAGTGCTCAACCTGGCGCAGGGTCAGGCGATGCCTGCGATGCAACCACCGGTTTATGGCGGCGAGATCATCATCCCGGCGCAGTTGGGCGAGCACGCGCCGATGAGCATCCAGTTGCCGCAACGTACCGACAGCGCCACGCACGATGTGCACCATACCGAAGTGGAGGAGTCGTTGAGCATTCTGGACAAGGAGAAGGAGCTGATCCAAAAGGCCATCGTGAAGCACCGTGGTCGCAGGAAGTTCGCGGCGGAGGAACTGGGCATCAGCGAGCGGACGTTGTACCGCAAGATCAAGGAATACGACATCAAGTGAGGCTCCTGCTCGCGTTCGCCATTGCTCTGCTGCTGCCAGCCTGTACGGTCAGTTACAGCTTCACGCCGCCGGCCAGCGTGGGCAATGCGAAGAGCTTCAGCGTGGAGCAGTTCGATACGCGTGCGCCCCTGGCCACGCCCCAGAGCGCCCAAACCTTCACCGAAACGCTGCGCGATCTGATGCAGGCCCAAACACCGCTGGACCTGCGCCGCAGCAACGGAGATGTCCAGTTCACCGGCGCCATCGTGCAGTACGACGTTCAACCCGTGGCCATCCAAGCCAACGAAACGGCCGCGCTCAACCGCCTCACGATCGGGGTGAACGTGCGCTTCACCAATTCCACGGACAAAGCGCGCGACAGCGAGTTCACAGTGAGCCGCTTCGCCGACTTCAACAGCAGCACCGACCTGAGCTCGGTGGAGGCCGGGCTGGTGGAGGAGATCAGTAAGCAACTGGCACAGGATATCTTCGATCGCACGTTGGGTGCGTGGTGATCCGCACCTTTCGCGCCCTTTCGCCGTGAACAAGGAACGCCTGACCCGATTGCTGGCCGAGCCAGCGCAAGTGGCCGCCGAGGACCTGGCCGGTCTGCGCGACCTGGTGCAGCGCCATCCGTGGTTCTCCGGGGCCCAGGTGCTGCTGGCGAAGGGAGAACACGCCACGGGCGACGTGCTCGGCACGGAACATCTGCGCGATGCCGCCGCCCATGTGCCCAGCCGCGAGGTGCTTTACCACGCCGCCAAGGCTGAGATCGTCGCTGCGTCCGCGCCCATGCACGTTGTGCGGGACGAGGAGCCCGAAATAGCGGTAAGCACCCCGGTTGCGGTTGAGCAGCCAACGGTTGCTCCCCCTGCCCCCATTGATGAGCTGACGGAGCCCCTTGAAGAACCGGCCCAGCCTGAGGTGATCCCGGTCGTTGAGGAAGCCCCGCCACCGTCCGACGAGGAAATGGCCGCACGTATCCTGGAGCAGCAAATGCTGGAGGCCGCCATCAGCACGGGATACAGCCTGGAGGCGATGGTGATGCAGGACACCCCCGCTCCCACTGCCGCTCCAACGGTCCAGCAGCAGCCGGTAGCCCCACCGATGAGGCCCATGGTTCTGGCGGCCCGGGTGCCCGGTGCGCGCATGAGCTTTGGCGCTTGGCTCGATACGGACATCCAAGCCGTTCCCAAGCCAGTTGCTCCGGCCAAACCGAGCGCTCCACCGGTCACGGAAAAGGCGGAAACGCCTGTTGCCCCGGACCACGCCGAAGGCTCGGCACCATCGGCCACCCGCAGCGCCATCGACCGGTTCCTCGCGAAAACGCCCATCGAGCCGCCCAAAAAGGCCGCCTTCTTCAGCCCGCAGGAAGCTGGCCGCCGCAGCCTGCGCGACCACGCAGACATGGTGAGCGAGACCCTGGCCCGTATCTACGAACAGCAGGGCAACTACGCCAAGGCAGAAGAGGCTTATCGCAAGCTGGCGTTGAAAGTGCCGGAAAAAGCAGCTTACTTCGCGGCCCTTTCGCAGGCGGCTGCGGAGAAACAGAAAAAAGAAGGCTGACCATGTTCCTCTCGATCCTCATCCTGCTCGTGTGCGTGTTCCTAGGGCTGTTCGTTCTCATGCAAGCGCCCAAGGGCGGTGGCTTGGCCAGTGGCTTCAGCGGCGCCCAGCAGATCGGTGGGGTGCAGCGCACCACGGACTTCCTGGAGAAAGGCACCTGGACCCTCGCTGGTGTCCTGATGGTCCTTGCGCTCCTGAGCGGCTCACAAACCGAAGTGCAGGCGAAGAGCCAGGGCCCCGATGACACCATCGAGGAGACCATCAACACCACGCAGGACGCGGAGGTGGACCCTAACGCGGTCACCGCACCCGTGGACTCGGCCAAGCAGCCGGGCTGATCGTCACTTCTTGTCAGTCCGCACTGCCTGTTTTTCCCGCAACTGGCAGCGAACGGAAGTCTTGACAGTTGATAACCCCTACAGGGCTCGTCGGCACTGTCGTTGCCATGCGCGCCACGCCAACTCAAATAACCAAAACCCCGATCATCATAACCCATGGCCAACGTGAAGCCACTGGCAGACCGCGTGCTCGTTGAAGCAGCCGCTGCAGAAGAGACCACCAAGGGTGGTTTGTTCATCCCCGATACCGCCAAGGAAAAGCCGCAGCGTGGCAAAGTGATCGCTGTGGGCACCGGCCGCATCGCCGACGACGGCAAAGTGACCCCCCTGAGCGTGAAGGTGGGCGACAGCGTGCTGTACGGCAAATACAGCGGCACCGAGCTCAGCCTCGACGGCAAGGACTACATGATCATGCGCGAAAGCGACATCTACGCTGTCCTGAACTAAGCACGTTACCGGCAAGAGTACACGTACAGTCGACCCAGTGGGTCGACACGACAGGTGCTCTGACCGGAAGACCTTCATCCCAACCCAACCAATCATCCTACTGCAATGGCAGCCAAGAACATCCAATTCGACATCGACGCACGCGACCGCTTGAAGCGTGGCGTTGACCACCTCGCGAACGCCGTGAAGGTGACCCTCGGTCCCAAGGGCCGCAACGTGATCATCGACAAGAAATTCGGCGCCCCGCAAGTGACCAAGGACGGGGTGACCGTGGCCAAGGAGATCGAGCTGAAGGACGCCGTGGAGAACATGGGCGCCCAGATGCTGAAGGAAGTGGCCAGCAAGACGGCCGATATCGCCGGTGACGGCACGACCACCGCAACGGTGCTGGCCCAGGCCATCGTTACCGCAGGCCTGAAGAACGTGGCCGCCGGTGCCAACCCCATGGACCTGAAGCGCGGCATCGACAAGGCCGTGGTGGCCGTGGTGGAGGAGCTCAAGAAGATGAGCAAGGCCGTTGGCGACGACAACGCCAAGATCAAGCAAGTGGCCTCGATCAGCGCCAACAACGACGACACCATCGGCACCCTCATCGCCGAGGCCATGGCCAAGGTGAAGAAGGAAGGCGTGATCACCGTGGAAGAAGCGAAAGGCACCGACACGACCGTGGAAGTGGTGGAAGGCATGCAGTTCGACCGCGGCTACCTGAGCCCCTACTTCGTGACGAACGCCGACAAGATGGAGGCCGACCTGGAAGGCGCGCACATCCTGATCTACGACAAGAAGATCAGCACGATGAAGGAGCTGCTGCCGATCCTGGAGAAGAGCGTGCAGACGGGCAAGCCCCTGTTGATCATTGCTGAAGACGTGGACGGCGAAGCGCTGGCCACACTGGTGGTGAACAAGATCCGCGGCGCCCTGAAAGTGGCCGCCGTGAAAGCCCCGGGTTTCGGCGATCGCCGGAAGGCCATGCTGGAGGACATCGCCATCCTCACCGGTGGTACCGTGATCAGTGAGGAGCGCGGCTTCAAGCTGGAGAACGCCGACCTGACCATGCTTGGCAAAGCCGAGAAGATCAGCATCGACAAGGACAACACCACGATCGTGAACGGTGCCGGCAAGAAGGCCGACATCACCGCACGCGTGAACCAGATCAAAGCGCAGATCGAAACCACCACGAGCGACTACGACAAGGAGAAGCTGCAGGAGCGCCTGGCCAAGCTGGCCGGTGGTGTTGCGGTGCTCTACATCGGTGCCGCCACGGAAGTGGAGATGAAAGAGAAGAAGGACCGTGTGGACGACGCACTGCACGCGACCCGCGCTGCCGTTGAAGAGGGCATCGTGCCCGGCGGTGGTGTGGCCTACATCCGCGCGCAGAAAGTGCTGGAGAAGCTGGAGGGCGCCAACGGCGACGAGACCACCGGCATGGGCATCGTGCGCCGCGCCATCGAAGAACCGCTGCGCCAGATCGTGGCCAACGCAGGCCTCGAAGGCAGCATCATCGTTCAGAAGGTGCGCGAGGGCAAAGCCGACTACGGCTTCAACGCCCGCACCGAGGAGTACGAGAACCTGCTCGCAGCTGGTGTGATCGACCCCACCAAGGTGACCCGCGTGGCACTGGAGAACGCCGCTTCCATCGCGAGCATGCTCCTCACCACCGAGTGCGTGATCACCGAGGAGAAAGAAGAGAAAGCCCCAGCCCACAGCCACGGCGGCATGGGCGGCGGCATGGACATGATGTAAGCACCGCCCGTTCCACGCCATGGAACGGTGGTCACGGGCACACGCCTGTGTGAAAGGTCAAGCCCTCGGTCGAAAGGCCGGGGGCTTGTACATTGAGGTGGAATTTCTTCTGAACATTTTGAAGAGATTTAGTCGACTTATCGACAACTGATAATTCGACTAATCTCCTTATGTTTGATCCGTGGACCCCATAAGGAATCCATTTGCGCCCGGGGCTGGTACCCAACCCCCGGAACTCGTTGGCCGGGACGAACTGCTTGAAACGGTACGCATTGCCATTGCGCGTATTCGCCTCGGCAACCCTGCAAAGAGCTTGATGCTTGTCGGTCTTCGTGGCGTTGGTAAAACGGTCTTGTTGGACCGCATGAGAGAAGATGCCGAATCAACTGGTGCCCAAACGCTCCGCATCGAAGCCAAGGAAAAGGGGTCGCTCCCCGCGCTTCTCGTTCCCCAACTGAGGCAAGCTCTTTTGCGGCTCTCGCGAAACGCGAACGCGAAAGACCTTGCACAACGAGCGCTTCGTGGTCTCGCCGGCTTCGCGAAGGCCCTGAAGGTCAAATACGGAGACATTGAAGTGGGCTTCGACTTTGAACCGGAACCAGGCTTGGCCGACAACGGTGATCTCGAACACGACCTCCAAGCCCTGATGGAAGCGGCGGGTCAGGCCGCCGCCAAAGCCGATACCGTTCTGGCCATCTTCATCGACGAACTGCAGTACGTGCCTGAGCCACAAATGGCCGCATTGATCACGGCCATGCACAGATGCGCTCAACGACGTTTGCCTATAATCCTGATCGGTGCGGGCCTGCCGCAACTCAGGGGGCGCATGGGCGACGCCAAATCCTATGCGGAGCGACTATTCGACTTTCCCACCATCGGACCACTGCAACCTTCTGATGCACGGCAAGCAATCGAGGCGCCCGCCAATCAACAGAACGTGGAAATCGAGGGTCGTGCAGTCGAAATGATAGTCGAGAAAACCGAAGGCTATCCGTACTTCATCCAAGAATGGGGAAAGCACGCATGGGATGCGGCCGATCGCTCACCAATCACAGAGGCAGACGTCCTAGTCGCGTCAACCAGCGCTGTGGCTGCGCTCGACGAGAGCTTTTTCAGGGTCAGGTTCGACAGGCTCACACCCGCTGAAAAGATTTACTTGCGCGCTATGGCCGAGCTAGGCCCCGGGCCTCATCGGTCCGGTGACATTGCCCAGTTGTTGCGCATGGAGGTGACTGCGCTAGGGCCTCGGCGCAACAACTTGATCTCAAAAGGCATGATCTGGAGCCCCAACCATGGAGACACCGCGTTCACGGTTCCGCTGTTCGATCAATTCATGAAGCGCGTCATTCCTGGCGCCGATTGGCGCAAGAGCTGAACGGCGGTTACCAACACCTGTCGAAAACTCGCGCCTGTGCGGGCGGGCAGGCCGGCTTAATCTCGCGTGCTTGTTGTGCGCTGATGAAAAGCGCGACAGGTCAACGGGACGCCCCCCGCAAGGGCGGGATGAAACACATGCACGTTACCCCCAAACGCTTCTTCGACTTCTGCGCCACGCACGTGCCCTTGCTGCACGCCATCGCCATCAAGCCGGGCGACATCAGCGAAGCACAGGTGCGGCAGCTCATCCGAAACTTCAGCGATGCGGCCGAGGAACTGCCCGAGACCACGTGGGACCGCCTGCTGGAGATGCAGATCATCGTACCCATCGAAGAGGGCAGCTCGCACTACGTGATGGCGCAGCCGCTCTTGCAGCTGCTGAACTTCCTGCACAACGACGCTGCGCCCACCAGTCCTGAGATCATCCAGGGCTACACCGCCGCACTGGAGAGCGCCCGCAAGCGCGTGCAGCTGGGCGTGGATGCCGGCGACGCCTTGAGCGTGGCCATGGCCACCAACGAGATCGACCACACGTTGCGCCGCATGCGCGACGACCTT
Organism: Flavobacteriales bacterium; assembly: GCA_016699575.1. Lineage (NCBI taxonomy): Bacteria > Pseudomonadati > Bacteroidota > Flavobacteriia > Flavobacteriales > Flavobacteriales bacterium. Next base: position 2,888,227 of record CP064979.1, on the reverse strand, counting down.
GATGCCACGCACCGCGCCGTGATGGCCGAAGTGGCCCGCTACCTCGCCGACCGCAGCAGCGTGAGCGTGCGCGAGCGCTACCTGCGCATCGTGGTGCTCATGGACCAGTACGTGCACCCGCTGGTGGAGATCGTCCGTGTGGACGGCCTGCTGGTGAACACGCTGAACGAAACGGACATGGCCTTGCGTATGGCGCGCGAGCAGGGCGTGTACCGCGACCTCCACAGCATCGAGCGCAACGAGCGCGCCTTGCGCGTGCTGCGCCGCCGCGCCATCCACACGCTGAACGAAAGCCGTAAGGAACTACAGCCGCTCTATGACGTGCTGCGCCGCGCCAGTGCGATCGCCCATGGCGCCGGCTTGGCCCTGGGCCGACTGCGCTCCATGAAGCTCGACGACTGGGCGATGACGTATGTGGTGAGCGCGGACAACGCGCGCATCGAGAGCCCGCCCACCGATGCTGTGATCAACCAGATCATCGACGCCGTGGTGAGCCACCCGCCCACGCCGCCGCCCACGCTCAACTGGGAGGAGAGCGAGGGGACACCGCCCGACTACGTGCGCCTCTTGTGGTTGAACGAACTGCCGAACGCGCTGAACGAAGAGCTTCCGGTGAAGGACATCACCGCGTGGCTCACCAAGACCTTCCCCGAGAAAGGGACCGCCGATGCGCTGCTCGGCTTGAGCAAACTGCTCTTCGACCCCAAGCTCGAAGTGGATTTCAAAGGCGGCAAGCCGAAACAGTACCGCACGCGTGACGGTCAGCTGGAGGTCGGTACCATTTCCATCACGAAGCCAACGCCCGCTAAAGGCACCAACAAATGAGCAACCTCACCCAGATCAAGGAGGTCTTCGACAAGCTGCGCCAAGGGGCGTACATCACCCACGAGCAGGGCAGCTTGCACACGGCCTTGGCCGAGAACTTCGACGGCTACAAGGACTACTTCAGCCCGCTCGGCCTGAACCTGGTGCGCCACCAACGCGACTTCTTCTACTTCCAGACGGAAGCGGCCGAAGCCACACCGCCCTCGCAAGCGTTGCCGCCCATCGCCGTGTTCTGCTTCATCCTCATCGAGGCCACCGCCAATGAAGGGCGACCTGTCGAGGAGTACCTGCTCACCGAGCGCTTCAGTGTGGCGGGTCTCCCCCACCTGGCCAGCGACCGTTACAAAACACACTTGAAGGCCGTTGGGGTGGATGACGAAGCGGCCCTGCGCAAACTGGTGAAGAGCATGGTGCGCCTGGGTTGGGTGGAATACTTCAACGACGACACCTTCCGCTTCCTGCGCCCCTTCCACCGCATGTTCGACAAGTGCCAGGAGATCAGCAATGCCGCCGAGCAGGAAAGCCGCAGCGTGCTGATGGACGGCGAGCGGACGATCGATCCTGAAATGAATTGAAGAAGGACAACCGCGAAGAGCACGAAGGACACAAAGGATACTTGAGGCCCAAGGCCAAGTGAACGAAACAAGAAAAGATGACCCGAACGTCTCCCGCATTCTTCGCGCCCTTTGCGCTCTTTGCGGTATGACCACCCTTTGATCACATGCAACTAGGACCGACCAAACTCATCGCCATCCGCTCCGGTAGCTACGACTACGCGGAGGTGGACCTGAGCAACTCCATCCAGCTCGTTGGCCCGAACAACGCCGGTAAGACGACGTTGATCAACACGCTGCAGTTCCTGTACCTCGACAACAGGAACCAGATGTCGTTCGGCGACCACGACCAGGAGGCGACACGCCAGTACTACTTCCCCGACCACTACAGCTACCTGCTGTTCGAGTGCACCGGGCCGAAGGGCACCTACACCATCGGCTGGCGTGGGGTGAGCAAGAGCAGCGGCGGCGATCCCGTGCGCTTTACCTACGACGGCGGCTACGTGATGGGCGACTTCCTCACGGACGACGACCGCGTGCGCGACCCGAAGGACGTGCTCACCACCCTCGCCGAGCGCAACTACCGCGAACTGCGCGAACCCCAGCTGCTGCGCGAAGCACTGCTGGTGGCAACCAAGGGCGAGAGCAACGGCCTGGGCATCGTGCACCTCACCGAGACCGAGCGCTACAGCCACTTCAAGGAAGTGCTGAAGAACCTGCTCAGCCTGCGCAGCATCGACCAGCACGAGATGAAGCGCAGCCTGATGATGCTGGCCAACCTGCCGCCGAACAAACCCGCGCTGGAGGCCAATCGCCTCATGACCGAGGAATTCGAGCGCATCCGCGACCGCCGCGTGAAGCTGAACACGCTGAAGACCGAGCGCGAGCGGCTGGAGAAGTACATCGGCATGAGCGATGTGCGCTTCAACGTGGAAGCGCGCCTGGCCACCGTGTACAGCGACCTGATGGAGAAGCGCCGCAAAGCGCACGACCACAACAAGCATGTGAAGGAGGCCATCGTGGCCAAGCAGGAAGCGCTGGAGAAGGAGAAGATCAGCACGGCCGAGATCCTCAAGGACCTCGACGAGAAGATCGCTGAACTGGCCGGCTTCAAGGGCCGCGCCGAGGGCGACCTGCAGCGCATCGCCGAGCTGGGCAAGGGCCTCGAGAACTTCGTGGAGAACCTGGAGCGCGAGGCCCTGAGCAATGCCAAGGAGCGCCTGCACGGCTTGAACCGCCAGTTGGGCAACGCCGAAGAAGCCGACCGGCAGCGCACCGCCCGTGCCCTCGCCGAGGTGACCGGTCGCGTGGCCAACACCGAGCGCGCCATCGCCAACTTCGACAAAGCCCTCATTACCGAGCTGCGCGAGTCGCTGAGCGATGAAGAGGTGCACGGCCTCTCGCGCCTCTTCAACGTGGACATCCTGAAGCTGCCCGTGGAGAAGGGCGGTGTGGAGCTGAAGAAGCGCAAGCAGGTGGAAGCGCTGCTGAAGAGCGTTGCCGAGAACATCAAGGACGACAAGTACAGCGATGCGCTCGTGAGCTTGCCGCTGCCGGACAACAGCAACGCGTGGAAGGAGCTGGTGGACGTGAAGGCGATGAAAAAGGCGCTGGCCGATCTGCAAGCCGAACAGGACCGTCTGCGCAAGCTGATGGACGCCATCGAGAACCGCGAAGTGATCGCGAAGGACCGCGCCAAGGTGCAGGCCGAGTGCGATGCACACGTAGAGCAGCTGGGCCGGTGGGAGCGCTACCAGCACGACCGTCGTGAGGAGCCGCGCCTGAAGAAGCGCCACAACGAGATCAGCAAGGAGAAGGGCGACGCCGAGGGCCAGCGCAAGGAGATCCGCGAGAAGCTCGACGAGATCAGTGTGAAGCTCTTCGAACAGCGCACCGCCTTGAACAAGGAGGACGAGCGCTTCAACCGCCTGTTGCGCCTATTGGAAGGCTGCACACCACCGCCCGACCTGGAAGCCAAGGGCCGCGAGCTGGTGAGCGTGCCGAACGACCCGGAGGATGCCATTGCGCTCTACCAGAAGCTCACCATCGAGCACAAGGACATGAGCCGCGAGATGGACCAGCTCCGCAGCAAGATCGAGAACGTGCTGAAGGGCGACATCATCGGCGCGAACGAGATGGAGACGGTTCGCCTGATGCGCGAGCAGATCGACGGTCTGCCCACGTTCGAGGAGGCCCTGCGCAAGGACTGGGACAACTACCTGCACCTGCTGCGCGCCAACTTCGCCAACGTCCTCAACGGCCTCAACGACATCCGTGGCGCCGCAGAAGCCCTCAACCGCCGCTTCAGCAATGTGAGCGTCTCGAACCTCGAGAGCCTGCGCATGGAAGTGATCGACCAGAGCGATCTGGTGGAGCCGCTGAAGGAATTGGCCGAAACCGACCATACCGGCCTCTTCGACGACAGCAAGAAGTTGGACGCCGCGTACCAGAGCTTCCGCAATAAGCTCAGCGAGCGCATCACGCTCAACTACGGCGACCTCTTCACCCTGCGCTTCACGGTTGCGGTGAACAACGGCCGCGTGCACAGCTACGACAATCTGCAGGTGGAATCACACGGTACCGCCATCACCATCAAGGTGCTGTTCAACCTGCTGGTGCTGCGCAGCATGCTGAAGGAAGACCCCAAGGAGCACACGCCGCTGAGCCGCGTGCCCTTCTTCCTGGACGAGGTGCACAGCCTCGATGCCACCAACCGCGGCGCCGTGCTGCGCATGAGCCGCGACCTCGGCTTCATGGCCATCACCGCCGCGCCCGAGCCGGTGAGCGAAGTGGACGCCCTCTACTTCCTGCGCCCGGTGAACGGCCGCCTGGTGGTGCGCAACGAACTGCGCGTGGGCGTGAAGTTCGATTCACTGCAGGTGATGGAATAACCCTGAACCCTTGACTTGATCGAACCCCGGTGAAAGCCGGGGTTCGTGTTTTGGCACTAGGCGCCCGGCAGTGGCCGGTATCTTCGCGGACCGAGACGGCACCAGATGATCGGCATTCAGGACACCACAAGCGCCACCTACAGACAGCTTCTTGGCAACGGTCTCACCTACGAGATCCCCAAATTCCAGCGGGATTACTCCTGGTCTGTTGAGCAATGGGATGATCTGTGGCAGGACATCCAAGGTCTGCTGAGCGGTCACGACGACGGGCACTATATGGGGTATTTGGTGTTGCAGACAACGAACAACAAGCTGCACCAAGTCATTGATGGGCAGCAGCGGTTGACCACTCTGAGCATTGTCATTCTTGCCGTTCTGAAGTGCCTACAAGACCTTGTGGACAGTGGAACGGACGGCGATAAGAATCAACGGCGACAAGAATCGTTGCGCGGATCTTACATCGGGTATCTCGATCCGGTAACGCTCGTGTCCACGAACAAGTTGAGGCTCAATCGCAACAACGATGACTACTTCAAAACGTACCTCGTTCCCCTAGCCCCACCGAGAGTCAGGGGAACGAATGCGTCAGAGAAGTTGATGCGAGGGTGCTTTCAATGGTTCTATGAGCGGCTGCGGAAATCGTTCACAACCGGGGAGGGGCTCGCAAGCTTCGTGGACACCATGGTCGACAAGCTTGTCTTCACCGTGATCCGCGTTGGCGACGACATGAACGCCTTCAAGGTTTTCGAAACGCTCAATGCACGTGGCGTACAGTTGTCCTCAGCGGACCTCTTGAAGAACTATCTCTTTTCGGTTGTTGACAGCGACGAACGTCATCCGACTGAACTCCAGGAGATGGAAAAGCTCTGGAGCGCCGTCATGAGCGTCTTGGGCGGTGAGCGCTTCGAAGAATTCCTGCGCACATATTGGAACAGTCGAAGAGGTAATGTCCGTAAGAGCGAACTGTACAAAGTCATCAGAAAGGAGGTAACGAACAAGGGGGAAGCTTTCCAGTTGCTGCGTGACCTCCAGCGCACGGCGGACATCTTCATGGCGCTCAGGTCCCCTGAAGATGAGCTCTGGAAGGGCCGACCTGAGGTTGCCGATCATCTCAGTGAACTTCGGTTGTTCCAAGTGAAACAACCCCTGCCTCTTCTGCTGTCAGCTTATGAGAGCCTGGGGGCCCCTGACTTTCTCCGCGCACTCCGTGCCTGTAGTGTGATATCACTGCGGTATAACGTCATTGGAGGATTGAATCCGAATGAGCAGGACCGTGTGTACAATGCGGTCGCCTTGAGAATACACAAGGAGAAGCGGTTCGATCCGGCTTGGCTGAGGGAGGTGTTCCCCGATGACGAGAGCTTTGCGGCATCGTTCGCTGCGGCCGAGTTCAAGGACACCTCCAGGAACAACAACATCGTCCGCTACTTGCTCGCATCGATTGAGCGTCGGAAACACGGTTCCGCCATCGATCCGTTCGGTGAAGGTTTAACGATCGAGCACATTCTGCCCGAATCCCCTCATGAGGATTGGGGCATTGACGACACAATGGTGGAGCGGAGTGCTTATAGACTAGGAAACCTGACCTTGCTTGAAAAGAACAAGAACAACGAGGCTGGGAACAAAACCTACGCTGAAAAACGTCCTGTGTATGCAGGGAGTGGCTTGGCGATCACCCGAGCCATCGCCGACCGCTACGACGTCTGGTCCGAGGAGCAGATATCCAAGCGACAGAAAGCCCTTGCCGATGTGGCTCGGGAAATCTGGAAATCGCCTTTCTGATGGGCAACGGCCGCATGGTAGTGCGCAACGAACTGCGCGCAAGCGTGAAGTTCGATTCGTTGCAGGTGATGGAGTAGCCCAGAACCCTTGACATGAGCGAACCCCGGTGAGAGCCGGGGTTCGTGTTTTGTGCAGGGGCGGGTGCTCAACGGCCCCGCCTACCTTGGCCGCCACCGATGAGCACCGGTATGAAGCCCCTGAAAGTCGCGATCGTGGTGCCCTGCTACAACGAGGAGGGCGTGCTGGGGCACACCACCAGCGTGCTGCTGGCTGAGCTGGACAGCCTTGCCGCCAGCAGCCACGCCACGCCGGACAGCTTCATCTGCTGCGTGGACGACGGAAGTCGTGACGGCACCTGGAGCGAGATTGAAGCACTGGCGAAGGCCAACGCCCGCATCAGGGGCTTGAAGCTCAGCGCCAACTTCGGGCACCAGAACGCGCTCATCGCGGGCCTCTTCACCATGCGGCCGCACGCCGATGTGCTCATCAGCATGGACGCCGACCTGCAGGACGACGTTAGCGTGATATCGCGGATGGTGCACGCCCACCACAACGGCAAGCGCGTGGTGTACGGCGTGCGATTGGACCGCAAGGTGGACAGTCCCGGCAAGCAGCTGGCGGCCGCCGTGTACTACCGGCTGATCAAAGCGATGAACAAGCGCGCCGTGCGGGGCCATGCCGACTTCCGCAGTGCCGATGCCCGCGTGATCGCCGACCTGGAACGCTTCGGCGAGGCCAACCTCTACCTGCGCGGCATCTTCACGCTCATCGGCTACCCCAGCGAGCAGATCAGCTACGTGCGCAAGGAGCGGCACGCGGGCGAATCGAAGTACGGCTACCGCAAACTGATGAGCCTGGCGTGGCAGGGCATCACCTCGTTCAGCACCGCGCCGCTGAAGCTGGTGTTCTACGCCGGTGTGGTCATGGCCCTAGTGGCCCTTGGGCTGGCGGTGCTCTCGCTGTGGGCCCTGCTCACCGGGCGCACGCTGCAAGGCTGGTTCAGCACCACCTTCATCGTGCTGTTCTTCTCCGCCGTGAACATGATCAGCCTGGGCATCATCGGCGAGTACGTGGGCAAGATCTACAAGGAGGTGAAGGGACGGCCGAGGTACATTATTGAGACGGAGACGGGGTGAGGGCTCGCGCAGGTGGACTTGAGACGGGCGCAACGCCCTAGACAGAAGGCCACTCGCTACAAGCGAGCGGCGGCGCGCACGCGAGCGGGCAATGTCATTAAGTTAAGGGTTCTCACAGGGCCGGTTTGGAGTTGGTGAGATAGACGGGCTTGTCGCGTGTGCGGTACTTGTCGCGATCGCGTGGGAAAGTGCGGCCTGGGCGGATGGGCACGGTGGTGGAGAGGAACAGCTCGGACAGGTCGCGCATGGTCTGCTCATCGTCCTCTTGGGCCATGATGCGCATCACCTCCTGCTTCATGTAGCCGAAGGACACGTTGTTGTTGATCTTGTAGGAGAGCTTGCGCGCGGGGTGCTCGGCGGGCAACTGGTCCTGCGCCTCGTCGAGGAGCAGGGCGTGCAGGTTGCACATGAAAAGCGCTGCATGGAAATCCTGCTGGATGACCACATCGGTGTGTCCGGTGAAGTGCTCCACACGGGCGATGTTCTTGATGGTGTTGTAGAAGCGCTCCACGCCCCAGCGCTTGGCGTACAACTCTTTGAAGACGGCCGTCGCATAGCGCTGTTCATCGGTCAAGGATGTGAGCAGCACTTCCAGTTCGCCATTGTCCAGCAACACCTTCACCATGCGTACGTTGATGCGATCATTGCTCTGCGGACCACGACCGTGCTGGGTGTTCTTGCCAGCGCCCATGGGCACGGTGTGCGAGTGCAGGCCACCGGCCACGAAGTCGATCACCTGCTGGTTGAACTTGTGGGTGCAACGGATCAGGAAATGCGCTCCGCGCTCCAGCACCGCCGACATGAGCGCATAGCTGGGATAGCCGCGGTCGTAGATCATCAGGTCGCCCTCTTGGCACATGTGCAAGTGCTGCAAGGCCAGTTCACGTTCGCCCACCGCCCAGGGCGATAGCGTGCCATGGAGCACCATGTTGTTGAGCACATCGTAGAGCACCGAGCAACGCGCCTGCACCGTGCGGTTGCCGTGCTGGTTGCTCGCGCCGCCGTAGTGCTCGCCCAGTTCCTTGGTATGCGGCAGGTTGATGATGGACCCGTCGGTGGCCAGGAGCCGAAAGCCTTGCCAGCGCTTCACACGCTCGTCGTTGTCGGTGTAGAACTCTTGGTTCATCACTCGCATGAGTTCCTTGAACACCCCGGGCTCCACCTTCCTTCTGCTCTGGTTGAAGGCACTGCCCGATACGTTGCGCACCCCGTCGGCGAAGGCGCGCACGAAGCCCGTGAGTTCCAGCTGCAGGCTGCGCCGCGAGAGGCTCAGCATGAAGAGCACCACCTTCTTGAAGGGCATCTTGCGTTGGCGTGTGAAGTCTTTGGGCGAGCGCCTGAAGGTCTCCCTCAATGCGTCGCTGGCCAAACATCTTCTCACTGTTACGAGGATCCCACGGTTGGTCTTGCGCTTCGCTCTTGGTGCCATGGGCCAAAGAGCCTCCCCGCCGATCACCGTTGATCCCTCGACACCGCGACTTTTCAACCGCGTTGATCACAGCACAAGGCACTCCTTAACTTAATGACATTGCGCGAGCGGGTGC